>JBBRNQ010000096.1:0-16987 GCA_038230235.1 Actinomycetales bacterium
AGGAGCACACCACCGGCGCCGACCCAGAAGGGCACGTGGATGTTGACCTCCTCGCCGAGCTTGCCGGCGAGCCAGGGCGCCACGGCCCCACCGCTGAAGCGGACGAAGCTGTAGGCCGCCGAGGCCACGCTCCGCTCGACCGGAGCGGCCTTCATGACCGTCTCGGTGACGAGAGTATTGTTGATTCCCAGGAATAGACCAGCGACGATCACGCAGACAACCAGCACGGGCTTGCTGGTGGTGCCGAGCGCCATGACGGCGAGGGTCGCCGAGAGCAGGGTGAGGTTGACCAGCAGGGTGGGCACGGTCCCGAAGCGGCGCTGCAGCCGGGGCGCCACGACGACCGAGGTGAAGGCGAGGCAGAGGCCCCAGCCGAAGAAGATCAGGCCGATCTGGTGCGCGTTCATGTCCAGCGGGAACGGCGTGTAGGCCAGCAGGGTGAAGAAGCCGAAGTTGTAGAGCAGGGCCGTGATGGCGACCCCGAGCAGGCCGCGGTGGCGCAGCGCCCGGAACGGGTCGGCCAGGCTGCTCTTGCGCGTGGCCGGTGGGGTCGACGGCAGGGCGATGGCCGTCACGACGACGGCGATGGCCATGAGGACGGAGACGCCGAAGAACGGCCCACGCCAGGAGATCCCGCCGAGGAGGCCACCGACGAGGGGGCCGACGGCGATGCCGAGGCCGAGGGCGGCTTCATACAGGATGATGGCCTGGGCGACCGAGCCCCGCGAGGCGCTGACGATGGTCGCCAGCGCGGTCGCGACGAAGAGGGCGTTGCCGAGGCCCCACAGGGCGCGCCAGCCGACGATCTCCATCACCGTGCTCGACGAGCCGGCGAGCCCGGCGCCGACGATGATGATGAGCAGGCCGAGCAGCAGGGTCTTCTTGGCGCCGATCCGGCTGGAGATGACGCCGGTGACGAGCATGGCCACACCCATCACGGCCATGTAGCTCGTGAAGAGCAGCGAGACCTGCGAGGCGCTGGCGTGGAGCTGGTCGGCGATCGGCTTGAGGATGGGGTCGACGAGCCCGATGCCCATGAAGGCGATGACGGACGCGAACGCGACGGCCCAGACGGCCTTGGGTTGGCGCAGCATGGTGAGGTCTCAGTGCTCCTTGCTGGTGCTGGTGCTGGTGCTGGTGCTGGTGCTGGTGCTGTTACTGGTGCTGGAGGTTGACGCGTCGGCGAGCAGTCGGCCCAGGATGGGGACGGCGGCAGCGAGCACGTCGTGCTCGTGCGGCTCGAGGGTGGAGAGGTACGGAGCCACGGCCGCGGCCCGAGCCTCTCGGGCGAGGGCGAGCTGGCGCCGGCCGGCAGGTGTGGTCGACACGAGCACGGCGCGGGCGTCGCTCGGGTCGACGACCCGACTGACGAGGCCCGCCGTCTCGAGCCGCTGCACCTGGGCGGTCATCGTCGGCTGGGTGCAGCGATCGAGGGCCGCGAGCTCGTTGATCCGCGAGGGGCCGCGCTCGTCGACGAGGGCGAGCAGCCGCACCTGGGCGAAGGGGAGGTCGATGGCGGCCTGCTGGGTGGCGAAGCGGTTGAGCCGGGCCACCACCGAGAGCAGCTCGGCGCCGACGGTGTCGCCAGCGACGGTGTTGGCCGCGAGGGTCGGCGAGTGGTTGGTCACAGCAACCAGTTTTGCATAGGGAGCCTATGTATATCAAGACGGGTGGGTGGCCGCCTCCGACCGCGCGTTGCGGCTCAGATCCCCGGAGGCTCCGTGTCGGCCCAGGTCACGACCCGCCACCCGTCCTGCGGGCTCCCGTCGAGCACGATGACGGCGGTGTTGCCGAGCCGGCTCTCGGCCACGAACCCGGGGGCGATGTTGGTGGCGCGCAGGCCGATCCACGCCCTGATCACCGCGCCGTGGCTGATGATCGCGGCGGTGGAGTCGGGGTGGGCGGCCGCCACCTCGGCGACGACGGCGTCGTACCGCGCCAGCACCTCGGCCCCGGTCTCGCCGCCCGGCACCCGGGCCTCGAGGTCGCCGTCGAGCCAGCGGTAGATGATGCCGAGGTAGGCCTCCCAGCGCGCCGGGTCGGGAGTCATCTCGTCGTCACCGGCCTGGATCTCGCGCAGCCCCGGTCTGATGACGGGCGTGAGGCCGCGGTCCGCGGCAAGGGGCGCGGCGGTCTGGTGGGTGCGCACGAGGTCGGAGACGTAGAGCGCGTCGATCGTCAGCGGCTCCAGGGCACCCACGAGGGCCCGCGCCTGCGTGTGGCCCTCGTCGGTCAGGTCGTCTCCGGGCACGGCGGTGTCGAGCCGACGCGCGACGTTGGAGGGGGTCTGTCCGTGACGGACGAGCAGGAGGCGCACAGCGACAACCTAGGACGTACGACGCCCCGACGGCGCGCCGCCCCGGGTCTGTCCGGAGCCGCCCGCCTCGCGGGTGCTCGCCCAGCACGCCGACGGAGCACCTACCGTGGGGTCCGTGAGGGGTGCCGAGGGCACAGTGCTGGTGACCGGGTCCACCGGGACCGTCGGTCGCCACGTGGCCGCTCGTCTCGGCGAGCGCGGGGTGCCGGTACGACGCGCCGTACGCGAGATCACCGGCACCGGGGACGCGCAGGACTGCCGGTTCGACTTCACCGACACCACCACCTGGGGCCCGGCCCTGGAGGGGGTCGACCGCGTCTTCCTGATGCGACCCCCGGCGATCTCCGACATCAAGGGCGTCATCCGGCCCTTCGTCGCCGAGCTCGCCCGCCGGGGCATCCGCCAGACCGTGGTCCTGTCGGTCATGGGCGTGAACCCCGCGGTGCCCCACTATCGGCTGGAGCAGGACGTCAAGGCGGCCGGGCTGCCCGCCACGATGCTGCGCCCGGCGTTCTTCATGCAGAACCTCGAGACCGCCTACCGCAGCGACATCGTCGAGCACGACCGGATCCGGCTGCCCGCCGGCCGCGCGAAGACCTCGTTCATCGACACCCGGGACGTCGCCGACGTCGCGGTCGCCGCTCTCACCGCCCCCGAGGTGCACGCGGGCGCGGCCTACACCCTCACCGGCAGCGACGCGTGGGGATGGGAGACGGTCGCGACGGTGCTGTCCACCGAGCTGGGACGGGTCATCCGCTACGAGCCGGTCAGCCTGCTCACGGCGCGGCGCGAGCTGAAGGCGGCAGGGTTCCCGGCGGCCTACGTCACCGTCCAGCTCCTCATCCACGTCGTGGCCCGGCTGGGTCTGGCCGACACGGTCACCCGGCAGGTCGACGACCTCCTCGGGCGGCGACCCCGCACGATCGAGGCCTACGTCCACGAGAACCGGGAGCGGTGGGTCACGGGTTAGGCCCTCGCGCCGCGTCAGGGCTGTTGCCCTGCGTCACGGTCTCGCCGCCATCGCCACGACCACCGGCACCAGGCCGAGCAGGACGGCCACCGTGTCGGCCCGCCGCCAGGGGGCCGCACCGGCCCACGTGCGCCGCTCGGCGCCCGCGAAGCCGCGAGCGTCCATGGCCAGCGCCAGCGTCGCGGCCGCCCCGAGCACCCCGACGAAGAGCCCGAAGGTCGTGGCTCCCACGTCGCGTGCCCGGGCCGCCGGTGACCGGCCGCCGCCGACCCCGCGGACCCGCCGGGCCAGGGCCAGCTCGGCCCACAGCGCGCCGAACGACTGGAACCGCCCCAGCGCCGCCGAGAAGGCCACGACCGGCCGGGCCGGCAGCCGCAGCCGCTGGGCGAGGTGGTCACCGAGCGCGTCGGGATCGACGTAGGGCAGCACGACCACCGAGGGCAGCACGAGGGTGACGACCCGCAGGGTGGCCCCGACGGCGACGGCGACGTCGTGCCCGCCGAGCAGCCAGGTCGACCAGCCCACCCCCACGGCTCCGACCGCGGGAGCGACGAGGCGTCGCAGCACCGAGCGGCCCCGCCTCCGCGGTCGCGTCCCCGGCCCGGGTGCCGCGAGCACCGTTGCGCCCAGCGCGATCTCGGCCAGGACCACGACCATCGCCTGCTGCCACGAGTGCAGCAGGGCGGGCAGGGGCAGCACGAGCAGGGCCGCCGCGAGGAGCGAGAGCGGCCCGGCACGGGCGACGAGTGGGACGGCGGTGTCTGTCGGGGACTCCGTACCGTGTGCCGACTCCCTATCGCGCGCCGACTCCGTACCGCGCGCCGACTCCGTACCGTGTGCCGACCCCGTACGGTGTGCCGGCGCCAGGTCGCGCGCCGGCGCGGCAAGGGTGCGCACGGCGTCGGCGCGGGCGACGACCCCGGCGTCGTGGGTGGTGATGAGCACCCCGGAGCCGGCGGCGCGCAGCGACTCGACGACGCCCATCACGGCCGCCCAGGTGTGCCGGTCCTGCCCGACCGTCGGCTCGTCGGCGAGCAGGAGCGCCGGCTGGTGCACCACGGCCGCGGCGAGGGCGAGCCGCCGCTGCTCACCACCGGACAGCAGGCGAGGGTCGGCCGTCCTCAGGTGGGCCAGACCGAGCCGGTCGAGCAGCACGTCGGCCCGGGCTCGAGCCACCCCGGGGTCGAGGCCGACGGCGCGGGCGGTCGTGAGCACCTCGTCGTCGACCGTGCGGGCGATCAGGGTGCTGGCGGCTCGTTGTGGCACCCAGGCCACGCGGCGGGCCAGGTCGACGGGCGCGAGCCGGTGCGGCGGGGTCTGGCCGGGCGGCGCGAGGGCCGGTGCCCAGGTGACCACTCCGGCAGCCGGCTCGATCAACCCACCCACCGCCCCCAGGAGCGACGACTTGCCCGCGCCGCTGGGCCCGACGAGGGCGGTCAGCCGCCCCGCGGGCACCGCGAGGGTGACGTCGCGCACCGCGACGGTCTCGCGGATCCGGGTCGCCAACGACCGCGACCGGTGTCGCACGGTCACGTCCTGCGCCGTCACGACCGCCTCACCCTCCGTGACCGTCGATCTGCCCCAACGGATCTCGAGCCGGGTCGGCTCCGGCTCGGCTCGGCCGGGCACCCAGATGCCAGCAGCGGTGAGGTCGTCGCCCTGCCGGGCCAGCACGTCGTACGGCGCGCCGTCGGCCACCGGACGCCCACCCGCACCGAGCACGACGAGCCGGTCGACGTGCGGCAGCCACGGGCCGAGGCGGTGCTCGACGACGACGAGGGTCAGGCCCCGGGCGGCGACCACCTCGGAGACGACGGCGCGCACCGTGGCGGCCGTCTCGGCGTCGAGCATCGCGAGCGGCTCGTCGAGCAGCAGCACCCGCGGGCCCAGGGCCAGGGCACCGGCGAGGGCGAGCCGCTGCTGCTCGCCACCGGAGAGGGTCGAGGGCGACGCGCCGGCCGGCACGTCGAGGTGCACCTCGCGCAGGGCCCGGCTCACCGGCCCCGCCATGGCGTCGCGGGCCAGCCCGAGGTTCTCCAGCCCGAAGGCGACGTCGCGCCCGACCGACGTCGCCACCACCCCGGAGCCGGGGTCCTGCAGCACGAGGCCGACGAGTCCCGCGACCGACTGCGGGTCGCGCCCGTCGACGGTGACGGCACCCGTGAGGTCGCCCGAGTCGGCGGTCAGGAGCAGCCCACCGAGCGCCCGGAGCAGGGTCGACTTGCCCGAGCCGCTCGGCCCGACGAGCAGCACGCGCTCGCCGGCGTGGAGGCGCAGGTCGACGTCGTCGAGCACCGGGGCGCGTCGCCCGTAGGGGCGCCACGTCAGGTGGTCGACCGTGACGGGCGCACCCGAGAGCGACGACACCTCGCGCGGGCGTCGGGGCAGGGTGGTCAGCTCAGACCGCCCTGGCCTCGCTCTGCTCCTGGCCCGGGGGGAAGGCGCCGAGGGCGCCCGCACGAGCCAGACCGCGGGTGAGCAGCCACCCCACGCCCCCGGCGATGACGGCGCCCGAGGCCGTGAGGACGAGCAGGTAGGCGACCTTGTAGCCCAGACCCCAGTCGGCCCAGTAGGCGTACCACTCGTAGACCGCCTCGAAGGGCGCCGACAGGGCCCCGGCGAGCACGGCTGCGCCGACCCCGAACGAGGCGTAGCCGACGATGAGGAAGGCCAGCTCGGCCCCGGCGCCCTCCAGCAGGCCCGACCAGAGGGTGCTCAGCCCCCAGACGTTGCCGACGAGGGCTTCGACGACGGCCGCGATGAGCTCGCAGAAGAGCGCCGCTCCCGGGCGTCGGATGACGAGCCCGCCCACCACGCCCGCCATCAGCCAGGGGGCGCCGGTGACGCCCTGCAGCGGCGGGAACACGGTGGCCAGGGCCGTCGAGGGGGCCTGGTAGGCGAGGGACCAGGCCCAGTAGGCGACGCCGAACGCCACGCCGAGGAAGGCGCAGGTCAGCAGGTCGATGGTGCGCCAGCGCAGCAGCGCGCCGCTCGCGCGGAGGGTGATGGAGGTGTCGTGCGTGTCGGTGGTGCTCATGGTTTCCTGCTTCCCAAGGGTCCGGTCGGATTCCTCGGGGAGGTGGGCACCCGGCATACGGGTTGCGTATACCGGGAGCACATCTGAGATTGCTCGACTCCCTTCGCCGGTGCTAACCGGAGCAGGTTCGAGGGTCTGCGGCGGACCGCACTCTCAGCGCCGTGGCGCTCCCCTGTCGTTCGTGCTGCCGACTGTACCTTGTCGCCTCGCCGATGGCCGATGTGGAAGAGTCGTGGTCGAGAGAGTGTGACCAACCAGTGCGACGAGCACGAGAAGGAGACGACGCGATGGGTCCGACGGCATGGAAGCTGCTCGGCACGGGAGCCGCCGTGCTCGCCGGGTCGGTGGCCAACAAGGTGGTCTCCCGGGGCTGGAAGCTCGTGTCGGGCAAGGACGCGCCCAACGACCCGCTCAACACCGAGGACGTGTCGTGGCGCGAGGCGCTGCTCTTCGCCGCCATCACCGGCTTCGTTGTGCAGGCGGCCCGCGTCGCGGCCCAGCGCAAGGCGGCGCAGTACTACGAGAAGTCGTCGGGGCACCAGCCCGCCGCGCTCACCCGCAAGCGCTGACCCGCACCGTACGGCGCCCCGGCGGCGGGGGACCCGTAGGTCCCGGCGTGGGGTCTTGTCCTCTCGCCCTCGGGGGTCCACCCTGAGCCGGTGAGCGCACCCGTGTCCCAAGCCGATGACCCTATCGCGGGAACCTACTTCTCAGTACGGCTGATCCTGCCGGTGCTGGCCGGGTTCATCGCGGCGGCAACGGTGCTCGAGTCGGTGGTGTCGGGGCACGTGCGCGCGTCGATCAGCGACTACTACCAGGGGCCGGTGCGTGACGTCTTCGTCGGCGGCCTGCTCGCCGTCGCCGCCTGCCTGATCGCCTATCAGGGCGACAGCCGGCTGGAGGACTACGTGCTCAACTTCGCCGGCTTCAACGCCGTCGTCGTGGCGCTGGTCCCCGACAACTTCACCGCCGTGCTCGACGCCGCACCGGCGACCGCGCTGGCCGCCGGCGTGGTGGTGCCCCGGAGCGAGGTCATCACCAACCTGCAGATCAGCCTGGGCGCCTTCCTCGTCGCGGCCGTGACCCTCGTCGTCGTCGACCAGCGCACCATGCCGCGGAAGCCCTTCGACTGGGAGGGGGCGACAACGCTGGCGCGCTGGCTGGTGAGGCTCGCGTGGGCGGCCGAGCTGCTCTTCCTCGTCATCGTGGGGGCGGTCATGGCCCGCATCGAGTCGTTCGCCGGCCTCTCGCTCTACAGCGCGGCGCACTTCGGCGCGGCGTCCCTGCTGATCGTCTTCCTGTCCTTCGCCGTGGCCAGCCACGGCTGGCCGATTCGCCTGCGACCGGAGACCTGGGTGCGCGGCGGGGCGGGCGGGAGCCGCACGCCGTACAGGGTGCTGGCGGTGCTGATGTGGGTCGGTCTCGTCGCCGGGGGCGCGACGATCGTGGCGGGGGTGCCGTACGCCATCATCACGACGGAGTACGTCGAGATCGTGGTCTTCGTGTGGTTCTGGGTGCTGGCGACCCGGAGGGCCTGGCTCGCCGCCCGCCGCCCCTGACCCCTCACCCCCGCCTTCCGGACGAGGGAAACCCGTCGTTCTGAGGTCGTCGGACCGCCGGAATGACGGGTTTCCCGCGTTCGGAGGGCGAGGAAGGGGGCGGGGCGGGGCGGGGCGGGGCGAGGGCTGGGCGTGGGTCAGCCGGCGTCGTGGAAGGCGCGGTAGTTCGTCATGGTGACGACGGCGGCGAGGCCGGTGCCGTGGACCAGGCGCACCCGGGGGCGGGGTACGAGGGCGTCGAGGGGGTCGAGCGTGCCGGTGTCGCCGCGCGACTCGGTGACGCTCGCATGCCCCGTGAGCTGCACCCAGCTGGTGGCGCCGGCGATGCTGAGGGACCCGGCGGTGAGGTCGACGACCTTCACGTGGGCCACCATGCGGCTGGTCTTGGTCATGATGTTGAGCACCCGGGCCGGCCCGCCGTGCGGTTGGACGAAGGTCTGCGCCTCACCGGAGAAGGCGTGGGTTCCGAAGAGGCCGACGTCGGTGTGCGCGCCGTCGACGTCGAGGCCCAGGCCCTGCCCCCAGATCGGCACGATGGTGCGTTCGGCCCCCGGGAAGGTCGAGAACTCCGCGTCCTCCGTCACCTCGGCCACGCTGATGCGCCACACGAAGTCGGGCCCACGCACCCCGAGCAGACGCTTGGCCAGCTCTCGGGTCGAGCCGTGGCCGTTGCGCCAGGGGACGGGGGGCCGGTCGGCGAAGCGCACGAGGCCGAGGCGGTCGGTCGGCTCGCCGTTCACGCCCGGGCCCCGAGAGGACGGGTGGGCGGCAGGGTGTCGACGATCAGTCGGGCGAGGGGCACCCCTGGACGATATGCCAGGTGGGTGTGCGACGGGGCGTCGATGACGGTGAGACCCGGTCGCGCACCCACCCGGATGCGACCGATGTCACTCCGCCGCAGCGCCGTCGCCCCACCGATCGTGGCCGCCCGCAGCGCTTCGGCCGGGGTCAGCCGCATCTCGCGCACGGCCAGGGCGATGGCGAAGGGCATCGATGAGGAGTAGCAGGTGCCGGGGTTGCAGTCGGTGGCGATCGCGACCGAGGCGCCGGCGTCCAGCAGGGCGCGGCCGTCGGGGTAGGGGGAGCGGGTCGAGAACTCCACGCCCGGCAGCAGGGTGGCGACTGTCGTGGCCGCGCCGTCGACGAGGGCGTCGACGTCGGCGGGCGAGAGGTGGGTGCAGTGGTCGACGCTCGCGGCCCCCAGCTCGACGGCGAGCCGCACGCCGGGCCCCGGCCCCAGCTGGTTGCCGTGGACCCGCAGGCCGAGACCGGCGGCCCGGCCCGCCTGGAGCACGACCCGCGCCTCGTCACCGTCGAACGCGTGCGGGCTGCCCGGCTCGCAGAACACGTCGACCCAGCGGGCGTATGGAGCCGCGGCCGTGAGCATCGCACCGGTCACCAGGGCGACGTAGTCGGCCCGGCGCGCGTCGTACGCCGGCGGGATGACGTGGGCCCCGAGGAAGGTGACCTCGGGGGTGACCTCGGCGGCCAGCCGCAGGAGCCGGGTCTCGGCCTCGACGTCGAGCCCGTAGCCCGACTTGACCTCGATCGTGCCCGTGCCCTGGGCCCGCATCTCGCCCACCCGCGCCACGAGCAGGGCCCGCAGCTCCTCGTCGCTGGCGGCCGCCGTGGCGGCGACGGTCGTGGCGATCCCGCCACCGTCGTAGGCCCGGCCCGCCATCCGGGCGGCGAACTCGCCGCTCCGGTCACCGGCGAAGACGAGGTGCGTGTGGGTGTCGACGAAGGCGGGTACGACGGCGCGCCCGTCGAGGTCGATCTGCCGATCCGCCTGTGGGGCAAGGCGGCTCGGGCCCACCCAATCCACCTGACCACTGTCGTCGAGCACCACCGCAGCGTCGTGCAGCTGGCCGAGCCCCTCGCGGTGGTCGACCCCCACGCGGTCGGCGCCGAGGTGGTCGCCGGGGCCGGTTGCGAGGTCTCCGGGGTCGGCCAGGGTCGAGAGCTCGGCGATCCCGGTGACGAGGAGGCTCACTTCGCCTCGCGCAGCAGGTCGAAGGCATCCCGGAAGAGCGGCGCGACCGGGCCCAGCCGGACGTGCTCTCCGCGCTCGACGATCACGTGACCCCCGACGACGACGGTGTCGACGTCGGAGGCGGTGGCGGCATACGGGATCTGGGCGGGGCGTGCCCCGATGGTGCGGACGGTGTCGTCGCGGACGACGACGAAGTCGGCGAGGCGGCCGGCAGCGAGGGCTCCCCCGTCGGGGACGCCGAGGCTGCGGTAGCCGTCGGCGGATGCGGCCTCGAGCAGCTCCTCGGGGGTGAACCGGCAGCGCTCACCGGTGAGGAGGCGCTCGTGCATCTCGAGCCCGCGCATCTCCTCGAAGGGGTCGATCACGCCGTGCTGGTCGGAGCCGAGGGTGAGGTGCACCCCGGCGTCGGCGAGGGCCCGTGCAGGGCCGATCCCGTCGGCGAGGTCGCGCTCGGTCGTCGGGCAGAACGAGGCCATCGCCTCGGCGTCCGCGAGCAGGGTGATGTCGTCGTCGGTGAGGTGGGTGGCGTGCACGGCGGTGAGGCTGGGCCGCAGGACACCGGTCTCCTGGAGGAGCTGGGTGGGGGTGCGGCCGTAGTGGACCTGCGCGGCGACGTTCTCGGCCGGCTGCTCCGACAGGTGCACGTGCAGGGGCTGCCCGGGGTCGACGGCGTCGATGGCGCGGGCGGCGGCGGCCAGGGCGTCACGGGGTACGGCGCGCACGGAGTGCACTGCCGACCCGAGGGTCACCCAGGCGCGGGCGCCGAGCCCCTGGCGTCGGGCGGCCGAGCGCTCGGCCCAGGCGTCGACCGAGCCGTCGGAGAAGCGGCGCTGCTCCTCGTCGAGGGGGACGTGCCCCTCCCCGCTGAGCCCGCCCGCCAGGTAGAGCGTGTCGAGGAGCGTCAGCCGGAGGCCGGAGTCGGCGGCCGCGTGCGCCAACGCCTCACCCATCGCGTTGGGGTCGGCGTACGGTCGGCCGACCGGCGTGTGGTGCAGGTAGTGGAACTCGCCCACGGCCGTGATCCCGGCGAGCACCATCTCGGCGTAGGTGGCGCGGGCCAGGGCGAGATAGGAGTCGGGGGTCAGCCGGCTGGCGACCGTGTACATCTGCTGGCGCCAGGTCCAGAAGTTGCCCTGGCCCTCGTCGGCGCGCCCCGTCTGCACCCTCCCGCGCAGCGCGCGGTGGAAGGCGTGGCTGTGGGTGTTGGCCAGGCCGGGGAGCACGACTCCCGGCAGGACGACGTCGTCGGGCCGGAGGTGGGTGTGGGGCTCCACGGCGGTGATGTACTCACCCTCGACGGTGATCCGCACATCCGCGGCCGCTCCGGTGGGGAGCAGCGCGTGGCCCGCGAAATAGGTGGTCATGCCGGGACACCGGTGGGAGGTGATGACGTCGCGGTGGTGGCCTCGGTGAGGTCGGCGACGACGCGGGCGAGCGCCGCGACACCGGCGTGGCAGTCGTCGGGGTCGGCGAACTCGTCAGGGGAGTGGGAAACACCGGTGGGGGTGCGCACGAACAGCATCGCCGACGGGATCCCTTGCTGCGCAAGAATACCCGCGTCATGCCCGGCCCCGGTGCCGAGCACTGGGGCGGCTGGGCCAACGGCTGCCGCGAGTCGCGTGACGAGGTCCTCGTCGAAGCGCGTGGTCGACGTCCACGACTCCGGCGTCACCGTGGTGCGCACGGCCTCCGCCTGTGCCGTCAGGTCGCCGACCAGGGCGCGTACGGCGTCCTCGTCGGCTCCGCGGGCGTCGAGCCAGGCCGTGACGTGTGAGGGAATAGCGTTGATGCCGTTGGGTTCCACGCGGACCTTGCCCGTGGTGGCGACGCAACCGTAGGACTCGGCGAGGCGTCGGGCATCCAGGACCAGACCGGCATACGTAACCATCGCATCATCACGGTCGGCGAGCCGGGTGGTGCCGGCGTGGTCGGCCCGACCGGGCACGTCGAGGCGCCAGCGGCCGTGGGGCCAGATGTCGGAGCCGACGGCTACGGTGCTGGTGGCCTGGTCGTAGCGGTCGGGGTCGGCAAGGGCGAAGCCCTGCTCGACGTGCAGCTCGACGAAGGTCGAGATCCGCTGCAGGGCTTCGGGGTCAGGGCGTAGCGGGCCGTGGCCAGACGACTGCAGCGCCTCAGCCATGGTGGTCCCGTCGCTGTCCTGCAGGCTCATCGCGTGGTCGCTCGTCAACGCGCCGGTGAGGATGCGCGAACCGGCGCAGGCGATGCCGAAGCGGGCCCCCTCCTCGTCGCCGAAGCAGGCGATCCCCAGGGGGACCCCCGGCGTGAGGCCGGCCGCCCGCAGGGCGTCGACTGCGGCGAGGGCCGAGACCACCCCCAGCGGCCCGTCGTACGCCCCTCCATCGGGCACGGAGTCGAGGTGCGAGCCGATGGCGAGGCCACCGCGGCGGCCGTCCACCCGCACGGCGTCGGGGTCACCCCACCACGCCCAGAGGTTGCCGGCGCGGTCGGGCTCGACCTCGAGACCGCGCGCTTCGCACTCGCCCACGAACCACTCGCGCAGGGCACTGTCCTCGCGGCTCCAGGCGTACCGGCGGTAGCCTCCCGTGCGCGGGTCGCGCCCGAGCGGGGACAGGTCGGCCCACATCCGGTCGAATGACGTGGTGACGGTCGGCCCGGCCTGGGGAGCGGCGGTAGAGCTCACGCCTCCAACCTAGGGTGTGGGGCATGACTGAGGTAGCCGAGGGTGAGGCGAGAGCCCTGGCGGCCGTCGAGGCGGCCGGGATCCCGTATGCCGTGACCCGCCACGGTCGCGTGGGCTCGCTCGCCGAGGCGGCCGCTGCGCGCGGCGTGGAGCCGGACGACATCATCAAGACGATCGTGGTCCGTCGGGCCGACGAGGACTTCCTCTTCGTGCTGGTGCCCGGCGGGCGGACCTTCAGCTGGCCGAAGCTGAGGGCGCTGCTGGGCGAGAACCGGCTCTCGATGCCGGACGCGGCCGGTGCGCTCGCGGTCACCGGCTACGAGCGGGGCACGATCACCCCCTTCGGCTCGACCCACGCCTGGCCCGTGGTGGCTGACGCTCGGGTGGTCGGGCGCACCGTCAGCCTGGGCGCCGGCGGGCACGGGGTCGCGATGACGCTCCACGGTGACGACCTGGTGCGGGTGCTCGGGGCGCAGGTCGCCGACATCGCCGACGACGAGCGCTAGCGACCACGGGCGGAGGCCGGCCACTCCCCTCGACGCTGTGACGGCTTCTCACGGTGTCGGGCATCCTGCCTCGGTCCACCGACACATCGGGGTGGCCAGAGACCTCGCCGTCTCGGTCGGGCCACCGAGCGCGGCGGCGACCTCGGAGGCGGCGTAGGAACCAGTCGTGTGGATCGCCACGATCGCCCGTCCCACCCGGTTGACCAGGAAGACGTCGCCGCCGCGGCTGCCCGTGGCGGTCGAGCCCCAGGCCACGCTCTGCCAGCCGGTGGCGACCGGGGTGAGCGTGATGTCGCTGGTGCCGCCGTCGGGGGCGGGCTGCTGGGTGCAGCTGCCCACGAGGGCGACGAGACGGGTCATCTGGGCCACGGCGGAGATGGCGCTGTCGTAGACGCGCAGCTCTCGCGACTCCTCGTACTCGGGGCCGGTGGCGGTGACGGCGAGGCGAGGCGCGGTGTCCTGCGGGTCCCATACCCCCTGCCCGCACACCGTGTCGGTGTCGAGGCCCTGGGCGTCCGGTGAAGGTCCGCGCACCGTGACGTCGATGCTGCTGACGACGCCCCGGGCCAGCGGGAAGGTCGCCAGAGCCGACACGTCGCCCCCCGTGGGTGCGCTGTCGCTCGTCGTCGCACTCTGGCCCGAAGTCGCGGAAGTCGACGCCGGCGGGCGGGTGGTCGACGGGACAGAGCTGGGTGACGAGGTCGGCCCCGGAGCCGTCGTGGCGGCTGTCGTGCTCGACGTCACCGGCGAGGACGTCGGCTGCGGGGGGCTGACGCTGGTCGTCGGTGCTGCCGGGGCCGGCGGGGCCGTTCCCAGCGGGCCCGATCCGGTCAGGACCAGGGGAACGACGACGGCGGCGACCGCCGCGGCGGCGGCCATCACCGCGGCGCCTTGACGCCGCCGCCGCCGCCGGTCGCCGAGCCGCCGGATCTCGCCCGCGGGCAGGAGGGGGCCGGAGCCTGCGTGGCCGAGGTCGTGCAAGCGCTGGTTGAGTTCACGCACCGGAAACTCCTTCGATCGGATCGGCCAGCGACGTCAGGTCGTCGGTGAGGAGAGCCGCGAGCGCATCACGGCCACGACTGAGACGGGACTTCACGGTGCCCTCGGCGACCCCGAGCTCACGAGCCACCTCGGCGACGCTGAGGTCGCCCACGTAGTGCAGGACGATCGCGCGCCGGGTGGGCTCCGGCAGCTGCGCCAGGGCCGTCACGACGGCGACGTGGTCGACGGTGGCGGGCGGCTCCACCACCGACAACGCCACCGCGCGGTCCGGCGGACGCCGGCTGCGCTGGAAGCGACGCCACCGGCTGACGGCCAGGCGGTAGGCGGTCGTGCGCAACCACGCCTCGGGTCGCCCGTCGCCGTCGAGCTGGGCGCGGCGGTCCCACGTACGCACGAAGGCCTCCTGGACGCAGTCTCGCGCCTCCTCTCGGTCCCCGATCATGGCGTAGAGCTGAGCGCACAGAAGACGGAACGACCGGCTGTAAAGCTCGTCGAACTCCACGTCGTCCATGGTGGCTCCATCCTGTCTCTGACCGCGAACCTCACGATCTCGAGGTGTGTACGCCTGACGAGGGCTGATGGTTGCCGTCGAGATGCGGCTGATGCTGTCACGAACGATGAGGAACGATCAGGGATGACGAGGAGCAGTCAGGGACGAGGGCGGAAGGTCGTGGGGTTGTGCACGCGAATGAGGCAAGTCGTGGCGTGGTGAGCAACCAACGGTCCTCCTGGCACTCCAGCGGACCTCTCCGATCTCGGCGCGACGTGACCACTCAGGCGACGAGCTCGCTGGTGGAGCGTGCGTGGGTGACGTGGATGCGCCCGTACGGTGTCGTCCAGGTGCAGGTGCCGGCGGCGTCCATGGAGAGCGTCCACCCACTCCGGTGCTTGAACTTGTGGTGGCGGCTGCAGAGGCAGGCGAGGTTGGTCACGGTGGTGGGGCCGTCGGGGAAACGGACGACGTGATCGAGCTGGGTGCGAGCGGCATCGGTGGTGCATCCGGGGAAGCGGCAGTGGCCGTCACGGGCGCGGACGATGCGGGCGAGGCGCTGGTTGGGCCGGTAGGTGGTCGGGTCGTGAATGGTGACAGCGCCGGTGAGCGGGTCTGATCCGTGGAGTCGGATGCGCGTGTCGGGGTCGGCGAGCCAGGCGGTGACGGCGGCGTTGAGCAGGATGCCGACGCGGGGGTGGCGCACTCCGACCTCGCAGGTCGGCAGGGTCACCGCCGACCTCCCCGTCCGGTCGTCGTCTACCCGTGGCGCTTGTTCGAGGGTCGGGTCGGCACCGGGGTCTCGGTCTTCGTCGGTAAGAGGTTCGGTCAGCAGCAGGTCACTGGTGTCGTGGTCGACCTCGTCCCTGTCGTCACCTTCTCTGACATCCTCCCAGTCGTCGATCTCCGCGTCCCGCGGGTCAGGCGGTCGCCCGGTGTCACCGGTGGCCGACCACGCGTTCGGTGGTCCACTCGCGGTCCGGTTGCGGCCTGTGAGGGAGGTGTGCAGTTCGACCTGGATCCCGTTGACGACGACGAGGTGCAGGTGTCGTTCCCAGGGTGAGAGGCAGGTCTGGTGTCCGGCGCCCTCGTGAGCGTGGCTGTCGTCGGACCATGTCTGCGAGCTGTGCTGCCAGGCCGTCGGTGGCGTCTGCGGTGGTGGGGCCTGCGGGGCGCCCCGCGGTGGGGCCTGCTGGTCGGTCTGCGGTGGGGTCTGCTGAGAGGTGTGGGTGGGGTCGAGGGGGACGACGAGGTCGACGGTGGTGCGGATGGTGGCCTGCGCGCGGACGAGGTCGATGAAGGCGTCGGCGCGGGCTTGGTCGATGTGGCGGGTGGGGTCGGTGGTGGCGTACTGGGTGGCGAGGGCGTCGACGGCGGCCCAGGCTTGCAGAGAGGTGTCCGAGGGCAGGGAGGCGGACCAGCTGGTGACGCCGGGGTCGTTGCCGGGTCGCACCCGGACGAATCGTTCGTCGAGGGCGGCGGTGGCGCGGGCGGCGGCGCTGTCGGGGTCGATGCGGGTCGCGAGGGCGGCGGCGCGCTGGTGGACGCCGCCGGGGGTGAGGTCGACCAGGGGGACCCGGCGGCGGCGGGTGGGGGTGGTGGTGATCTGGTCGTCGAGGGTGTCGCGGTGCTGGGGGCTCACGAGGAGGGCTTCGCTGGCGACGGCGCCGGCGCGGTGCAGGTCGAGGCGTCCGGCGCGCACCAGGGCGAAGGTGCGGGGGAGGTGGTTGACCAGGGTGCGGACCTGGTCGAGGTGGCTTCCCATGGTGCGCGGGGTGAGGTGCAGGGTCGGGGCCAGGGACCCGATGGCGAGGTCTTCGGCGGTGGGGGCGCCGGAGCGGTCGCCGCGGCGGCGCTGGTCGTCGCGTTCGCGGGTCAGGTGCTCCTTCTCGCGGCGGGTCAGGGCCTCGATGGCCAGGGCGGAGATCGCCGAGAGGCTGCTGGTGGCGGCCTGGACGAGCTCGACCACGGCCAGGGCGGCGTCGGCGTCGAGGGACAGCAGGTCGAGGTCGTCGAGTGGTGCGAGCTCGCGCACGATGCTGAGCGGTGAGACGGATCCTTCCGTCACCGCCAGCGAAGCCGCCGTCCACTCGAACATGTGTCCTGCATATCTGCTTGAGTGCAGTAGGGTCGGAGAATGTCGCCCGCCGCCCAACCCGTCGGCGGAATTGACTACCCCAGGACGTACCAAGAGTTCCGGTCCTGGTTTCCTGATGATCACGCCTGCCGGGAGTACC
The DNA here is from genome assembly GCA_038230235.1 of Actinomycetales bacterium. GTDB lineage: Bacteria > Actinomycetota > Actinomycetes > Actinomycetales > Dermatophilaceae > Lapillicoccus. The sequence continues at coordinate 16,774 of JBBRNQ010000096.1, forward strand.
TCGCCAAGCTGCGCTGGCCCGATGGTTTCTCCTGCCCTCACTGCGGTTGTGGCAGCTGCTGGCAGGTGGGGAAAGGGCTGCGGATGTGCGCCCAGTGCTCGGTGAAGACCTCGGTGACGGCCGGGACGATCTTCCACCGCTCCCACACCCCGCTCTCGACGTGGTTCGCCGCGGTCTGGTTCGTGACCTCCCAGAAGAACGGCGTCTCCGCCCA
>JBBRNQ010000097.1:0-16945 GCA_038230235.1 Actinomycetales bacterium
TGACGACGTACTTGAACTTCATCATGTCGTCGCCCGAACCGAGCAACGTCGAGAACTGGTAGTTGATCTCCTGCTGGCCGGCGGTGCCGACCTCGTGGTGCGCGCGCTCGACCTTCAGGCCCACGTCGTCGAGGTTGAGGCAGATCTTGTCGCGCATGTCGGCGAAGTGGTCGACCGGCGGCACGGGGAAGTAACCCCCCTTGTAACGGGTCTTGTAACCCTGGTTGCCGCCCTCCTCGACCCGACCGGTGTTCCACGCGGCCTCGACCGAGTCGATGAAGTAGTAGCCGGCGTTCTGCTTGGTCTCGAAGCGCACGTCGTCGAAGATGTAGAACTCGGCCTCGGCACCGAAGTACGCCGTGTCGGCGATGCCGGTCGACTTCAGGTAGGCCTCGGCCTTGGACGCGACGTTGCGGGGGTCGCGGCTGTACGGCTCGTCGGTGAAGGGGTCGACGATCGAGAAGTTCATGATGAGGGTCTTCTCGACACGGAACGGGTCGACGTAGGCCGACCGCACGTCGGGGATCAGCTTCATGTCGGACTCGTGGATGGCCTGGAAACCGCGGATCGAGGAGCCGTCGAAGGCCTGGCCGTTGGTGAAGAAGTCGATGTCGACGGTCTGGGCCGGCACGTTGAAGTGCTGCATCACCCCCGGCAGGTCGCAGAACCGGATGTCGACGAACTTCACGCCCTCGTTCTTGATGAACTCGAGGACTTCTTCTGGCTTGCTGAACATCCAACCTCCAGGTGTGGGACAACGGGTCGATGAGGGGCGCACCGACCGTAAGTACTTCCGCGTGAGACCCTACCGAGTAGGAGTCCACCGTCAACCACCCGTGGGGTCGGTGAGGCCGTACGACGCCACCGCAGGTGGCAGGAGGTGGGTGGCGAGGTGGTCGACCGCAAGGACGTGGGGTCGTGGCTCGACGGGCCGCGCGCCCGCACCAGGGACGGCGAGCAACGCGGTACGCGTCTCGGGATGCCGAGCGACGGACCGGGCTCGATCGGCCGCTTCGGTCGCCGGCTCGTGGCGATCCTGATCGACTGGGCCGTCGCCAACCTGGTGGCCACGCTGCTGCTCGGCTTCACCTACGCCAGCGGCTCGGGGAGCTGGAAGCCGCTGCTGGTGCTCTTCGTCGAGAACCTCCTGCTCCTCAGCACCCTGGGCTCGACCGTCGGCCATCGCCTGGTCGGGCTGCACCTCGAGCGCCTGGGCGGGGGACGGGCCGGCGTCGTGCAGGTGCTCGTGCGCACGGTGTTGCTGTGCCTCGCCGTACCGGCGCTGATCTGGGACCGGGACGGGCGGGGGCTGCACGACCGGGCCGCCAACACGGTGCTCGTGCGTTCGTGACGTCGCCCTGAGGGCGGTCCCGGGTGGTGGAGCGGAGCCTCAGCGGCCGCGCATCGACTTGCGGTCCATGCGGGCCCCACGCTGTGGGTCGACCCCCTTCGGGATCGGGGGACGCACTCCACCGAGGGCCTTGAGGCGCTTGTTGACCACCGAGACCTCGTCCTTGGTGAGCACGGGCTTGAGCCGCTGGATCTTGCCCGCCAGCTTGGTGATCGAGATGTCGTCGTCACCGGTGCCCACACGCATCAGCGTGACGGGCACTCCGGGGGCGACCCGCTCGACCCGCTTGCGCTCGGCCGCCAGCAGGCGCGAGACCCGCGCTCCGGGGCCCTCGCCCACGAGGACGATGCCCGGGCGTCCGGTCGCGCGGTAGACAAGGGCTGCCGCGGCGAGGTCGCCCGCCCGCTGCGCGTCGGCGGCCACCGGCTCGCGCTCGAAGAACCACCCGCGGCGCAGCGAGGTCAGGGCGGCACCGGCTGCTCCGGGCTGGCCCTCGATCTGCTTGTATGCAGCCCGCTCCGCCCGGCGGCTCATCGTGATCAGGGCGGCCAGGAGGCCGAGGATGACGCCGAGGACGAGGGCGTAGACCCAGTGCCCGAGCAGCAGCCCGATGACGACGACGACGACCACGGTGCCCGCGAAGGCGAGCAGCATCCACCAGGTGATCTGGGGGTCGACCTGCCGCGCGGCGGTGAAGATCTGCCGCAGCTGCGCCAGGCGCCCCGGCTTCTTCGGCGTGCTGGTGTCCTTGGGGGTCGCGTCCTTGGCCATGAAGGTCAGGATAGGTCAGCGACGAGGGCTCACGAGACGGATGCGGCGGAGCGGGCCACCAGGGTGGCCGCCTCCTGCCGCGCCGGCTCGTCGGCCTTGGTCGCGAGGTGCGCGAGGTGCGCGGGGATTTGGCGCCCCCAGCGCCGCATGGCGGTCGCCCACAACCGTCCCGCGCGGTAGGACGAGCGCACGAGGGGACCGGCCATCACACCCTTGAAGCCCAGCTCGTCGGCCACGGTCGACCAGTGCACGAACTCCTCCGGCTTGACCCACCGGTCGATGGGGTGGTGCAGGGGAGAGGGGCGGAGGTACTGCGTGATGGTGAGGATGTCGCACCCGGCGTCGTGCAGGTCGCCGATGGCCTCCTCGATCTCGTCGTCGGTCTCGCCCATCCCGAGGATGAGGTTGCTCTTGGTGACGAGCTCGGCCTCTCGGGCCATGCTGAGCACCCGCAGCGACTTGTCGTAGGTGAAGGCAGGGCGGATCCGCTTGAAGATCCGCGGGACCGTCTCGAGGTTGTGGGCGAAGACCTCGGGGCGGGCGTCGAAGACCTGCCCGACCAGCTCGGGCTTGGCCCCGAAGTCGGGCGGGAGGATCTCGACGCCGGTCTCGGGGTTGAGGGCGTGGATCTGGCGGATGGTCTCGGCATAGAGCCCGGCGGCCCCGTCGGGCTGGTCGTCGCGCGCGACCCCGGTGACGGTGGAGTAGCGCAGGCCCATCTGCCGCACCGACTCGGCGACCCGCCGCGGCTCGTCGAGGTCGAGGGTCGTGGGCCGACCCGTGGCGATGTCGCAGAAGTCGCACCGACGGGTGCAGACGTCACCCCCGATGAGGAACGTGGCCTCCTTGTCCTCCCAGCACTCGAAGATGTTGGGGCAGGCGGCCTCCTGGCACACCGTGTGCAGGCCCTCGCTCTTGACCATCGCGTGGAGCGCGGTGTACTCCGGCCCCATCTTTGCCGTGGTGCGGATCCATGACGGCTTGCGCTCGATCGGCGTCTCGCTGTTGCGGGCCTCGACGCGCAGCAGGCGGCGACCTTCGGGGGCGATGGTCATGCGGGGACTCCTGTCCGGGTGGGGGTGGAGGTGGGGTGCTCGATGGCCCCATGGGCCCCGGTCGGCGCGGGTTGCGCACCACTCGGGGGGAGCTGCCGACGTCGGGTGACCTCGGCGGCGTACGGGTCGAGGAGGTCGGCGAGGTGACGCTCGAGCACGGGCACGACCTCGGACACCGTGACGTCGCGGCCCAGCTCACGCGACAGGGAGGTGACACCGGCGTCGGCGATGCCGCACGGCACGATGACGTCGGCCCAGGTCAGATCGGGGTCGCAGTTGAGGGCGAAACCGTGCATGGTGACCTGCCGGCTGACACGGATGCCGATGGCGCCGAGCTTGCGGTCGGGACCCCGGTCGTCGGCGAGCACCCAGGTGCCACTGTCACCGGGGCGACGGCCGGCGGTGACGCCGAGGTCAGCGCAGACGCGGATCATGACCTCCTCGATCGTGCGCACGTGGGCCACGACGTCGATGGGAGCCGGGAGCCGCACGATGGGGTAGCCCACGACCTGCCCGGGGCCGTGCCAGGTGATCTTGCCGCCCCGGTCGACGTCGACCACGGGCGTGCCGTCGAGCGGGCGCTCGTGGGGTGCGGTGCGCTTGCCGGCCGTGTAGACGGCCGGGTGCTCGAGGAGGATGGTCGTGTCGGGCAGGGCACCCGTGACGACCCGGGCATGGAGGTCGCGTTGGTGCTCCCAGGCCAGGGCGTAGTCGACCGGGTGCGGAGAGAACCCCGGGTGCTCGAAACGCATGGGGCCAAGGCTACGCCGGGCGCCGTGGTATCAGACCGGGGGGCGGGGGCTCCTTGTCTGCACGAGGCCGGCTCACGACGTGGACTGACCTCCGTCAGTGTCCTTTCCGTGCTCTCAGGAGGTCTTCATCATGCGTATTTCCCTCAAGAACGGACTGGCCGTCGCCGCCATCGGCACGGCCTTCGTCGCGGGAACGCTCAGCACCGGAGTCGGCGCCCAGGCCGCCTCTCCCGCACCGGCCGTGCGCCAGGCGAGTGTCACCCCGAACGTGGCCGGGAAGGGCGGGTGGCAGGGCAAGTTCACCTTCGCGCTCCCGGCTGGTTCCGGCGGTGTCTTCTTCCACTACCCCTGCGCCACCGGCTTCGTCCCGCGGGCCGGTGGCTGGGCCACCAACGCCGCCGGGCAGGCCGGGGTGAAGATCGTGGGCGAGGGCCCGCGGTGGGACACCGGCTACCACGAGTACTTCTGGACCCTGCTGTGGCCCGGAGGGGCGCCGGCCGGCGTGACCATCGACTTCGACGCCTTCTGCACGAAGGCGCCGATCTGACGTCTCCCGGGACCAGCCGCCGGTACCCGCGACCCGTCAGCGGGCTCAGCGCACACGTGACTCTTGTGGACGACTGACCACGGGGCGCACCGTGGGCTGGCAGGATGAGGCTGCGCGGGGTCAGGACGCGCGCACCGGGGCTGTAACCGCAGGGGAGAGTCATGAGCGACGCACCACCCGTGGTGCCCGGGCACACGCTCGCGCGTGCGCTCGGGCGCACGGGGCTGTGGTACGTCGCCTCGTCTGCGTCCGGCGACGAGGAGACGATCGAGCTCACCGATCCCGCTGTGCGCCCGTCTGTCGTCGCGCTCGCCCTCGCCGCCCGCGAGCAGGCGGCCCAGCAACGCGTCACGAGCGAGCACCTGCTGCGGCTGCGCGAGGTGGTCCCGCTCGGCGAGGAGGTGGTCGCCCTGGTGCGCGACCCCGCTGCCGCCGGGTCGCTCGAGGACCTCGTCGAGCGGCGCGGGTCCCTGCATCCGGGTGAGGTCACCACCCTGCTCACGCCCCTGGCCACCACGCTGGGTGAGCTCGACACCGCCGGGGTGGTCCACGGCGGGCTGCACCCGGGCAGGGTCCTGTTCACCGAGCAGGGCAAGCCCGTGCTGACGGGTTTCGACGCGGTGCGCCTGGTCGGTGAGCAGCACCGGCACTCCCGGCGCGGCGCGTCGGCGTTCGACGCACCGGAGGTCGTCCTCGGTGCCGTCCCGACCCCGGCCTCCGACGCGTGGTCGCTCGGTGCGCTGGGGTGGTACGCCCTGACCGGGGACCTCCCGCCCGTCGACGCCGTCGACCGGGCGGCGCAGCTGATCGGTCCCGACTTCGCGGCCGCGCTGGCGCCCCTGCTCGAGCGGGATCCCGCTCGTCGGACCCGGGCCGGGATGAGCGCCGGACGCATCTACGGGGCGGCGGCAGCCATCCCGCTCCAGCTCGCTGCGCAGCCGGCACCGCAGGCGTCGGAAGCACCGCTGGTCGACGACGCCCCCGAGGAAGCCGACGCACCCGGAGAACCCGACGCGTCCGCTCACGCCGACGCGTCCGGGCACCCCGACGCCCCGGGCGGGTCCACTCGTGATCCCACGATCCCTCTTCCCGTCGTGCCGGTCCGGCCGTCGGGGTCCGACCTCCCTGACGGGTTTCTCGCCGAGCCCGACTCGGCGTCGGGGACGCCCGTCGACGATCCGTGGAGCGACCACACCCGCGTGCGCCTGTCGTGGGGAGACGACGTCGAGTCGAGCCCGTCGTGGGACGAGACCTCGACGGAGCGGGGCCGGGCTGCGGCTCCCGCGGGCGTCCTCGGAGGGACGACGACTCGGCCTCCGCTGCGAGCCGCCGCGATGCCCACCCGACAAACGTCACGAGAAGCAGATCCCCCACCGCGGGTGCGGCGCCCAGCGGCTCGGCCGGGGCGATCCCGCCGGAGGCTCTCGACCGGTTGGCGGGCGCTCGTGCTCGCCCTCGCCGTCGTGGTCTTCGTCGGGGTCTTCATCTTCGTGCTGGCCCACCGGCCGGCTGCAGGCACCAGCGGGGCGCTGTCGGCGCCCTCCACCCCGACGCAGTCCACGGTGACCGGCGCCGACTCGCTGGCCCAGGGGGATGCCTCGGCGGCCGAGATCCTCCAGGGTCTGGTCGATGCCCGGGCCGCCGCCATCTCGGCCGGCGACGTCGCTCTGCTCGATCGGGCCGAGCTGCCGTCGTCGGCGCCGTACGACACCGACGCCGCCCTCATCGCCCGTCTGGCGAGCGCCTCACAGACCTATGCGGGCTTGCGGTTCGTGGTGCGTGACGTGGTGGTGCGCTCGCGCACTGACACGCGGATCGAGCTGACGGCCGTCGTCGCCCGGGACGGTTACACCCTCGTGGGGGACGGCGGGGTGCGATCCCCGCGGCCGGGGGCCCTCGGCGCGAGCTACACCTACGAGCTCACCCGGACCCCGGCCGGGTGGAGGCTGAGCGCTCTCACGGCGCTGGCTCCGACGGGGACCGGCACGCCCAGCACCCCCGGCTCGGGATCGACCCAGCCAGGCGGCTGAACGACGCGCGAGCCCCAACGTGGGACGGAGATCGTCCCGGCTCGGTCAGAGCAGGCTCGCCACCGCGTCAGCGAGGGTCTCGTGACGGAACGTGAAGCCACTGGCCCCGAGGACCTCCGGCAGGGCCCGCTGGCTGCCGATGACGTCGTCGGCGAACCCGCCCAGCACGAGACGCAGGGCGAAGGCCGGGGCCGGCAGCACGGCCGGTCGCCCGACCTGGCGACCCATCTCGCGGGAGATGTCGACCTGTCGCGAGGGGGCCGGACCGACGAGGTTGACCGGGCCGGTGACCTCCGGGTGGTCGACGAGGTGAGCGATGGCCCGGACCTCGTCCTCGAGGGTGATCCAGGGCCACCACTGGCGTCCGGAGCCCAGCGGCCCACCGAGCCCGAGCTTTCCGAGGCGGATGAGGGGCTGGAACGCCCCGGACGTGGGCGCCATGACCAAACCCGTGCGGATGGTGGCCACCGGTGCCCCGGCGTCGACGGCCGGCTGGGCGGCGGCCTCCCAGGCGCGTACGACGTCAGCGAGGAAGCCGTGCCCGGCAGCGCTCTCCTCGGTGAGCAGCTCGTCGCCACGGTCGGAGCCGTAGATGCCGACGGCGGCTCCGCTGACCAGCCGCACGGAGTCGCCGTGCGCCGCCACCGCGTCAGCGACCGCTGTTGTGCTGTCGACCCGGGAGCGCAGGATCTCCTGCTGGTAGGACGGGGTCCACCGGTGGTCGCCCACCCCCGCACCCGAGAGGTGGACGACCGCGTCGACACCGTCGAGCACCTCCGGGGCCAGGTGCCGAGACGCAGGGTCCCAACGGACCTCACCCATGGTCTGGGGGTCGCGGCGCACGAGGTGGACGACGTCGTCACCCCTGCTCCCCAGGAACGCTGACAGCGCGCTGCCGATGAGACCGGATGCTCCGGTGATGACAACACGCTTCCCGCTCATACCTGGTGTTCCCTCGTCCGTCCTGGGTTGGTGCCGTCGTCCTGGGTGGCGCACGACCTCAGCTGGGCGTCAGGCTGACCTCCACCCGACGCCACCGCGGTCCCGAGGTCACAACGACGCCTGGAAGTCGCCCTCCTCCAACCGCCGCTTCATCGTGTCGAGGAAGCGGGCGGCATCGGCGCCGTCGACGATCCGGTGGTCGTAGGAGAGGGCCAGGTACATCATCGAGCGCACGGCGATCGTCTCGCCACCCTCGTCGTCGGTGATGACGACCGGGCGCTTGACCAGGGCACCGGTGCCGAGGATGGCCACCTGCGGCTGGTTGATGATCGGGGTGTCGAACAGTGCTCCCCGGCTGCCGGTGTTGGTGATGGTGAAGGTGCCGCCCGACAGCTCGTCGGGCATCACCCGGTTGCTGCGGGTGCGGTCGGCCAGATCGGCGATGGCTCGGGCCAGACCGGCGATGTTGAGGTCGCCCGCGTTCTTGACCACGGGCACGATCAGGCCCTTCTCGGTGTCGACGGCGACCCCCAGGTGCTCACCCGCGTGGTAGACGATCTCGTCGCCGTCGACGCTGGCGTTGACCACCGGGTGGACCTTGAGTGCCTCGATCGCCGCGAGGGCGAGGAACGGCAGGTAGCTGAGCTTGGCCCCCTCGCGGGCCTCGAACTCTCCCTTGGCCCGGGCCCGCAGACGGGCGATCCGGGTGAGGTCGACCTCGACCACGGTCGTGAGCTGGGCAGAGACCTGCAGCGACTCGACCATGCGCTGGGCGATGACCTTGCGCAGGCGTGACATCTTCTCGGTCGTGCCGCGCTTGGGTGAGATGCCAGCGCCCGCGGACTCCGCCCGCGGGGCCGAGGCCGGGGTCGAGGCGGTCGCTGGGGCCGGGGCCGTCGCAGCAGCGGGAGCCGGAGCCTTCGCCTCCTCGGCGGCCTTGGCCGAGTCGAGGACGTCCTGCTTGCGGATCCGACCACCGATGCCGGTGCCGGTGACGCTGGTGAGGTCGACGCCGTGCTGCGCCGCCAGCTTGCGCACCAGCGGGGTGACGTACGTGCCGTCGTCGCCAGCGGCTGCCGGCTCCGGCGCCGATTCTGGGGCCGCCGGAGCGGCGGAGGATGCGTTGGTGGTGGGCTGCGGCGCAGGGCCTTCGGGTGCCGAACCGGTCGCCGGCGGCTCGGGGGCCTTCTGCTCTGCCGGCTCGGGGCGCGCCTCCTCCTGCGTGGCCGGCGCGGGAGTGGGCTCCGGGGGGGCCGGTGTCTCCTCAGCCGATCCGGCAGTGTCGTCAGGGGCGGCAGTGTCGGCGGCGGGTGCGCTCTGGGCCGAGCCACCGGCCGAACCGCCGATGACGGCGAGGTCGCCGCCGACCGGCACGGTCGCGTCCTCCTCGACGAGGATCTTCGTGAGCTTCCCGGCGTACGGGGAGGGGATCTCGGTGTCGACCTTGTCGGTCGAGACCTCGAGCAGGGGCTCGTCGACCGCCACGTCGTCGCCCTCGGCCTTGAGCCAGCGGGTGACCGTCCCCTCGGTGACCGACTCACCCAGAGCAGGCATCGTGACGGTCTGACCGCCGCCGTCCCCGCTGGTGTCGCCGCTACCAGCACCAGCCTCGGGCTCCGACGTCTGCGGGGCCTCCGCCTGCTCGGTCGACGGCGCAGCCACCGGGGCCGGCTCGTCTGCGGGCTGCTCGGGCTGCGGCTCGGGCTCCGGTGGTGAGGCCGAGTCGGGCGAGGCGTCGACGGCCGCCGGGGCCGCACCGTCACCGATGACGGCGAGGTCGGCGCCGACCGGGACGGTGTCGTCCTCCTGGACGAGGATCTCCTGCAGGGTGCCGGCCACCGGGGAGGGGATCTCGGTGTCGACCTTGTCGGTGGACACCTCGAGAAGCGGCTCGTCGACGGCCACCTGGTCACCGACGTTCTTCAGCCAGCGGGTGACGGTCCCCTCGGTGACGGACTCACCGAGGGCCGGCATGGTCACGCGTTCGGACATGAGGGGTGGTCTCCTTCAGGTTCAGCTGGTACGGCGGGGGTGGGGTCCGGCGAGCAGCACGCTGTGCCGCTCGGGATGCTGTGGTCGAGCCTGTCACGGATGGGGTCGCCGTGCCCACAGCGTCCGTGGCGTGGCGAGCTCGCGATGAGGTGGAGCGGTCGGGCGACGCGCCGGGCGGAGTCACGCATGGGCGTGGAGGGGCTTACCGGCCAGGGCGAGATGGGCCTCGCCGAGCGCCTCGTTCTGGGTGGGGTGGGCGTGGACCAGGGCGGCGACATCGTCGGGGAAAGCCTCCCAGGACACAATCAGCTGGGCCTCACCCACCTGCTCGCCGACCCTGGCCCCGACCATGTGCACGCCGACGACCGGCCCGTCGGTGCGCCGCACCAGCTTGACGAAGCCCGATGTGCCGAGGATCTGCGACTTGCCGTTCCCTGCGAGGTTGTACTCGTAGACCTCGACCGAGTCGGCGCCGTAGGTCGTGCGCGCGGCCTCCTCGGTCAGCCCCACCGAGGCGATCTCGGGGTCGCTGTAGGTGACCCGGGGGATCGTGACCTCGTCGAGGGCCGCGGGCGCGAGGCCCGCGATGTCCTCGGCGACGAAGATGCCCTGAGCGAAACCCCGGTGGGCGAGCTGGAGGCCGGGCACGATGTCACCGACCGCGTAGACGCCGCCCACGCTCGTGCGCAGTCGCTCGTCGGTCGTGACGAAGCCCCGGTCCATGACGATGCCAGCCTGCTCGAACCCCTGGTCGGCCGTGGCCGGCCCGCGGCCGACGGCGACGAGGAGCAGGTCGGCCTCGAGCGACTCGCCTCCCTCGAGGGACACCGTCACGACCCCACCCTCCGGGCCGTCGGCGGTCTGGGTGGCACCAGCGAAGCGCACCCCCGTGCGCACCCTGATGCCCCGCTTGCGGAACGCCCGCTCGAGCGCCTTCGACGCGGCCGGGTCCTCGGAGGCCACCAGCCGGGGGAGGGCCTCGACGACGGTGACCTGGGAGCCGAACGAGCGGAAGACCGAGGCGAACTCGACGCCGATGACGCCGCCACCGAGGACCACCACCCGCGAGGGGACGCTGTCGAGGTGCAGGGCCTGCTCGCTGGTCATCACCCGGCCGGTGATCTCGAGGCCCGGCAGGGTGCGGGCGTATGAACCGGTGGCGAGCACGACGTGCCGCCCGGTCACCCTCCGGCTGCCGACGGCGACGGTGTCGGCCGCCACGAGGTGGCCCCGGCCCTGCACGACGGTGACGCCGCCCGAGGTGACCAGACCCTGCAGGCCCTTGTGCAGCCGCGCAACCACACCGTCCTTGTACGCGTTCACGGCAGGCATGTCGATGCCGTCGAAGGTCGACCGGACCCCGAACCTGCTTCCCTCCCGGGCGTTGTCGGCGACCTCGGCGGCGTGCAGGAGGGCCTTGGTCGGGATGCAGCCGCGGTGCAGGCACGTGCCCCCGAGCTCAGCCTGCTCGACGAGCGCCACGCTCAGGCCCAGCTCGACGGCGCGCAGCGCGCAGGCATAGCCTCCGCTGCCACCCCCGAGGACGACGACGTCGTACGTCGTCTCGGCTTCAGCCGGCATGTCTCGCTCCCTCGTGCAGGATCGTTGTCGAGTCCGGCGGGAACGGATCGCGTGCACCGTCGGACGTGACGGCCATCCTGTCACTCGGCACGACGCCGCTGACACCGGGGCTCCGGAGAACACCGCCTATCCCCAAGGCCCCTCCGATACTCTCCCGTCATGGGACTTCTCGACCGCCTGCGCCGCCGATCATCCGGTGACCCGCGTCGCACCGACGGCCCTGACATGGCCGTCGACCGCGCGGCGGTCAAGCAGCACCTGAAGGACTTCGCCGAGAGTCGCCGAGGCGTCGAGGCGTACGTCGAGCCCTCGACCAACGTCAGCGCCGAGAGCCTCATCCTCATCGCCACCGACGGTGAGTGGACCCGCCGGGCGATCGGCTCGCGGCGCGCCGCCTTCGAGGTCGCGCAGTCGTTGGGCATCCCGGTCTACGACGTGCTGCTCACCGGATATCCCCACCGCATGCGAGAGTGGAACAGCGCCCAGCGCAAGAAGGAACGAGGCTGAGCGCCGTACCTCTCACGAATCGTCCTTCTCGTCCTGTGCAGGTCCAGCAGTCCCGTCAGTAGTCCCGTCGGCAGTCCCGTCAGTTCCTTTCCAGTCTTTCAGCAGGAGTCCTCGATGTCCGGCAAGGCCAAGAAGCCCGAAAACAACACCGCAGGTCCCTCCGAGGAGATGAAGGCGAAGTTCCGAGCCGCCCTCGACAAGAAGCAGGCGCACGCCGGTAAGGACGTCTCCGACGACGGCGAGCAGGCCAAGGTCCACGACGCCCACGGACCCGCCAAGGCCCAGCAGATGTTTCGCCGGAAGTCCGGCGGCTGAGCCGGACCCGTCAGAACGCCCGGACCCCCAGAACGCCCGGACCCGTCAGAACGCGTTGACGAGAAGGGAGACGGGGAAACTCGCGTCGACCACGGTCCCGCCCTGCGGGCCTGACGCGACGTCGAGCGTGCCGCCGACCGCACGCAGGGCGTCGGCGAGCAACCGCAGGCCGAGGTGTCCCTCGCCCGCCGTGGTGTCACCGATCCCGACGCCGTCATCGGTCACCCGCACCCGGGCGCGAGAGTCGACGATTTCGGCGACGACGGAGACGGTCGTCGCGTCGGCGTGTCGGGTGACGTTGCGCAGCGCCTCCCTGACGATGCGGTAGACCAGCGCGGCTGTGTCCGCGGAGGTCTCCAGCGACGGTGACACGCTCACGCGAACGTCCACCCCCGACTGCTCGGTCTGGCGGGCGAGGCCCTCCACGGCGGAGAGGAGTCCGTCGGCCTCGAGGTCGGGAGGGTAGACGTCGCGGATGAGGTTGCGCAGCGACGCGACGTGGTGCCCGAGCTGGCCGTCGATCGACCGGAGCAGGGCACGAGCCGGCTCCGCGTCGTGCTGCAGGCTCCTGAGCAGGGTGGGGATGGCGTAGCCGAGGCTCGAGAGGTCCTGGATGAGCCCGTCGTGCAGCTGCTCGACGACCCGCTGGCGCTCGAGGTCGGCCGCAGCCATCGCCTGGCGCTGGAAGGCCGCCCGCTGGGCGTGGGCTCGGTCGACGCGGCGAGCCAGCGTGACCGCCAGCGGCAGCAGGGCCACGAAGAGGAGGAGCATGGCGCCGACCGTGAGGACCGTCGTACGGATCAGGATGGTCTGGGCGTCGGAGTCCATCCGGGTGGCGGACCAGTAGGACTCGAACACCATGGGGCTTCCCTGGGCGTCGGTCATCCCCGCGTACACCTCCACGAGCCGGCCGCTCGCCTGCTCCCCGACGTTCTCGTTCTTCCTCAGGTCGGAGACGTCGGCCGTGACCCCCGAGGTGCCGAAGAGCTCGGCGACGTCGGTGTCGAGCGGGAAGGTCCGCCCGACGATGTCGCCCTCGTCCGACCAGACGATCCGGCCCGTCGGGTCCCAGAGCTTGACGTGGATGATCGACCCGTCGGAGATGCGGGCGTTGACGACCCGGGCCAGGTCCGCCTTGGCGGACGGGTCACCGGTGCGGAAGGCGTTGTCCACGAGCGGGGACACGGCTGTGCGGGCGAAGGCGGCTCCCCGGAGGCTGGCGTCGCCGAGGGCGATGTCGGCCGCCAGGTCGCGGGCCACCAGGACGGAGGTCAGCCCGACGGCCAGGAACACGAGCAGGCTGGAGACGAGGTACCGGCGTACGGCGAACACCATCGTGGCTGAGGAGGTGACCGCGAGGACGCGACGCCGGGCGTCACTCATTCCCATGGATGCCACCGCTGTCAGGCGTCGAGGCGCACGAGCCCCTGGCGCAAGGCTGATACGACCGCCTCGAGCTGGGTGTGGGTGTGCATCTTGAACAGGATGTTCTTGATGTAGCCCCGGCAGGTCTGCACCGAGATCCCGAGGGCGCGAGCCGTCATCCGGGCATCCGACCCCTGGGCGAGGAGCTCGAGGACCTCGAGCTCTCGCGGGGTGAGCAGGTTGCGGGAGCGCTCGGCCTCCGACAGTGGCCCAGCCATGGAGCGGACGACGTCGGGATGCGCGAAGAACCGGCCGTGGCCCGACGTGCGGATCGCGGACAGCAGGTCTTCGAGACCGCCGTCCTTGGGCAACAGGGCGACGGCCCCGGCCTCGGCGACGCGCAGCAGCAGACCGGGGGTGATGAAGGCAGTGAGGACCACGACCCGGGTCTCGGGAGCCAGCGCCAGGATGCGCTCGGTGGCTTTGAGACCGTCGCCCTGACCGAGCCGCAGGTCCATGACGACCACGTCGGGTCGGGTGGCCGACGCGAGCGAGATGGCCGTCTCGGTGTCTCGGGCGACACCGACGCAGGTGAGATCGGGCTGGCCGGCCAGGGCCAGGGAGATCGCGTCCGCCAGCGTGCGGTGGTCGTCGACCACGAGTACTCTGGTCGTGTCGGTATCTAACGTGGTGTTGCCGTCCATCGAACCTCTATTCCCCGAGTCGTGCTCAGTCCCAACACCCAAGGGGAAGTATGGCCCGGCAAGGCCACCATGTCCCGCATACCGCAGAAATAGGTGTACGGCGACTCCAATCTTGGGGGTCGGCTCCGCCGACAGCGGGGGTTCCGCCGTCTCTGCCGTCGGGCCGATGATCGGATCGACGCCCCGGCGTCCCTGTCCGAACCACGCGGCCTTCCCGTCACGACATCCCCCGAGAGAGGGGAGGGTCGCGTGGTCCGTTCAGACCGGCTGCCCCTCGAGCAGGGCGACGAGAGTGCGCACCCCGAAACCCGTTCCGCCCTTGGGTGTGTAGCCGTAGGGGCTTCCCCCGTGGTAGGCCGGACCGGCGATGTCGAGGTGCGCCCAGGGGATCGGGCCCCCGCCCCGGGTCGTCCCGACGAACTCGCGCAGGAACAGCCCGGCGGTGAGCATGCCGCCGTTCGCGTCGCCCTTGTGGGCCAGGTCGGCGAAGGGTGAGTCGAGCTGCGCCCGCAGGTAGGAGGGCAGGGGCATGGGCCACAGGTCCTCACCCGCCTCGAGAGCGGCGCTGCAAACCTGCTCGCGGAAGGCCTCGTCGTTGCCCATGGCCGCGCCCACCCGGTCGAGGGCCAGGACCTGGGCGCCCGTGAGGGTGGCCACGTCGAGCATGAGGTCAGGGTGGCTCTCGGACGCCAGCGCCATGGCGTCGGCGAGCACCATCCGTCCCTCGGCATCCGGGTCGAGCACCTCGACGGTGGTGCCGTCACGCATCGTCACGACGTCACCGGCGCGCTGGGCGTTGGCGTCGGGCATGTTCTCCGCGAGCGCGAGGTAGCCGGTGACAGCGACCGGCAGCTTCAGCCTCGCGGCAGAGAGCACGGCGCCGGCCACGGCCGCCGCCCCCGACATGTCGCTCTTCATGGCGGGCATGCTCGCCCGCGGCTTGATCGACAGACCACCTGAGTCGAAGGTGATTCCCTTGCCCACCAACGCTATCGAGGGAATGTCCTTCGACCCCTTGCGCGCGTCCCGGGGCCGCCAGGTGAGCACCACCAGGCGGGGTGGGCGGGCAGAGCCCTGGCCGACCCCGACGATCCCACCGAAGCCCCCGCGCTCCAGCGCTCGCTCGTCCATCACCTTGACCCGCACGCCCGTGCCGACGAACCGGTCGCGCACCTCGGTGGCGAAGCTGTGGGGGTAGAGCAGGTTGGGCGGGGCGTTGACGAGGTCACGGCACCACGTGACGCCCTCGCCGAGGGCGGCGGCGCGGGCGATCGCGGCCCGCACCGTCAGGGAGCGGGGAGCCGGGGTGAGTACGGTGACCACGGGCACCCGCTTGGGCACCGACCCCGTGCTCGTGACCCGCGGGACGGCATAGGCGCCGAGGACCGCGCCCTCTGCCGTCGCCGCGACGAGCTCGGGTGCCGGGACGCACACTGCGGCCGACGAGCGACCGGACAGGGAGCGCAGCGCCGCGCCCACGGCGCGTCGTACGGGCTCGTGGTGGGGGTCGTCACCCAGGCCGACCAGCACGACGGTGGTGGCTCGCACGCCGGGCACCGAGGTGACGCGGGTGAGCTCTTCGAGCCGGCCCGTGGCGCCGAGCTCGCGAGCGGCGGCCTGCAGGTGCGCGACGGCCTCGGGCGGCAGCGTGACCGCGCTGGTGACCAGCGGGCCGTCGCCGCCTCGCCGCAGGCCGACGACCAGGGCCTCCGTCGACAGCGTCGTGACCGACCGCTCGCTGACGGACAGGTCGACAGGGGCACCGGAGGTGGGCAGCCCGGTCTCCGAGATGGAGCGGGCGCGGCGCGGCGAGGGAGTGGGGGTCGGCACGGGGGGTCCTTCGATCGGTACGGGGTCACCGCCACCATAGCCACGCGGCTCCGCCCGGCCACGGGCCACTAGCGTGTAGCCCATGTCGGACACGCCTGCCACTCTCACGCCCGTCCCCGCGCGGACGTCCCCGCTCCACGCCCGCCACCTCGCCCTCGGCGCCAAGATGGCCGACTTCGGGGGCTGGGACATGCCCATCGAGTACCCGGGGGGCGGCGTGGTGGCCGAGCACACCGCCGTGCGCACCGGCGTGGGGATCTTCGACGTCAGCCACCTCGGGAAGGCTCGGGTGTCGGGCCCCGGGGCCGTCGACGCGGTGAACGCCTTGTTCACCAACGACCTTCGGCGCATCGGACCGGGTCAGGCGCAGTACACGATGTGCTGCGACGAGACCGGCGGTGTCGTCGACGACCTCATCCAGTACGTCCGCTCCGAGGAGGACGTCTTCCTCATCCCCAACGCCGCCAACACCGCCGAGGTCGTCCGCCGGGTCGAGCGGGCCCTGCCCGACGGGATCACGATCGACAACCTCCATGATGCGTACGGCGTCATCGCCGTCCAGGGGCCGAGCTCCGACGAGGTGCTCGCGGCGTTGGGCCTGCCGACGGGACACGACTACATGTCGTTCGTCGAGGTCGACTGGCAGGGGGCGCCGCTCATCGTCTGCCGCACGGGTTACACCGGTGAGCGCGGCTATGAGCTGCTGCCGTCGTGGGAAGGGGCGCCGGCCCTCTGGGACGCCTTGCTCGAGGCGGCGGCGCCGTACGGCGGGATGCCGTGTGGTCTCGGTGCGCGCGACACGCTGCGCACCGAGATGGGCTACCCGTTGCACGGGCAGGACCTCTCCCTCGACATCACCCCGGTGCAGGCGCGGGCGGGGTGGGCGGTCGGGTGGGCCAAGGAGGCGTTCTGGGGGCGGGCGGCGCTGCTGGCGGAGAAGACCAGCGGCCCGCGGCGGGTCTCGCGGGGGCTCGTGGTGACCGGCCGCGGCATCCCCCGCGCGCACTGTGCGGTCGTGGTCGACGGGGTGCCTGTGGGAGAGGTGACGTCGGGGACGTTCTCGCCGACCCGCAAGCAGGGCATCGCGCTGGCGCTGCTGGCCCCGTCGGTCGCGGAGGGCGACGAGGTCGTCATCGACGTACGGGGACGCGCCGTGCCTGCGGTCGTCACGAGACCACCGTTCGTGCAGGTGCAGACGCGTCA
>JBBRNQ010000098.1:0-16485 GCA_038230235.1 Actinomycetales bacterium
ACCGGGACGAAGTGGACGTGGTGGGCGCTGGCGGTGACGAGCGTGGGGAAGGACGTCACGACGGCAGCGAGAATTCCGATGAATCTGCGGTTCATGTGGGGGGTTCCGTTCGTGGGGGTGACGGCATCGGCGAGGCTTACGCACCGGCTGTGGGGGTTGCCGGGTGATGTCCGATTACTACCACTCTAACACGATATAAGTCTTACAGTCTATATGTGATTAACACGAAGTATGCCCGGTTTGACGGAACTGAGGGAGACGGGCACTCGGCCACCCACCCGACGACCGTCGGCGCCGCGCCCGGGCGCACGACCGGCAGGGATGACGACGGGCGCGTCGTGGCCGACGCGACCCGACGGGGACCAGGGGTGGGGCGGTCGTCGTCGCCAGGGCCCGTGGCTCGACCGGGGTCAGCCACCCCGCCGTCGACCGCCTCCGGCGACCGACCGGTGGGGACGGCGGACGAGGTCCGACGGGGTCGACGAGCAGACCAAGGATCACGAATGGGACATACAGCCAGTCGCCGACCGCACCGGGAAGGCGTCGTCGGGGAAAGGTCTGGCAAAGCTCTGACAGGCTCCCCGCCCCCGGGATAGGTTGACGACGACCATGAATGCCGAAAGTGCCCGCCTCCGTGCAGGATCATCGGTACGACGTGACATTTTGGTCGTCATTGTCCGGCTTGTGAATGGGGTTGCAGCAGATGCGAAGTGCTCAGTGGTTGTTCAGGCAAAGGTGGGTGCGCCTGTCGGCCACGCTCCTGTTCGGGGTTGCCCTCATCCAGGGCACGACGGCGACGCTGGCGGGGGCGGCTGTCCTGCAGGCGTCGCTGGTCAGCAACACGGCTGCGGTCGACACGCCGGTGGTGAAGGGCGGGCAGTGCTACCCGGGGGTGCCCAACCCGGCTGCCTGCCGGCGTGTGCTGGTTCTCGTCAACGTCACGTCGCCCACCGGCAGCTGGGTCTACGCCGGCGGCATCATCGACTCGGTCATGGACCCGATCACGAAGGTCACCACGACGGGTTTCCACAACGTCTTCCGGTTCGATGCGGTGACGCACCGCGTGGACACCACGTGGAAGCCGCAGTTCTACAAGACGACGGCTGCCTACACCGACTCTGCGGTGACGGGTCTGGCGGCCTCGAGTGACGGCTCGTCCCTGTTCGTGGCCGGCACGTTCACCAACGTCGCGCCGACGACCGGGGCCGCGGCGACGGTCCGCAAGGGTGTGGCTGCCGTGAGCACGGTCGACGGGAGCGTCCTCCCCTTCAACGCCAAGGTGTGCGTGGGGGGTGGCCCGTGCTCGGTCTACGACGTCAAGCTGGTGAACGGGACCCTGTGGCTCGGGGGCCTGTTCAACCACGTGGCGGGCGTGGCCGTAAGCGCGCTCGCGTTCGTCGACCCGGGCACCGCCGCCCTTCGGGCCACGCAGCTTGTGGTCTCAGGCATCGTGACCACCACGGTCGGGACCAAGCTGCAGGAGATCGCCATCAACCCGCAGGTGACCCAAGCCGCAGTCATCGGCAACTTCGCGTCGGTGGGGGGTGCCACCCACAAGGAGGTGGTGATCCTTGATATCGCTCCGGACGGGACGGCGACGGCAAACCCCTGGAATGCCCCCACCAACCTCGACGCCAGCGTCACCGCCTGCAACGCGAAGGACACCTGGGCTCGGGGCATCGACTGGGACCCGACCGGAATGTACTTCGACATCGTCGCCAGCGGGGGTGGCGGATTCGACGCCTATCCGGCACTGTGCGACTCCTTCACCCGCTTCGCCAGTGACGGCAACCCCAATACGTTGGCGCCGCTCGTGGTGAACGCGACGGGCTTCGACAGCGAGTTCACGGTCTGTGACGCCGGAGGAATTGCCTACGTCGGTGGACACTTCAAGAACCAGAACCACGCCGTGCGCATCAACGGGGTCATGAAGACCCTCCCCGGGCGGATCAACGAGGCCCACTCCGGGATGGCGGCCATCACGGTGGACCCCACTGATGCCAACTTCGGTTTCGCCGTGCAGTCCTGGAACAACAGCACCGTGACGGGGCGCGGTGCCGGGTGGGCCTCGTGCCTGAGCATCGCGGGCGACCAGACCGTCGGTGGCGGGGTCTACATCGGTGGTGACTCCGTCAACGTCGGCGGCAACGCGAAGATCCAGCGGCTCGCCTTCTTCCCCACCCTGTGAGGACTGGGTCGGCAGCACGCTGCCGCTAGCGCTCACGTGAACACGCTCCATCCATGACTCGACGACTCGACCCCCTCGGCCATCCGAGGGGGTCGAGTCGTGTGGTCTCGGGCGGCCGACGAACGGGGGAGCGGACGGGGTCCCCCAGCGCCGACGCGCCGGTCGACCACGTCCCCGCGCCCCGGGGCTCGTAGGCTAGTTTGAGGTCGGCCAGACGCCGATCCCCCTTGACTCAACTTCGATCCCCAGGAGCCCCCCGTGGCCAGCATTGAGGCAGTCGGCGCCCGCGAGATCCTCGACTCGCGCGGCAACCCCACCGTCGAGGTCGAGGTCGCACTCGACGACGGGACGATCGCCCGCGCAGCCGTCCCGTCAGGCGCCTCCACCGGTGCCTTCGAGGCCTCGGAGCGCCGAGACGGCGACAACGGCCGGTACCTCGGCAAGGGGGTTCAGTCGGCTGTCGACGCGGTGCTCGACGACCTCCATCCGCGCCTGGTCGGCTTCGACGCCAGCGAGCAGCGTCTCGTCGACGCCGAGATGATCGCGCTCGACGGGTCGCCGAACAAGTCCACTCTCGGTGCCAACGCCATCCTGGGGGTCTCCCTGGCCGTCGCCCGCGCCGCGGCCGACTCCGCGGGACTGCCGCTCTTCCGCTACGTCGGAGGTCCCAACGCCCATGTGCTGCCCGTGCCGATGATGAACATCCTCAACGGTGGTGCGCACGCCGACTCCAACGTCGACATCCAGGAGTTCATGATCGCGCCGATCGGCGCTCCGTCGTTCCGTGAGGCGCTGCGGTGGGGTGCGGAGGTCTACCACGCCCTGAAGTCGGTGCTCAAGGAGCGCGGGCTCGCAACGGGGCTCGGCGACGAGGGCGGCTTCGCTCCCAGCCTCGAGTCCAACCGGGCCGCGCTCGACCTCATCCTCGTGGCCATCGACAAGGCGGGATACACCGCGGGCACCGACATCGCGCTGGCCCTCGACGTGGCGGCCAGCGAGTTCCACGGGGAGGACGGCTACACCTTCGAGGGCGGGACGAAGACCGCCGCGGAGATGGTCGACTACTACGCCGAGCTCGTCGACTCCTACCCGCTCGTCTCCATCGAGGACCCCCTCGACGAGGACGACTGGGAGGGCTGGCACGCCATGACCGTGCGTCTGGGCGACCGCGTCCAGATCGTCGGTGACGACCTCTTCGTCACCAACCCCGAGCGCATCCAGCGGGGGATCGCCGAGGGCACGGCCAACGCGCTGCTGGTCAAGGTCAACCAGATCGGCACGCTCACCGAGACCCTCGACGCCGTGACCCTCGCCCAGACCAACGGCTACCGCTGCATGATGAGCCACCGCTCGGGCGAGACCGAGGACACGACGATCGCCGACCTCGCCGTCGCCACCAACTGCGGTCAGATCAAGACCGGCGCCCCGGCCCGGTCCGAGCGGGTCGCCAAGTACAACCAGCTGCTGCGCATCGAGGAGGAGCTTGACTCGGCGGCGGTTTACGCCGGCGCCGGTGCCTTCCCCCGCTTCGTGGGCTGGGAGCCGGCTCCGGCAGCCCCTGCAGCCACGGAAGCCGAGACCGAGGCCGAGACGAGCGACGGCGCCCCTGCGACCGACGCGCCGTCCTGAGGCCGGTGGGCATGAAGGGCGCCGGCACCCCAGCGGGCCCGACGAACCTGCCCGGCGGGACGCGCTGATGGCGGCGGACAGTCGCCGGCCAGGGGCCCGGCGGGCTCCCGGGCCCACCAGCCGCCGCCCAGCCGAGGCGGCGCGCAGCCGGACGGCGGCGGCCCAGCCCCGCCACTCGACGGCCTGGGTGCGCGGCGCCATCCTGGCGTCCATCCTCGTCATGCTGGCGGTCACCATCGTGCCGACCGCACGCTCAGTCATCCGGCAGCACAGCCAGATCTCGGCCCTGCAGGACTCCATCGCGACCCAGCAAGCCGACGTGGCCCGCGACCAGGCCGAGCTGGCCCGCTGGAAGGACCCGGCCTATGTCGAGCAGCAGGCCCGCGAGCGGCTGAAGTTCGTCAGGCCGGGGGAGCGGTCGTACGGCGTCATCGACCCCGCCGGTGACAAGGTGGCCCTGCCGTCGGGGACCACGGTGGCCGCCCCGCAGTCGTCGAGCAACCGGCCGTGGTACGGCCAGGTCTGGCAGTCGGTGCAGCTCGCCGACCGCCCCACCGCGGGGATGGAGCCCGTCGCCCCGTGACGTCGTCACCGGCCCACGGCCTCGGACCGGTCGGCTTCCCGCCCGTGGCGGCGGCCGACCTCGAGGCTGCCTCCCGCCAGCGCGGCCGCGAGGTCCGCGGGGTCGTCGCGGTGGCGCACCGGTGTCCCTGCGGCGAGCCGGACGTGCTGCGCACCCTGCCCCGGCTACCCGACGGCACCCCGTTCCCCACCACCTACTACGCGACCTGCGGCCGTCTGACGGGCGCCCTGAGCACCCTCGAGAGCGCCGGCACGATGCGGGCGATGCAGGACCGGCTCGGATCCGACCCCGCGCTCGCGGCGGGACACCGCGCCGCGCACGAGGACTACCTGCGGCGCCGAGCCGAGCTGGGCTCCGTACCCGAGATCGACGGCATCTCGGCGGGCGGGATGCCCGACCGGGTCAAGTGCCTGCACGTGCTCGCGGCCCATGCCCTCGCGGTCGGCCCGGGCATCAGTCCCCTCGGTGACGAGGCGCTCTCGCAGCTCGAGCCGTGGTGGGAGCCCACCAGCTGCGCCACCGCGACCGCTGCCCTCGCCACTGCCGTCCCTTCTGACGGCACCCCTGCCATCACCCCTGCCGGCGCCCCGGCGACGCCGGAGGCGACGGACGGTGCCTGAGGTCGTGCGGGTCGGCGCCGTCGACTGCGGCACGAACTCGATCCGGCTGCTCGTCGCGGACGTCGCCCGGGACCACACGATCACCGGTGTCCTGCGCCGGATGGAGGTGGTCCGCCTCGGGTACGGTGTCGACCGCACGGGGCGCATCGACCCCGACGCGATGGCCCGCACCGTGGCTCGGGCCCGGGAGTACGCAGCCCAGTGCCGCGACCTGAGGGTCGTGGCCGTGCGTTTCGTGGCGACCTCGGCGTCTCGAGACGCCTCCAACGCGTCAGAGTTCGTCGAGGGGGTGCGAGCGGCCTTCGCGGCCTTCGACGTCACCCCCGAGGTCGTCTCCGGTGCCGAGGAGGCCGCCCTGTCCTTCAGCGGCGCCACGGGTGACCTGCACGCCGCGAGGATCCCGGGCCCCTACCTCGTCGTCGACCTCGGCGGCGGGTCGACGGAGTTCGTCCGCGGCACCAAGACGGTCGAGGCGGCCCTCTCGACCGACATCGGGTGCGTGCGGATGACCGAGCGGCACCTGCACAGCGACCCGCCGACCCCCGACGAGGTCGCGGCGGCGACCCGCGACATCGATGCCGCGCTGGAGCGCGCTGACGAGAGCGTCGACTTCGCTCGGGTACGCACCCTGGTGGGCCTCGCGGGCTCGGTGACGACGGTGACGGCCCACGTCCTCGGCCTGCCCGCCTACGACCCCGCGGCCATCCACCTGTCGGTGACGACGCCCGACGCCGTACGACGGGCCGCCCTCGACCTGCTCGGCCGCCCGCGTCGGCGCCGGGCCGAGCTCGGGTTCATGCACCCGGGTCGGATCGACGTCATCGGGGCGGGGGCCCTGATCTGGGAGCGGGTCGTGACGGCGGTCGAGGCCGCGAGCGCCGAGGGCCGGGCCGGTGAGCCGCTTGCCGTAGTGACCAGCGAGCACGACATCCTCGACGGGATCGCGCTCAGTGTGGCGACGACCGCCGGCCGCGACCGCTGAGGGTTCGGCGGGCACACGAAGGCGCCTCCGGCACCGCTCTCGTTCGGGGGCGAGTGCGGGCCGGAGGCGCGATGTTCCCGTTGTGTGGCAACAAGCGCGACGGGGAGCCCGGGAGTGCTCTCAGCCCTTCTTGCTGCTGGTGAAAGCCTGTCACGCTGGCCTGGTGGCGGCTATCAGCCGTGCCGACATAGGCGACTAGTCCGAATAGTCAGGCCAGGTCGAGGTGGTCAGCCCTTGGGGGACAGCGGTGCTCGGCGAACCGACGCCGCACCCGCACACGACGGAGCCCCCGGCTCCGCTCCCGCCCGAAGGCGGTGTGAGCGGCGCCGGGGGCGACGTCTTCTTCCCGTTGTCCGGCAGCAAGCGCGACCCTGAGCCCGGGAGTGCTCTCGGTCCTTCTTGCTGCTGATGGAGAGCCTGTCATGCCCGGTCCGTAGCGACCATCGGCCGTGACGCCCCCGCCGGGTAGTCCGAACAGCCATCTCCATCGACGCGACGCCGGACCGACCCAGAACGGCCCACCAGAGCGACCGAGAACTGTCGCAGGACGACCTGGAACCGCTCGCCACACGACGGAGCCCCCGGCTCCGCTCCCGCCCGAAGGCGGTGTGAGCGGCGCCGGGGGCGACGTCTTTTTCCCGTTGTCCGGCAGCAAGCGCGACCCTGAGCCCGGGAGTGCTCTCGGTCCTTCTTTGCTGCTGAGGGAAACACTGTCACGCCGTACCGGTGGCGACCATCGGCCGTGACGCCCCCGCCGGGTAGTCCGAACGGTCACCGGGGCTTCCGGGGACGAACGGGAGGGCCTACGAGAGCTGGGCGTCGAGGGCGGCGATGACCTCCGGGCGCAGCTCCGCCGCCTGGATGACCTTGTCGACGGCGCCCACCTGCACGGCCCGGCGGATGCTGTGGATCCCGTCGAACTCCGCAGCGACCTCACCCAGCTTCTCGGCGCGCACAGCCGTACGGGTGTCGGTCAGCGCCACCCTCCGCGCAGCTCGCTCGTCAGGGGTCGCGTCGGCGAGGGCCCGCTCGGCGTCGCGCACCCGCTCGTCGGCGGCGGTGCGGGCGTCGACGTCGGCACTGAAGACGACCGCCGCGGCCGGGGCGCCCCCGAGCACCGAGGCGAAGGAGCCGTCGACCGCGAGCACGGTCATCCGCGGGTTGAGCGCCTTGGAGAAGACGACGAACGCTCCACCGTGGTAGCGGGAGACGACGGTGAAGACGATCGGCCCGTCGAAGTTGACGATCGCGCGGCCGATCTCGGCGCCGTACTCGAGCTGGAGCGCCCGCATCGACTCCGGCGAGCCGTCGAATCCTGACAGGTTCGCCAGCACCACCACGGGCCGGTTGCCGCTGGCGGCGTTGATGGCGCGCGCCACCTTCTTCGAGGAGCGGGGGAAGAGGGTGCCGGACGTGAAGGCGTCGGGCCCGTCGGTGGGCGGGACGCCGCGCCTCGGCACCGACTTGCTCTCGATGCCGATGAGGGTGACCGGGTGCCCGCCGAGGTGGGCGTCCTGCACGACGGCGGTCTCGGCGTCGGCCATCCCGGCCCAGCGCTCGAGCACCCGGTGGTCCTGGTCGGACACGGCCCGCATGAGGGTGCGGATGTCGAAGGCCTTCTTGCGGTCGGGGTTCGTCAGGGGCGAGAAGATATCGGCGACGGTGGTGAAGTCGGAGCCTTCGAGCACATGGGGGTACGGCGTGACGTCACGGCTCGTCGGGTCGCTCGTCGCCGCCCGTCGGGGCCCGGTCTCGCCGGGGCTGACGTAGGAGTGGTCGTAGTGCTCGAGCAGGATGCCCACGGCCCCGGCGAGGTCCGGCGCCCAGTACTGCGCCTGGCCGTTGGGGCCCATGACCCGGTCGTAGCCGCCGATCCCGAAGTTGTCCTCCGCCGACACACCACCAGAGAAGTCGAGCGACTGCTTGCCCGTCAGCACCATCGCGCTCTCAGGGGTCATGATGAGGATGCCCTTGGTGTGCATGAGCATCGTGGCCTCGGCGTTCCAGTAGGGCTGGGCGCCGACGTTGATGCCCGCGACGACGATGTTGATCTCGCCGCCGGCCTGGGTGAACTCGATGATCCGTTTGAGGCCCCGGGCTACGGCGTCCATGTTCTCGACACCGGAGTCCATCGAGATGCGGGCGCCGGCGGACAGGGCGTACCACTCGAGCGGCACCCTCATCTCCTGCGCCAGGTCGATGGCGGCGACGACCCGGGCGCACTCGGGCTCGGAGACGGCACCGAGCGCCTTGGTCGGGTCACCCGAGATCGTCACGCGGGTCACGCCCTCGGGGTGCAGGGCGGTGCGGGTGGTGATGACCCCCGCGATCAGACCGGAGGTGTTGAGTCCCGGGGCGCGGTCGACGGGCACGAGCTTGCCCGTGTCGTCGAGGTCGTACTCCTGCGAGGAGCCACCCGGCCCGGCGACCATCGCCTGGACCTCGTACGGGTAGACGAGCCCGCGCCGGCGGGCGCGCAGCACCTTCTGCTGGTAGTCGTCGACGGGTGCGAGCAGCTCGGTCGGTGGCTCGCCGATGGTGGAGGTGACCCCGGAGCCCGGGCGGTAGTAGAAGCGCGCCGAGATCGGCACGGTCGTGCCGTCGGGGCCGGGGACGCGCCCGTCGGCGAGAATCTCCTCGATGCCGGCGCCGGCGGTGAGGGGGGCGATCTTGTCCCGCAGGGCGGTGATCTGGTCGACGTCGGCCTCGATGACCGGCCAGACGTGCAGCCACACGAGGTTGGTGTCGAGCCGGGCGCCCGCGGCCCCACGGGCGGCACGCGCCCGCCGGATCGCCTCGAGGCAGCCGGCGATGGCCCGCTCGACGTGGGGGATCGAGGTGATCCGGCCCGTGTCGTCGCGCACGACGGAGAACTGCCTCACCTGGGCCAGCGCGACCAGCCGCTGGTCGCTCGGGTTGTCCTTGGCCACGGCGTGCAGCAGCAGGACGTCCTCCGGTCCGTCGACGCTGGTGAGGTCGAAGTGCCGCAGTCGCCACAGGTTGAGCCGCCGGCCCACCATCGGGTGCACACCGCGGACGAGGTCGTCCTCGACGAGCCCCTCGCTGGCCGTCCCGGCGCTGCCGGGTCGCTCGGGTCGGAAGGTGAAGTACCCGACGTCACGCTGGCCGCCGGGGGCGACGGCGAGGGCGACGCGCCGTACGTGACGGGTGAAGGAGAGTGCGGCGAGCCGGTCGCGCAGGGCCGCCGACGCCTCGTCGGCCTTGTCCGGGAGGTCCGGCCACGACACGTAGAGGTCGACGACCACCTCGTGGTCGGCGGTGGCGAGCCCGACCTGGTGGTCGATGGCCTCCACGAGCGCGCCGTCGGACGTGAGCTCGTCGACGGTGCCGATGGTGGACACGAGGTGGGTGGGGCGGTCGTCGAGGACGTAGTCGGCCACGACGAAGGGCCGGCCGGCCACCGTCAGGGCGAGCACGCCGTCGAGGGCGTACTCGCGGTAGTGCCGGCGCACGAGCACCTCGAGCATCGGCTCGTCGTGCGTGAGCTCGCCGTCGAGGCGCTCGGCCAGGAACTGCACGACCTGCTCGGGGATCGCCGCGAGCGCGTCGATGCGCTCCGCCCGGTCGGGGGCGTCCGGGTGGGCGGCGAGGTCGGCCACCTCGGTCTGCACGTGGGCGAGCACCGACGCCCGCTCGGCGTCGACGAGGGGCTGGTCGAACCACCGGAAGCGCACGCTGCGGGCGAGGTCGCCGACGATGGGGAAGCGCAGCTGGGTGGCCAGGACGAGCCGGTCGAGGGCCTCGCGGGCCACGGTGTCGAGCGGCGCCGCCGGCCGGGGCTCGGTGGTCCAGCGTTGGAGCAGGGCCGTCGCGACGGCGACGTCGGGGGTGGACCGCTGCTGGGCCAGGAAGATGCGGAAGACGGCGTCGTCGAGCTCGCGGGTGCGGTCGAAGGAGTCGACGCGGTAGTGCTCGAGCACCCGGCGCAGCTTGCTGCGGAACTCCTCGGTGAGCCCGCCGCGGTCGGGGTCGAGGGTGCGCAGGTAGGTGTGGAAGTACTCGCGCGGCGAGTGCACCGTGCTCTGTTCCTGGCGCTCCGCCGCCATCGGGCGGTTGCGCGAGAGCTCGACGAAGTCGGCGAAGACGCGCAGCAGCTCGAGCTCGTCGGCGAGGGGCGCGCGGCCGTCGGCGGCCAGCTCGTCCCGTGCCTCGAGGTAACCGGTCAGGGCGTGACCCTCCGCCGACGGGTCGACGTCGTAGCCGAGGAGCATGCCGCCCAGCTCGGTGAGGCCCTCGCGGGCCCGCTCGTCGGCGGTGCCGGCGGGGGCCTGCAGGGGCAGGTCGAGGTCGACGGCGGAGGCCTCGACCTCGGCCTCCTGGGGCCCGTCGGCGAGGGGCTCGAGCCGGATCAGGGGAGTGCCCGTCTCGACCTGGCTCCCGGCCGAGACGTGCAGCTCGCGCACGGTGGCGGCATACGGAGCCGGCAGGACCGTCTCCATCTTCATCGACTCGAGCACCATCACGGGCTGACCGGCGGCGACCTCGCTGCCGAGGGCGGCCGGGGTCGCGACCACCAGGGCGGGCGCGGGTGAGCGCAGGACCCCGCCCTCGTCGCGGGTGACGCGGTGGGTGGTGCCGTTGACCTCGACGAGGTGCACGGGCCCGTGCGTGGCGGTGACGAGGCGGTAGCGGTGCCCCTCGAGGGTCAGGCGTGCGGTGTAGTCGTCGATGCGGTCGAGGTCGGCGTCGACCGGCGTCAGGTCGTCGAGCCCGACACGGAAGCGCAGCGGCCCCAGGCGGTCGACCCGCACGCGGTACGACGTGCCGCGCAGCTTGAGCTCGACGGTGCGCCCGCCGCGGTGCTGCACCTGCGGGCGACCCCCGCTGGCGGTCTCGAGCAGGCGGGTGACCTCGACCTGCTCCTGCTCCTCGTAGGCCTCGATGCCGGCGACGACGAGCGCCACGCCCGAGTGGGCGCTGGAGACGAGGCGACCCTCGCCCCGTACGCGGTCGATCCACCCGGTGTCGGCCCAGTCGGGGGCGCTGCCCCCGGCACCCCCCGACGCCCCGCGTGGTCCGGTGACCTCCGGCTGCTCGAGCAGGTCGATGACGAAGCTCTTGTTGGTGGCGCCGCCCTCGATGACGACGCAGGTCTCCTGCATGGCCCTTCGCAGCCGGCCGAGGGCCTCGTCGCGGTCGCTGCCGTAGGCGATGATCTTGGCGATCATCGAGTCGAAGTCGGCGGGGATCGTGTCGCCCTCACCGACCCCGGTGTCGACCCGGATGCCGGGGCCGGAGGGCAGGGTCAGCAGCGCGATGCGGCCGGGGGAGGGCGCGAAGTCGCGGTCGGGGTCCTCGGCGTTGAGCCGGGCCTCCACGGCGTGGCCCTTCTCCACCGGTGCCGAGCCGACGAGGCGCCCACCTCCGGCGATGTGGATCTGCAGCTTGACGAGGTCGACGTCGGTGGTGACCTCGGTGATGGGGTGCTCGACCTGCAGGCGGGTGTTGACCTCGAGGAAGGCGAAGAACCGGTCCTGCGGGTGGTAGAGGAACTCCACCGTGCCGGCGCCGGCGTAGCCGACCCGTACGGCGAGCCGCTCGGCGCTGGCCTTGAGCTCGGCCACCTGGTCGGGCGCGAGGACGGGTGAGGCCGACTCCTCGATGACCTTCTGGTTGCGGCGCTGCACAGTGCAGTCGCGCACCCCGAGGGCCCAGGCGTTGGCGCCGTCGGAGATGACCTGCACCTCGACGTGGCGGGCGCCGGTGACGAGCTTCTCGAGGAAGACGACCCCGCTGCCGAAGGCGCGCTCCGCCTCCTCGCGGGTGCGGCTGTAGGCGTCGCGCAGGTCGGCGTCGGAGGTGATGACCCGGATGCCGCGCCCACCACCACCGGCGGTGGCCTTGAGCATGAGGGGGTAGCCGATGCGGTGGGAGGCCTCGAGGGCGTCGTCGAGGGTGTCGACCGACCCGCGGCTCCAGGGGGCCACGGGGACCCCGACCTCCTCGGCGATGAGCTTGCTGCCGATCTTGTCGCCCAGCTGCCGCATGGCCTCGGGGCTGGGCCCGATGAAGGTGACGCCGATGCGGGCGCAGAGCTCGGCGAAGGTCGGGTCCTCGGCGACGAAGCCCCACCCGACCCATGCGGCGTCGGCACCGCACTCGACCAGGGCGCGCTCGAGCACCGCGTGGTCGAGGTAGGGGCGGGCGGAGGCGGGACCCAGGCTGACCGCGAGGTCGGCCTCGCGCACGAACATCGCGCGACGCTCGGCGTCGGTGTAGAGCGCCACCACCTCGATCGCGGTGCCGTGCTGGGCGTTGAGGTCGCGCACCGCGTGGATCAGCCGCATCGCCGACTCGCCGCGGTTGACGACCGCGATGCGCCGGAAGGTCCGGGGCTCGACACCTCCGTCCCGCTGCTCGAGCCCGGCGGGTGGCGACGTCATCACGGTGTCCATTGCCTGCGAATCTGCCACACCCCCGCCCTACTATCGAGTCACAAGACCCCACTTCCGCATGTTGCCCCCGAAGTGCCCGTTTCTGCCCGTACGGAGCCCCGGAAGGGCACCTCGGGGGCAACAAGCCGTCTTGGGGTCGGGGCGGGGCGGCGGGGAGACATCGGGGTGCTGGCGGCGAAGCCGTCGGCGTGGGTGCCGGGGTGGGCGCCTGGCCTTCCTACGGGGTGGCACGATGCCGCAGTGCCCGACGACCTGCGACCGCACCCGGTGACCGGCGCCTTCTTCCCCTCCCCGGTGCCGCCCGGGACGGGCTGGCCGGGGGACCCGGCCGACGCCTCGACCCCCGTCGCGCACACCGCGGCGGACGTCGCCCGACTCGCCGCGTCCGCCGCCGACACCGCCGAGCTCGATGCCCGGATGTCGGTCTGCCGGGCCTGCCCACGGTTGGTGGCCTGGCGCGAGTCGGTGGCACGAACCGGGCGACGCGCCTCCTTCGCCGACCAGCCCTACTGGGGCCGTCCCGGGCCCGGCTTCGGCGACCTCGACGACGGCGCCGTGCAGGTGCTCGTGGTCGGTCTGGCGCCCGCGGCCAACGGCACCAACCGCACGGGGCGCATGTTCACCGGCGACCGCAGCGGCGACTGGCTCTACGCCGCGCTGCACCGGGGCGGGTTCGCCAGCCGGCCGACGTCGGTCGCGAGCGGTGACGGGCAGGTGCTGCACGGCATCCGCATCGTCGCGGCGGTGCGGTGTGCGCCCCCGGCCAACAAACCGACGCCGGCCGAGCGCGACACCTGTGGCGCCTGGCTCGACCGCGACCTGCAGCTCGCGGCCCCTCGGCTGCGCTCGGTGCTCGCGCTCGGGTCGATCGGGTGGGACGCCACCCTGGCCGCGGCGCGGCGGCGCGGGTGGGACGTGCCCCGCCCCAAGCCGCGCTTCGGGCACGGCGCGGAGGTGGCGCTCGGCACGCCGTACGGGGTCGTGCGGCTGGTCGGCAGCTACCACGTGAGCCAGCAGAACACGTTCACCGGCAGGCTGACCGAGCCGATGCTGGACGACGTGATCGCCCGACTCTGAGCACGAGCCGGGAGCAGGGTATCCGGCAGGTGGACGGCTGGTGGCGCTCGCACGACCACTTCGGGACTTTTCTTCGAACTGGGGGTATTTGGTCGCCAACAACCTCCGCGCGGGGGAAAAGTGGGGGCCATGCGCCGATCCCCACTCGTCGCGGCCGCCCTGCTGGCGCCGCTCGCCCTCACCCTCGCCGCCTGCTCCTCGGGTTCGTCGTCGGCGGGTTCCGCCGGCGGGGACTCCTCCGTCGTCGTGGCCGCCAGCGGTGACACCAACGTGCAGGAGCTCTGGCAGCAGACGCTCATCCCCGACTTCGAGAAGGCCCACCCGGGGACGAAGGTCACGCTGACCTTCGACCTGCACGGCAACAACGACCAGCAGAACTTCGCCCGGCTCGCCGCCGCGACCCAGCAGAAGAAGAACCCCGGCGTCGACCTCGTCGCGAGCTTCACCGACAAGGCGGCCAGCGCGGGGCTGCTCGCCGACGTCGGATCCAAGGTGCCCAGCCTCGCGAGCGTCGACCCCAAGGTCGTCGCGGCCGGCGGCGCCGGGGCGATCCCCTACCGCGCGTCGTCGGTGCTGCTGGCCTACAACCCCGCCAAGGTGCCCGACCCGCCCACGACGCTCGCCGACCTCCTCGCCTGGATCAAGACCCACCCCGGGCGGTTCACCTACAACTCCCCCAAGAGCGGTGGCTCGGGGCAGGCCTTCGTCGTGAGCGTGCTCGACAGCCACACCGCCCCCGCCGACCGCGACCAGATGACCACCGGCTACCACAAGGACCTCGAGAAGGACTGGGCCCCGGGTTGGGCGCAGCTCGCGAGCCTGAACGCCGACGTCTTCCAGAAGGGCGTCTACCCCAACGGCAACAACCAGGTGCTGCAGCTGCTCTCGTCGGGGCAGATCGACATGGCTCCCGTGTGGTCCGACCAGTTCATCTCCGGGCAGGCGGCCGGCACGATCCCCGCGACGATGAAGGCCCAGCAGATCACCGACCCGGCCTTCACCGGTGGGGCGGCCTACGTCGGCGTGACCAAGGCGTCGACGCACCAGGACCTCGCCTTCCAGGTCGCCGACTTCATGCTCCAGCCCGTCGAGCAGGCCAAGATCGCCGACAAGATCGCCGGCTACCCCGCCATCGCGATGAGCAGGATGAGCGCGCAGATCCAGCAGAAGTTCGCGTCCGCCGACGCCAACACGCTGCGGCCCGGCTACAACCCCGACCACGCCAGCGACATCAACAACCTGTGGGACCAGAACGTGCCCGGCAAGTGAGCCCGACCCCCCAGCCGTCGACCTGGCGGCACCGGCTCGGTGGGCTCGCGCTCGCGAGCCCATCGCTGCTGCTGGTGACGCTCTTCGTCGGCTTCCCGATCGTCGTCGCGGTCGCCTACAGCCTCGGGCACACCGGCGGCCCCAACGCCACGGTGAGCCTCATCGCCAAGGACCAGGTCACCGTCGACGCGTGGTGGAAGCAGAGCCTGGGGGCGTACGGCGTGCTGCTGCGCGACGAGCGCTTCCGTCGCGACCTGCTCGTCACGGTGCTCGTCTCGCTCGCCACGACGGTGATCGTGCTCGTCCTGGCCTGGGTGATCGCGCTCTACGTCCGCCTCACCGACACGTGGGTGTCGCGGGTGCTGTCGGCCCTCGCCGTCATCCCCATGTTCATCCCCGTGGTCATCGCCTCGTGGGCGATCCTCACCTTCTACGCCAGTGACGGGTTCGTGCGGACCGTTGCCGACCAGCTCGGGTTCACCGCGCCGGTGTGGGGCTACACGACGACGGCGGTCGTCATCGGGCTGGTCTGGACCCAGCTCCCGTTCGCCACGCTCATGGTCGTGTCGGGGGTGCAGGGCGTCCCGGACGCGCTCATCGAGGCCGGTCGCGACGCGGGCGGCTCCATACCCCGTGTCGTATGGAGCGTCGTCGCGCCGATGGCGCTCGTGCCGACCGTCATCGCCGGCACCTTCACCGCCATCGGCACCCTCGGGTCGTTCACCGTGCCCTACTTCACCGGCCCCAACTCGCCCAAGATGCTCGGCGTCGACATGAACGACTACTTCCAGTCCTACAACCTGCCGCAGTCGTCGGTCGTCATGGCCGTGGTCGTCTTCGTCGTCGCCTCCGGTTTCGGCGCGGTCTACGTGTGGGCGAACTACCGCAGCGCGGCGAGCACGGGGAGGGTCTGAGGTGGCGACGGTCGCGTCCCGCGCCGGCGGGTCCCGGGTTGGCGGGAGGGGCCTGGCCCGGGTCTCGTCCCGCACCAGCGGCAGGGTCCTGACCACCGGGCTCGTCCTGGTCCTCGGTGTCTTCATCCTCGGCCCGCTGCTGTGGCTCGGCGTCCGGGCCTTCGCCACAGGGTGGACCTACCCGTCGCTGGCCCCGGACGGCTGGACGATGCACTGGTGGCAGGCGGTGTTCGACGACCCCAACCTTGTCTCCTCGGCCGTCCTGTCCTTCCAGTTCGCGCTCGTGACGATGGCGGTGTCGGCGCTCGTCTGCCTCCCGGCGGCATATGCCTTCGCGCGATTCGACTTCCCGGGAAGACGCTTCTTCCTCATCGGGCTCTTCGCTACCAACGCCTTCCCCAAGATGGGGCTCTTCGTCGCGCTCGCCTCGTTGTTCTACACGCTGGGGCTCATGTCGACCTTCACCGGCGTCGTCATCGTCCACCTGATGGGGACGGTCGTCTTCATGACGTGGATCCCGGCGGCGGCCTTCGCCGCGGTGCCCCGCGCCTACGAGGAAGCCGCCCGTGACGCCGGCGCCGGACGGTTCACCGTGCTGCGCACCGTCACGCTGCCGCTCGCCCTGCCGGGCATCCTCGTCGCCCTCATCATGAGCTTCCTCGCGTCGTTCGACGAGGCGCAGGGGACCTACCTGGTGGGCAGCCCCGACTACGTGACGATGCCGACCCAGATGTACTCCCTGGTCCTCAACTACCCACCTCAGGTGGCCGCCGTCTTCTCCATCCTGCTGTCCATCCCGTCGGCGCT
>JBBRNQ010000099.1:0-16293 GCA_038230235.1 Actinomycetales bacterium
TACGACCCCGACCGGCCGGTGCCGCAGGAGGTGCTGCAGGCGTGCTTCGAGAACGCCGTACGCGCCCCCAGCGCAGGTTTCTCCCAGGGGTGGGACTTCGTGCTGCTGACCGGGACGGCCGACCGCACCGCCTTCTGGGCGACCACGGCCGAGGACCCCGACCAGCCCGACGCCTGGCTCGCCGGCATGATGACCGCCCCGGTCGTCATCCTCTGCTGCTCCCACGAGGGCGCCTACCTCGACCGCTACACCGAGCCAGACAAGGGCTGGGAGGACCGCGACCTGGCTCGGTGGCCGGTGCCCTACTGGGACGTGGACACCGGGATGGCCTCGTTGCTCATCCTGCTGACCGCGGTCGACCTCGGTCTCGGCGGCTGCTTCTTCGGTGTGCCACCGGAGTGCCACGACGAGGTGCACGGCACCTTCGGGGTCCCCCGTGACCGCACCCTCGTCGGCGCCGTCACGCTCGGCTACGAGGTGCCCGGCCCGCGCAGCCCCTCGCTGCGGCGCCACCGACGCAGTGCCGACGAGGTCGTCCACCGTGGGCGGTTCGGGTCCTGATCCGGGCAGCGCCTCGCCACGATCGCGGCGCGTCGGCCGTCTCGACCTACGGGGTGGAGCCCGGGGGCGACTCCGCCGACGGGTCAGGACGGCGCACCGCGGAGACATCGAACTCCAGGGTGATCCGCTCCGAGACGAGCACGCCACCCGAGTCGAGCGGCATGTTCCACTCGAGGCCGAAGTCACGACGGTTGATCCGGCGGGTGCCCTCGAAGCCGGCCCGCAGGGTGCCGAACGCGTCGGTCTCGACCCCGCTGAGGGAGATGGGGATCGCCACCTCCTGCGTCACGTCGCGGATCGTCAGCTCGCCCGTGACGACGTAGGCCCCCTCGTCGATCTCCTCGATGCGGGTGCTGCGGAAGACGATCTGCGGCCAACGCCCCACGTCGAAGAAGTCGGGGCTGCGCAGGTGCTCGTCGCGCTGCGGGCTGCGGGTGTCGATGCTGGCGGTGCCCAGCACCACCGTCGCGGTCGACGACGACGGCGTGCTCAGGTCGACGTGGAGGTGTCCCTCCACCTCGTTGAAGGACCCCCTCACGGTCGTGATCATGGCGTGTCGGGCGGAGAAGCCGATACGGGTGTGGGCCGGGTCGAGGTCCCAGTCGCCGTCCAGCGACTTGGCGGGCGCAGTCATGGGGATGGTCCTGTCATCGCTCGGGACGTCTGGAGTCGGTAGTTTGCCACGCCGAGAGGCGTTCTCGTCGTGAAACGGCATCGCTGGTCGGGCGGCTCGGCTCGCGGCGTGGCGGGTGCCGGGGCGCGCACGGCGTGCGAGATGATGAGGGTATCCTCACCACCCGTGACGCCCGCGCGCCACCCGACCGACCAGCACAGGAGCTCCACCGCATGGCCCGTCGCAGCACCACTCCCCCACCCGACGACAGCCCGGTGGTCGAGAAGATCATCGACATCGACGTCGGCGAGGAGATGCGCTCCGCCTTCCTGGAGTACTCCTACTCGGTCATCTACTCCCGGGCCCTGCCCGACGCCCGCGACGGGCTCAAACCGGTGCAGCGGCGGATCCTCTACGGCATGAACGAGCTCGGGTTGCGTCCTGAGCGGGCCCACGTCAAGAGCCAGCGGGTCATCGGCGAGGTGATGGGCAAGTACCACCCCCACGGCGACCAGGCCATCTACGACGCCCTGGTGCGAATGGCCCAGCCCTTCACGATGCGCCTGCC
This sequence comes from Actinomycetales bacterium, assembly GCA_038230235.1. Lineage (GTDB taxonomy): Bacteria > Actinomycetota > Actinomycetes > Actinomycetales > Dermatophilaceae > Lapillicoccus. Next base: position 1,743 of record JBBRNQ010000099.1, read on the forward strand.
GCTGATCGACGGTCACGGCAACTTCGGCTCGCTGGACGACGGCCCCGCCGCGGCGCGGTACACCGAGGCCAGGATGGCTGCGGCCGCGATGCTGATGGTCGGCAGCCTCGACGAGGACGCCGTCGACTTCGTGCCCAACTACGACGACACCGAGACCCAGCCGGGGGTGCTCCCGGCCGCCTACCCCAACCTGCTCGTCAACGGGGCCAGCGGCATCGCGGTCGGCATGGCCACCAACATGGCCCCCCACAACCTCGTCGAGGTCATCGGCGCCGCCCGCCACCTGATCGCCCACCCGACCTGCTCGCTCGACGACCTCATGAAGTTCGTCCCCGGCCCCGACCTGCCCGGCGGGGGGCGGATCATCGGGCTCGAGGGCATCCGCGACGCCTACCTCACGGGGCGTGGTGCGTTCCGCACGCGGGCGACGGTGCGCGTCGACAACGTCACCCCGCGGCGCAAGGGGATCGTCGTCACCGAGCTCCCCTACCTCGTCGGCCCCGAGAAGGTCATCGAGAAGATCAAGGACATGGTGAACGCCAAGCGGCTGCTGGGGATCGCCGACGTCAAGGACCTCACCGACCGCTCCCACGGCATGCAGCTGGTGATCGAGATCAAGAACGGCTTCAACCCCGACGCCGTCCTCGAGCACCTCTACAAGCTCACGCCGATGGAGGAGTCCTTCAACATCAACGCGGTCGCGCTGGTCGAGGGGCAGCCGCGGACCATGAGCCTCAAGGCGCTGCTCGAGGTCTACGTCGAGTTCCGGACCGAGGTCGTGCGCCGCCGCACGGCCTATCGTCTGCGCCGGGCCGAAGAGCGTCTCCACCTCGTCGACGGCCTGCTCGTCGCCATCATCGACATCGACGAGGTCATCCAGCTCATCCGTGGATCCGACGACACCGCCACGGCGCGCGCGCGCCTCATCGACGTCTTCGAGCTCGACGAGACCCAGGCCAACTACATCCTCGAGCTGCAGCTGCGGCGGCTGACGAAGTTCTCCCGCATCGAGCTGGAGAAGGAGCAGGAGGAGCTGCGCGCCACCATCGAGGGGCTGCGCGCGGTCCTCGCCGACGCGGCGCTGCTGCTGCGCACCGTGTCGTCCGAGCTGGCCGACGTGGCCAAGGCGCACGGCACGCCGCGCCGTACGGTCCTGCTCGAGTCGGCCGGCAACGCCGTCAGCGCCACCGGCGCCTCGGCGGCCATGCCCCTCGAGGTCGCCGACGACCCCTGCTGGGTCCTGCTCTCGTCGACCGGGCTACTGGCCCGCACCACCACCGACGAACCGCTCACGAGCGACGGCGGGCGCAGCAGACACGACGTGCTGGTCGGCGCGGTGCGCACCACCGTCCGCGGTGAGGTGGGCCTCGTCACCAGCGCGGGGCGGATGATCCGGCTGTCGGCGCTCGACCTGCCGACGCTGCCCCCGACGGCTGGCGCACCGACCCTCTCGGGGGGCGCTCCGCTGGCCGCGTACGTCGACCTGCCCCGCGGTGAGGAGCCCCTCACCCTGGCGTCCGTGGACCCCGAGCGGCCAGGACTGGCCCTGGGGACCGCCCAGGGCGTGGTCAAGCGGGTCACGACCGACTACCCCAAGGGGGCCGAGTTCGAGCTGATCGGGCTCAGGCCCGGAGACCGCGTCGTGGGGGCGGCCACCGTGAGCGACGAGTCGCACGACCTCGTCTTCGTCAGCTCCGACGCGCAGCTGCTGCGGTTCGCCGCCTCGTCGGTGCGGCCGCAGGGGCGCTCGGCGGGCGGGATGGCGGGCATCAAGCTGGCGGCCGGGCAGAGCGCCGCGTTCTTCGGCGTCGTCGACCCCGCGTCCGACCCCCTCGTTGTCACCAGCAGCGGGTCGTCGGGTGCGCTGCCGGGCACTGAGGCCGGCAGCCTCAAGGTCACTCCGTACGCCGAGTACCCGCCCAAGGGCCGGGCCACCGGTGGGGTGCGCTGTCACCGCTTCCTCAAGGGTGAGGACGCCCTCGTCCTGGCCTGGGTCGGCGGGCAACCCGCTCGGGCGGCGGCGGCCAACGGCGTCGCGCTCGAGCTGCCCGCCGCAGACGGCCGGCGCGACGGATCCGGCACCCCGACGCTCTCGGTGGTCCACGCCGTGAGCGGGCCGCGATGAGCACGCAGACGTCGGCCCACGGGCGCAGCGCCGCCGACGCCTGCTCCGTCGAGTGGGACACCGCCGTGGAGGAGACCGCTTGGGGGACAGCGGCGCCCGCCACCTTCTGGGTCGCCCTGGAGCAGAACGGACCCTGGGGCCGGACGGCCGCCACCCAGTCGCGGCTGGAGCCGGCCGTCGGCCGCCGTCTCGAGCACGCCTGCTCCGAGAGGGGCGGGCGACTCACCCTCCTGCGCGCCCCCCGAGAGCACGCCGAGCACCCGGGCACCGCCCACCGGGTCTTCCTCGGCTGGACCGGCTCGACGACCGCCCCGGCGTTCCTGCTCGGTGCCAGCGTGGGCGACCCCGCCGACCTCGACGTCGTCGACCTCGACGCCCTCGCTCGCGGCGACCGGGCTGGCGTCGTGGCCAGCCTGCCGACGCTCACCGACGAGCCCCCGGTGCTGCTGGTGTGCACCAACGGTCGCCGTGACGTGTGCTGCGCCGTACGGGGTCGCCCGGTCGCGGTTGCCGGGCACCTCGCCCACCCCGGCCGGGTCTGGGAGTGCTCGCACACCGGAGGACACCGCTTCTCGCCCACCGGCGTCCTGCTGCCGTGGGGGCGCACCCTGGGCCGCCTCGACGACGCCCTCGTCTCCGGGGTGCTCGCTGCCGCCGACGACGGGCAGCTCGCGGCCGAGCTGCTCGGGCCGTGGCACGACCGTGGCAGCAGCGCCCTGTCACCCCGCCACCAGGTGGCGGAGTCCGCCGTACGGGCTCTGGTGGGGGAGACGAGTCCTGCCCCACTGGCCGTCGCCACGGCACCCGACGACGGGTCACCGGACGGCTCTGGGAACCACGTGGACGTCGCCCACCCCGACGGCCGCCGGTGGCGGGTCGACCTGCACATCGTCGACGGTCCGGCGAAGCGCAACTCCTGCGGAGAGGACGCCGTCGGCGCCCGCACGTGGGGGGCCATGGTCAGCCCCCTGCCGCCCGGATGAGGCCACCCGGCCCAGTGGGGTGATCTCCCGCTCCCGGGAGCGACGTCCAACCCCCCAACCAACCGAGCCATCGGGGTAAAACGCACAGTGGGGTGATCCGTCGTGCGCGGTGGCGAGCAACCACCCCACTGTGCGGCCGGGTCACACCGTCTCGGCGGCCGCCAGCCGTCAGCGCCCGAGCAGGCCGCCCAGCGCGCCCCCCACACCGGCTTGGTCGCCAGCACCCGCCCCGCCGATGAGACCGCCCGGTGGCAGCTCGGAGGGCTGCACCACGACGAAGCCCTGGCCCGAGAACTCCAGGGTGAAGCGCTCCCCCGTGCTGCGTCCGATGAGGGTGCCGAAGTTGAGCGAGTCGTTGCTCTTGACCGACGTGCGCAGGCTCGAGCTCCAGGCCACCGCGGCCTGCGGGTCGGCGAAGGTCGGCCGGTCGACGTTGAGCACGACCGGGATCCCGTCGGTCGTGATCGCGATCCGCCCGACCCCGGTGAACACGCAGTTGAAGAAGCCGGCGTTACCGCCCGCAGCTGCTCCCCTCACGCGCTCGATCTTGTACGACAGCGTCGGCTCGAAGGCGAGCACGTTGGCGCCGTTGATGGTCAGCCCGTCGTTGCCGTCGAGGTCGATGAGGTGCACGTCGGCGGCTGCGTTCGCGAGGAACAGGTCGCCTTGACCCGACACCTTCATCAACGGCACCCCCTCACCGGTGAGGGTCCGGCGGATCAGGTTGCCCATCCCCCCGGCGCCGAGCGCCTCGAAGCGCAGGTCACCCTGGTAGGCGACCATCGACCCCGAGCGGGCCATGACCTCGCCCGCCATGGCGACCCGGCACATCTTGGAGCCCTGCTTCTGCATACCGGGCTCCGACACCTCGGCGTAGCCGGGGGCGAACAGCTCGCTCTTCATCGGGGAGGCTCCTGAGGTCGGGGGCGGGGTCGGGCTAGTGGTCGGGGTTGGGCTCGTGGTCGGGGGTGGGGCGAGGGGCGGGGTCCTGAGCGGGGTCGAGACGATCGCGGGTGCGGGGACCGGTGGCGGCGCCGAGGGGGGTGGGTCGTCGACGGCGATCCCGAACTCCCTCGCGATGGCGGCGAGCCCGTCGTCGTACCCCTGCCCGACCGCCCGGATCTTCCACTGCTCCTGCCGGCGGTAGATCTCGACGCACACGAGCGCCGACTCCGTGGTCAGACCCGTCAGCTCGAAGTCGACCTCGTCGGAGACCGAGACGGTGACTGGCCCGGCTGACGCGAACGTGGCCGGACCCGAGCCGTCGAGGCTGGCCGTCACCACGACCCGGGCCACGTCGTCGGGCAGCGACGAGGTGTCGACCTGCACGACCCGCCCGTCGTAGCGCACGCCCGGTCCCGCGGGGTTGTTGAAGAACACGAGGTCGGCATCGCTGCGCACCATGCCGTCCGGTCCGAGCAACAGGGCCGAGACGTCGACGGCGCATCTCGTGACGACGGTGATCGCGAGGCGGTCGGAGGGAACCGGGCAGTTCTCGCCGCGCACGAGGCTCTTCACGGGGCCCAGCCTAGGGGGACGGGGAAGGGAACCTCCAGTCAGCCGAGCTGGTCGCCCACCCGCGCGAGACGGGCCAGCTCGTCGTCGCTGAGCTCGACGGCGGCGGAGTCGAGCAACGGCTGGACCTGCTCGAGGCTGCGGGCGCTGGCGATCGGTGCCCCGACCGGGTCCTGCGCCCGGAGCCACGCGAGCGACACCGCGGTGACGCTGGTGTCGTGGGCGGCCGCGACCGCGTCCAGGGCGGCGAGCAGGTCACCGGCGCCCGGTCGCTCGAGGTACCGTCCGGCACTCGCGGCACGCACCGACGCGACGTCCTGGCCGGGTCGGTACTTGCCGGTGAGGAACCCGCTCGCGAGGGAGGAGTAGGGCAGCTCGACCACTCCCCGCTCCAGCAGGGTCGGTACGAGGTCGGTCTCGATGGAGCGTTCGACGAGGTTCCACAGGTCCTGGGTCACGGTGAACGGTGTGAGCCCCTCCGCCGCGGCGACGTCGAGCGCCGAGACGAGACGGTCGGCCGAGAAGTTGGAGGCCCCGACCTCCCTCACCTTGCCGGCGCGGACCAGGGCGTCGAACGCGGCGACGTACTCCTCCTGGGCGACGGACTCGTCGTCGCGGTGGGCGTAGAGCAGGTCGACGTGGTCGGTCTGCAGCCGGTGCAGCGACTCGTCGACGGCGACCGCGAGATTGGCGGCCGAGAGCCCCGGTCGATCGTGCTTGCCGAACACCTTGGTGTGCACCTGCACCCGGTCGCGGTTGCGTCGCGAGGCCATCCACTCCCCGATGATCGTCTCGGACTCCCCGCCGCTGTTACCGGGCACCCGCTGCATGTAGGAGTCGGCTGTGTCGACTGCGACGCCACCGCCCGCGACGAACGCGTCGAGCACAGCGAAGCTGGTGTCCCTGTCGGCCGTCCACCCGAAGACGTTGCCGCCGAGGACGAGGGACCCGAAGTCGAGTGCGGTCATGTCAGGGGCAACGACGTCCGGCCGCCGCCCCATTCCCCGGCGAGTCACCCCGCCCAAGGACGTCGTACGACGTGTCGCTCACCAGGGTTTGTCGACCTGGGGCCTCGAACCCCCGTTGGAGTCGCGGGCACCGGCATCCCCCTGTGCTCGCTGTGACTGGTTGTCCTTCGTCTTCTGGTCGAGCTGCTGCTCCTTGTCGGAGCCGGGCTGCCCAGGGTCCTGCCCGGGGCTCTGCCCCGGCTGGGGCTGCTGGGGGCCGCTCTTCTGCTGGGCCCGGCTCTTGGCGTCGTCGAGCTGCTGCCCGGTGCCCTGCCCCTGCGGCTGGAAGCACCCGGCTGGAGCGGCGGTCGCGACAGCGGCGATGCGGTCGTAGTAGGGCTTCGCGGCTGCTGTCCCCGAGGCCGTGGCTGCCGCGTCGCCGAGCTTCTCCAGGGCGAGCACGAGGTTGACCCGCACCTGGCAGGACTCCAGACCATCGGCCGGTGAGGCGGCCAGGGCCTGCTCGAAGCGGGCCCGTGCGGTCTGGAAGTCACCGTCGAGGACCGCAGCGTCACCGAGGGCGAACGGTGCCTTGTGGCGCTCGACGAGGTTGAGGAACATCATCTGCCGACCGGCCTGCTCGAGCGAGGTGATGCTGCCGGCGTCGAAGGCCGCCTTCGCCTGGTGCCCGGCGGCCACCATGGTCAGCAGCTTGAGGGCGACCAGGAACAGCACGACGACCACCGGTGACGACCAGACGACCAGGCGCCGGCGGTGGGCGAGCCGGGACGCTCGCACCGGTGCAGACTCGGCGCGCTGGGGTTCCCGGCCCGTCAGCGGCTGCAGGGGCGGCGGTGAGGTGGTGGTGGTCATGGGTGCCCTCCGGTCTGCGGTCGGGTCGGGGGTGGTGCCGAGCGTACGACGGGTCCTGGTCGGCCCGGTGGGTCCGTCACCGACGCGGAGCTGCGCATCCGCACCGCCGCGAGGGTCGCCGCGACCTCCCAGGCGGCGACGGCGGCGAGGAGCAGCAGCGCGACCCAGTAGAGCTCGGCGCGCCCTGCCGCGCCGCTGGCCGCGGTCGACGAGACCGCCCCCGTCTGAGCGAGCCGCACCGAGTCGAGGACCGGTGCGTCCCGCGGGGACGTTCGGTGCAGGTACGGGACAGCGAGCTGCTGGGCGACGTCCTGCAGGGCCTTCTCGTCGATCGTCGAGACGGCCGGAGCACCGGTGGTCGGGTCGATGATGAAACCGTCGCGGCCGGTGCCGGTCTCCTTCATCTGCCCGCCTTTGGTGGTGCCGTACCCGAGGACCGCCCCACCGCCGACGAGGTCGGCGTCCAGGGCGAAGGGGGTGGGCTGGGCCGGGGCGGTCTGCTCACCGTCGCCGAGGTAGAAGACCAGGCGAGTGCGGTCCGGGTGGGCCTGCCGGTCGCGCTGCAGCGTCGCGTCGAGGTCGGGCCCGGCCACCGTGATGCTGGAGCCCTGGGAGTAGGTCGAGGTCTCGACCTGGAGCACGTCCATGGCGGTGGTCAGCGCCTGGGAGTCGGTGGTGAGCGGCAGCCGGGTGACCGTCTCGTGGTCGAAGGTCAGGAGCGAGAAGCGCGATCCGGGTAGCCCGGCCGAGATCGCCGCGACGTCGGCGCGGACCCCGTCGAGGCGGGGCCGGGTGCCGTCGTAGTCCTGGGCCATCGTCGACGACGTGGTGTCGACGACGAAGAAGGCGTCGAGATCGGTGGCCGTGACCACGACCGACCCTCCGGGGACCCCCGGACGGAGCGCCGCCACCAGCAGCAGGACGACCGCAGCGCTGCGCCGGAGCTGACCCACGAGCGGCTGCGGCCCCTCAGCGGCTCCTGCCGGCCACCACACCAGCACCCCCGCCACGAGGACGAGCAGCAGCAGCAGGGGCCACGAAGCCACGGGCAGGAAGGTCACGGACGCCACCGGAGCCTCCTGGCCGCGAGCAGGAGACCGAGCGCGAGGGCCGCCAGACCGATCAGGGCCGACGGCTCGTCGGTGACCACGAGCTGAGGCGTCGAGGGGATGCGGCCGGCCTCGCGCGAGCTCACCTGGCGGAGCAGGTCGGGCACCGCCTCGAGGTCCGTGAGGGGGTAGTAGACCCCGCCGGTGCTCTTGACCACCGCCGCCATCTCCACGGCGGGAGAGGAGGCCGGGCTGTCGGAGGGGTTGAGCCCGTAGACCTGGATGCCGGTGCGCTCCGCCAGCTGCCCCGCCTCGGTGAGGCTGAAGAGCGAGCGACCAGCCGCCTCGTTGTCTGTGGCGAGGATGATCGAGCGGGCCCGCTTCAGCTCGAGGTGGTCGAAGCTGCGCGCGCAGGTGGCGAGCCCGTCACCGATCAGCGAGCTCCCGTTGCCGTTCAGCGTGCCGGCGAAGAAGCTGTCCGTCGGGTCGAGGGTGTCGAGGGCGTCGGCCGCCCGTCGCAGCTGGGCACGCACGAACTCGTAGTCGTCGGTGAGCGGGAAGACGGGCACGGCGGTGCTGTTGAAGATGACCATCGAGATGCGCTCACCCTGGAACCCGTCGGCAAGCTGCTGGAAGGTCGAGATGACCTGCGCGTCGACGTCGATCATCGAGCCGGAGACGTCGAGGCACAGGACGATGTCACGGTTCTCCTGGCTGCGCGAGACGACCGACCGGTCGAGGGGTCTGGCCGCGCCGAGGACGGCGGAGACACCGACGAGGAGTGCGAGGCCGGCCAGGCACCCGGCCAGGACCCGCTGCCGCACCACCGCCCGACGGAACTCGGGGAGGGCCCGCAGCAGGTCGGTGTTCGCCACGGCGACCGTGCCGCTGGCCCGTCGCCGTCGCAGCAGCCACCAGAGGAACGTCGCGAGGACGACGAACCCCCCGCCTGCGGCGATGGCGACCCAGGCCTGTCTCAGTGCCACCTGCTCACCCCTAGCGCCACCGCTCCACCGCCGTCCTGGCCACGACCGCCGCGTCGGCGACGCTCGCCGGCTGCTCGGGCCCGAACTCGACGGGGTAGAGCAGCAGGACGACGTCGGTGACCGGGTCGAGCCGGCGGTTGCCGCTGCGGCCGAGCTCGGTGAGCGTCATCGTCGGTGCACTGACGCCGGAGGCCTCCTGCACGAACTCGCGCACCACCGTGCTCAGCTCCTGGTGTCCGGCTCGCTGGCTCAGCCGACCGGCGTCGACCCGGTGCACGACTTCGTCGATCCGGGCCAGGCAGTCGCCCTTGAGCCGGGCGAGGCGGGCGCCGGAGGCGAGCGGTGGGGCAGGTGGCGATGGCGGGGCGGGGCGCGTCTGCCACCACACGACGACGTACCACCCGGCGATGGCGAGCAGCAGGGCCACGCCGATGACCAGCCACAGCGTGGTGTAGGTCATCGGGGCGTAGAACCCGCCGTCACCGACCACGACGTCGCTGCCTCTCGAGCAGGCGGAAGACCGCGCTGACCGCGTGGTCGCTGCTGCCCACCCGCGTGTGGACGATGCCGAGGTGGTCGAGGGTGCGCTCGACGTGGTCACGCCGCTCCTGCACAGCCACCCCGTAGGCGCTGCGGAGCCGAGCGTCGAAGCGTACCTCCGGGGGCAGCAGGGCGCCGTCGGCGACGTCGTACGCGTGCTCACCCGGTCCGGCGCTGGTGGGGTCGGCGTCCTCGATGACAACCCAGAGGATCTCGTGCTGGGCCAGCAGGCGGCGCACCAGCTGCTCGAGCTCGGGGGTCAGGTCCTGGTCGTCACCGACCACCAGGAGCAGCATCCGCTGCCGGTAGGTCTCGGCGACGTAGCGCAGCTGGTCGGCCAGGCGGCTCGGCCCCGAGGCCAGGGTGGTGCGCCCGTCGATCTCGCGCAGGAGCCGCTCGAGGTGGGCCTCGGTGCCCTTGCTCGGGTGGGGTGTCGTCGCGGTCGCGTCGCCCTCGACGAGCCCGACGGTGTCACCGTGGCGCAGTGCCAGACAGCCCAGCACGCCGCAGACCATGACGGCCACTGCCGACTTGGGCTCACCGCCCGTCGAGCGGGCGGCCATCCCCCGGCCGGTGTCGACGACGAGCACGACCTTCTGCCTGCGGTTCGCGACGTAGCGCTTGACCAGGGGCGAGCCGTGACGCGCTGTCGCCTTCCAGTCGATGTCGCGCACCTCGTCGCCGGGCACGTACTCACGCAGGTCGTCGTAGTCGAGGCTGCGCCCGCGGAAGACGGAGGTGTACTCGCCGTCGAGCAGCCCCCAGGTCTTGCGACGGGCGACGATGTAGAGCTTGCTCTTGACCTTGGTCAGCAGCGCGGCCATGGGGTGCTGCCGCCCTCAGGGCGTGCGAACCGTGGCGACGAGGGCGTCCACGACGGACTCCACGGGGACGCCCTCGGCGACCGCCTCGAAGCCGAGCACGACGCGGTGCCGGAGCACCCGGTGGGACAGGGCCTTGACGTCGTCGGGGACGACGTGGTCACGGCCGGCGAGCATGGCGCGGGCCCGGGCCGCCTGGACGAAGGCGATGCTGGCTCGGGGGCTGGCCCCGAACTCGATGAACCGCGCCAGCGTGGGGTCGATGTAGAGCTCGGCGTGCCTCGTGACGTAGACGACCCCGACGGCGTACCTGACGATGGCCGGGTCGACGTACACCCGACGGGTCAGGGCCTGAAGGCGCTCGACGTCGGCGAGGGTGATCACCGCGCTCGCGGGCGCCGAGAAGACGCCCGCGTCGATGCGGTGCAGGATCTCGGCCTCCTCCTCGAGGGTGGGGTAGTCGAGGACGTCCTTGAGCATGAACCGGTCGAGCTGCGCCTCCGGGAGGGGGTAGGTGCCCTCCTGCTCGATGGGGTTCTGGGTCGCGAGGACGAGGAACGGCTGTGGCAGCGGGTAGACCCGGCCACCGATGGAGGTCTGCCGCTCCTGCATGGCCTCGAGCATCGCCGACTGCGTCTTGGCGCTGGAGCGGTTGATCTCGTCGAGCAGGACGAAGTTGGCGTGGACCGGGCCCATCCGGGTCTCGAAGGTCGCCTTCCCGGCGTCGTAGACCTGCGTACCGACGATGTCGCTGGGCAGCAGGTCCGGGGTGCACTGGATGCGGGTGAAGCTGCCCTCGACGACCCGTGCCAACGTGGCCGCCGCCGTCGTCTTGGCCAGCCCCGGCACCGACTCGAGCAGGATGTGCCCGCCGGTGAGCAGGCCGATGAGCAGCGTCTCCTGGAGTCGTCCCTGCCCCACGACCTTGGCACCGAAGGCCTGTGACACCGATCTGAGGGTCCGCTGGGCCCACTCGACCTCGTCACGAGTAAGGACGGCGCCCGACGGTTGCCCTCCCGGACCGGGAGCGGTGGCCGTGCCCACCACGATGGGGGTGGTCGACGTGGGGGCCGCCGAGGCCCACGCCGAGCCCTCCGGTGACGGCGCGGCGGGCGGCGCTGGGCTGCGCTGACCGTACTCGTCCATTGATGAGCTCTCCCCGGTGTCGGTGCTGGTCGTCCGACGCGCGGCGACGGGTCATGGGTCACCTACATCGTAGAGCGGCGGTGGCCCGGCAGGTGGTGCGGGCCGGGGCTCAGGCGTCGATACGGGCGCGGTCGAGACCAGCGGCGGAGTCGATGATGAAGTCCTTGCGGGGGCCGACCTCGTTGCCCATGAGCAGCTCGAAGACCGACTCGGCCGTCTCGGCCTCGCTGAGGGTGACCCGGCGCAGGGTGCGGTGTCGCGGGTCCATCGTCGTGTCGGCCAGCTGGTCGGCGTCCATCTCCCCCAGGCCCTTGTAGCGCTGGGGCGGCTCCTTGATGCGCTTGCCGCGCTTCTCGATCGACGCGCGGGTCCGACGCATCTCGGCCTCGTTGTACGTGTAGACGTAGTCGTTCTTCTTGCCCTGGTTGATGACCTCGAGCCGGTGCAGCGGCGGGATCGCGGCATACACGCGGCCGGCGTCGACGAGCGGGCGCATGTAGCGGAAGAAGAGGGTCAGCAGCAGGGTGCGGATGTGGGCGCCGTCGACGTCGGCGTCGCTCATGATGATGATCTTGCCGTAGCGGGCTGCGTCGAGGTCGAACGAGCGGCCCGATCCGGCACCGACGACCTGGATGATCGCCGCGCACTCGGCGTTCTTGAGCATGTCGGCGACGGAGGCCTTCTGGACGTTGAGGATCTTGCCCCGGATCGGCAGGAGCGCCTGGTAATCGCTCGAGCGGGCCAGCTTGGCCGTGCCGAGCGCGCTGTCGCCCTCGACGATGAACAGCTCGGAGCGCTCGACGTCGTGGGTGCGGCAGTCGGCGAGCTTGGCGGGCAGCGACGACGACTCGAGCGCCGTCTTGCGACGCTGGGTCTCCTTGTGCATCCGCGCGCTGATGCGCGACTTCATCTCGGCCACCACCTTCTCCAGCAGGAGTCGGGACGCCGCCTTGTCGCCCCGCTTCGGGTTGGTGATCCGCTCGGTGAGCTCCTGCTCGACCACCCGCGACACGATCGCGCGCACCGCCGAGGTGCCGAGCACCTCCTTGGTCTGGCCCTCGAACTGCGGCTCGGCCAGGCGCACCGTGACCACCGCGGTCATCCCCGCCGCGATGTCGTCCTTCTCGACCTTGTCGCCGCCGACCTTGAGCGTGCGCGAGTTGAGCTCGAGCTGCTTGCGGAAGACCTTCAGCAGGGCCTGGTCGAAGCCGGCCACGTGGGTGCCGCCCTTGGGCGTGGTGATGATGTTGACGAAGGACAGCATCCGGCTGTCGTAGCCGGTCCCCCACCGCAGGGCGATGTCGACGACGCACTCACGCTCGAGCTCGGTGGGGTTCATCCTGCCGGTGGCGTCGAGGATCGGCACGGTCTCGCGGAACGTCCCCGACCCCTGGAGCCTCCACACGTCGGTGACGGCTGCGTCAGGAGCGAGGAACTCCACGAACTCGGCGATCCCGCCGTCGTGGTGGAACACCTCCTCGCTCGCCGCGTCGGCCCCCGGTGTGCCCGGGAGGCGACGCTCGTCGCGCACGACCAGCTGCAGCCCGGGGATGAGGAAGGAGGTCTGACGCGCGCGGTCCGCCAGCAGGTCGTAGTCGAGCTCGGAGCCTGCCTCGAAGATCTGGGGGTCCGGCCAGAACCGGATGCGGGAGCCGGTGACCCCCCGACGGGCCTTGCCCACGACCCTCAGCTCGCTGCCGGCCACGAAGGGTGCGAACGGCGAGTCGGGAGACACCTGACCCGAGCCGTCGTCGAAGACGCCCGGCTCCCCCCGCCGGAAGCTCATGGCGTAGGTCTTGCCGCCACGGTCGACCTCGACGTCGAGACGCCCGGACAGGGCGTTCACCACGGAGGCGCCGACACCGTGCAGACCACCGGTGGCGGCATACGAGCTGCCGCCGAACTTGCCACCAGCGTGCAGCTTGGTGAAGACCACCTCGACGCCGGTCAGGCCGGTGCGGGGCTCGATGTCGACGGGGATGCCTCGCCCGTGGTCGCGCACCTCGACGGACCGGTCGGCGAAGAGGACGACGTCGATGCGCTCACCCTGCCCGGCCAGCGCCTCGTCGACCGCGTTGTCGATGACCTCCCACAGGCAGTGCATCAGCCCCTTCTGGTCACGCGAGCCGATGTACATCCCCGGACGCTTGCGCACCGCCTCCAGGCCCTCGAGGACCTGCAGGTGGCGGGCGGTGTACGCGCCGGTGTCGGTGGAGCGTGCAGCGGTGGACAACAGGTGAGCCCTTCGTTGTCGGGGACCAGCCCGGTCGGGGCTCAGCCATCGGGATCAGTCGGTCAGGGGTCGAGGTCGTCCGGACGTGCACCCTCGGGCAGCGTATCGCTCGGGGCGGACAGCCCCAGGGAAGGCTCGCCATCCGTTGACACGATCGCCACGAACCCCAGGTGCAGGCATCACCCGAACGGGTGGTTGGCGTACGACAGACGGCTCAGACCTCGAGCAATACCCCCCGGGAAGAGACCGACGTGTTTGACTGTTCGTACGGCAGACGGGTGACGCAAGCCAGCGTGACCAGGTGGATGTCATAGCAATATGACCATCCGGGTGCGGCACCACCGATCTTCACGGCACCCGGGACCGACACAGACGAGAGAAGGCAGACGTGAACACGACTTTGGCCCCGAGCCTCAGCGCAATGGATCGTTGCGACCGTTGCGGCGCCCAGGCCTACATTCGCGCCCGCCTCAACGGCGGCGGCGAGCTGCTGTTCTGCGCCCACCACGGGCGTCAGCACCTGCCGCAGCTGCAGGAGCAGGCGAGCGAGATCCAGGACGAGAGCAACCGTCTCTCGGCGAAGCAGTCGGAGGACGCCGCCCGCTGACGAGGGTCACTCTGCGGTTTTGTGCGCACAGTGACGTTGTGACATTCCCCACCGGTCCTCGTGCCCGGGTCGAGGTCGTCGCGGTTCTCCCGCGAGATGACCGACCCGGGCACGTTGCTGTCCCCGGGACCGCAACCCGACGCGGAGAGTCGGGCTCGTCGTGACTGCTGTGCTCGCAGGAGCCCTCGTGGTCGTGGGGCTCGTCGGCATCGTCGTGCCGGTGTTGCCCGGTCTCGTCCTCGTGGTCGGCGGGGTCGTGGTCTGGGCGGCTCTCCACCCCGACCACCGGGCCTGGGTCGTCGTGGCCGTGGCCCTCGTCCCGTACGGCGTCGGCGTGGTGACGAGCTACGTGGTGCCGGGTCGGCGCCTCAAGGAGGCAGGGGTCGGGTCGTGGACCGTGGCCGCGGCCGCCGTCCTCGCCGTCGTGTGCGACATCGCCATCCCCGTCGTGGGGGCGCTGGTCGGCTTCGTCGGGGGGATCTTCGCCATCGAGGCCACCCGCCGCCGTGACCTCGGGCAGGCCTGGGGCATGACCCGGTCAGCGCTGGCGGCTGTCGGCCTGTCCATGCTCGTGGAGCTCACAGCCGCAGGGGTCATCGTCACGACGTGGCTCGGGGGCCTGTTCCTTCTGGGGCCCGGTTGAGCGCCACCGAGCAGCGCTGCAGTTCAACCGCGCACTGCAAGTTCAGGTGGGCGCGTCGCAGCTCAGGTGGGTGAGTCAGGTCA
>JBBRNQ010000100.1:0-16194 GCA_038230235.1 Actinomycetales bacterium
GCCGAGGTCGTCAACGCCGCGCGCTCGACCGTGGCCCACGACTGGCGGGCGAACGCCCGGACGAGGCTGCCGCAGCTGCACGAGAGCATCGTGGCCCGCCACGCCCGTCAGGGCGACCTCGCCCACCTCATCGAGCCCGACCTCAAGGAAGCGCGCGGTGGCCTGCGCGACATGGCGCTGCTGCGGGCCCTGACGGCCGCCTGGCTGGCCGACCGGCCCCACGGAGCGGTCGACACCGCCTACTCGAAGCTCCTCGACGTGCGCGACGCCATCCACGTCGTCACCGGCCGGGGTCGCGACCGGCTGGGGCGTGAGGACCACGACGCCGCGGCCGCCCTGCTCGGGTACACCGACTCCGACCTGCTGCTGACCGACGTCTCGTCGTCGGCCCGCACCATCGCCTACGCCCTCGACGGCACCATGCGTCGCGCGTCGCAGTCGCAACGGGCCCGGACCCTGCGGGTGGGCCCACGCCGGCCCAAGCTCGTGCCCCTCGGCTACGGCCTCTACCTGCACGACGGCGAGGCGGTGCTCGGAGCGGGCGTCGACCCGGCCACCGACCCGCTGCTCGTGCTCCGTGCCGCCCTCGTCGCGGCCCGCAACGGGGTGACGATCGCGCCGACCACCCTGGCCAACCTCGCGAACAGCTGCCCTGCCCTGCCGGACCCCTGGCCCGAGCAGGCGCTCGCGATCTTCGGCGACCTGCTCGCGACCGGGCCCGGACTCGTCGCGGTGTGGGAGGGGCTCGACCTCGCGGGTGTCGTCGAGCGCTGGATCCCGCAGTGGCACGCCGTCCGCAGCCGTCCGCAGCGCAACGCCGTGCACCGGCACACCGTCGACCGGCACCTCATCGAGACCGTCGTCCGGGCCAGCGGGCTGCTGCGTGAGGTGGCCCGCCCCGACCTGCTGCTGCTGGCGGCGCTGCTGCACGACATCGGCAAGATCGCCGGTGCCCGCGACCACTCCGAGACGGGGGCGCCCATCGCCGACACGGTGCTGCTCAGCCTGGGGGTGCCTGACGACGACCGGGTGCTGGTGGTCGGCATGGTGCGTCAGCACCTGACCCTCATCGACCTGGCGACCCGGCGCGACTGCGAGGACCCGCAGACCATCGCGGCCGTCTCGGAGGCCTGCGGGGGCTCGGTCGACACGCTCGACCTCCTGCGTGCCCTCACCGAGGCCGACGCCAGCGCCGCCGGGCCGGCCGCGTGGACCGACTGGCGGGCCAGCCTGCTCGACAAGCTCGTCACGACCGCGCGGGCCGCGATGGAGCAGGGCGCGGCGCCCGTCGAGGGCTACCGCGACGCAGCACCGGTGTCGGAGGAGATCCAGAACAAGATCGTCATCGGGCAGCCCCACGTCGTCGTCACCCCGTTGGGTGGCGCCCACCGGATCGAGGTCCACGACCGCGACCGGCTCGGGCTCTTCGCCGACACGGCGGGGCTACTGGCCGCCCAGGGGCACATCGTGCGCTCGGCCGCGGTGCACACGGTCGACGGCATCGCCGCGAACGAGTGGTACGTCGAGACGCCCGGGGGTGACAGCCCCGACGAGGGAGCGATCATGCGCGGGCTGATGCGGCTCTCGGAGGGCGACCGCGAGCCGCTGGCCGTCCTCGACCGGCGGCGCGGGTCGTCGGCGTTCGACAGCTCGCGCGCCACCTCCGGGTCTCCCGGGCAGACCCGCGCGATGGTCATCTCGCACGCGTCGGACAGCGCGACGGTGATCGAGGTGCGGGCCACCGACCGCGCCGGCCTGCTCCACGAGATCGGCATGACGCTCGCCCGCGCCAGCCTCACGGTGCGCAGTGCCCACATCGCGACGTACGCCGGGCAGGCCCTCGACACCTTCTACGTCACCGAGTTCGGCGGACGCGCCCTGCCGCCCGCCCGCGTCGCACAGGCGGTGTCGATGATCATCGACACCTGCGACGGCGTCGCCTGACCCCCCTCCATACCGACTTGTTGCCTCTCACGTGCCCTTTCAGGGCCTGACGAGGGTCTGGAAGGGCACATGAGGAGCAACATGGGACGTCGTACGGGGGTCGCCGGGTCGCCGGGCGCGGCCCGGGTGGGCGCCCCTGGCGGAAACGTTAGGATTCGCAGGTGTTCAACTCACTGTCCGACCGGCTGACCGAGACCTTCAAGGGCCTGCGCGGCAAGGGCAAGCTCAGCGAGTCCGACGTCAACAAGGCGCTGCGCGACATCCGGCTCGCCCTGCTCGACGCCGACGTCGCGCTGCCCGTGGTGCGCGCCTTCGTCGGCAACGTGCGCGACCGGGCCCTCGGCGAGGAGGTCAGCGGGGCGCTGAACCCCGCCCAGCAGGTCGTCAAGATCGTCAACGAAGAGCTCGTCGGCATCCTCGGCGGTGAGACCCGCACGCTCCGCTTCGCCAAGAACCCCCCGACGGTCATCATGCTGGCCGGGCTGCAGGGCTCGGGCAAGACGACCTTCGCCGGCAAGCTCGGCGCCTGGCTCAAGGAGCGTGGACACACGCCGCTGCTCGTGGCCGCCGACCTCCAGCGCCCGAGCGCCGTCACCCAGCTCGAGGTCACCGGCCAGCGGGCCGGCGTCCCCGTCTTCGCGCCCGAGCGCGGCAACGTCGGTGGTCACGACGCCGTGCTCGGCACCGGCGAGGGCACCCGTTCGTACGGCGACCCGGTGGCCGTCTCCCGCGCCGGCATCGCGCAGGCCCGGGCCCGCCAGCACGACGTGGTCATCGTCGACACGGCTGGCCGGCTCGCCGTCGACGCCGACCTCATGCGCCAGGCGAGCGACATCCGTGACGCGATCTCGCCCGACGAGGTCCTCTTCGTCATCGACGCGATGATCGGCCAGGCCGCCGTCGACACCGCCCTGGCCTTCCAGGAGGGCGTCGACTTCACCGGTGTCGTCCTGAGCAAGCTCGACGGCGACGCCCGCGGTGGCGCGGCACTGTCGGTGGCGACCGTCACGGGGCGGCCGATCATGTTCTCCTCCATCGGTGAGGGCACCAAGGACATCGAGGTCTTCCACCCCGACCGCATGGCCGGGCGCATCCTCGACATGGGTGACGTGCTCACCCTCATCGAGCAGGCCGAGAAGGCGTTCGACCGCGAGCAGGCCGACGAGATGGCCCGCAAGTTCCTCGCCGCCGAGGACTTCACCTTCGACGACTTCCTCCAGCAGATGTCGGCCATCAAGAAGATGGGCTCGCTCAAGGCGATGCTCAAGATGATGCCGGGCATGCAGCAGATGCGCGAGCAGCTCGACTCGCTCGACGAGCGCGAGTTCGACCGCGTCGAGGCGATGGTGCGATCGATGACGCCGTACGAGCGCAGTCATCCCAAGCAGATCGACGGCTCGCGCCGCGCGCGCATCGCCAGGGGCTCGGGCGTCACCGTCTCCGAGGTCAACCAGCTGCTCGAGCGCTTCCGTGAGGCGCAGAAGATGATGAAGAGCCTCGCCCGCGGCGGCGGAGGGGGTCTGCCGGGGATGCCCGGCATCCCCGGCACCGGCCGCAAGGGGGGCAAGCAGCTGCCCCAGGCGCGCAAGAAGTCCAAGAGCGGCAACCCCGCCAAGCGCGCCGCCGACGAGCGGGCCGCGGCCGACAAGGCCTCCGGCGCCCGCACCGCTGCCGGCCAGAACGCCTTCGGTCTCGGCGCCGGCGCCGAGGTGCCCGACCTCGACCCGGCCAACCTGCCAGCGGGTTTCGAGAAGTTCCTCGGTCGCTGACCGGAGGGGAGAGGGGGCGGGGGTGGTGGAGCGTCTGGGGCGCGCAGCCTCCGCTCGTCCCCGCGACGTCCTGGCCAGCCACAGGGACGACCTGCTAGCCCTGGCTGCACGGCACGGCTTCCTCGACGCCAGGGTGTTCGGCTCGGTCGCCAAGGGCACGGACGGTCCGGGTAGTGACGTCGACCTGCTCGTCTCGGCCCCCGCAGGCACCGGGCTCATGGCCGTCTCGACCTTCGCCCTGGCGGCGCAGGACCTGCTGGGTCTGCCGGTCGACCTCGTCACCGACGGTGGTCTCCGGGCCGACCACCCCATCCGCCGGGAGGCGGTGCGGTTGTGACCCTCGAGCTGCCGGACGGGTCGAGTGCTCCGCGCCCAGCTGGAGCGCCCACTAGGGTCGAGGCCATGGCGTCCGACGTGCTGCACCTCGAGGGTCCGGTGCTCGTGGGCCCGTACGAGGAGCGGCCGCAGGCCTGGGTGGTGCAGGGTCGGATCACCTACGACCAACCTCCCGGTGCAACGTCGGCCACGACGATCCGCGGCTGGGTGCTCCCCGGGCTCGTCGACGCGCACTGCCACGTGGGGCTCGACGCGCACGGCGCCGTCGACGAGGAGGCGACGGAGCAGCAGGCCCTCACCGACCGGGACGCCGGAGCGCTGCTCATCCGCGACGCGGGCTCGCCGGCCGACACCAGGTGGGTCGACGACCGTGACGACCTCCCGCGCATCATCCGGGCCGGCCGCCACATCGCCCGGCCGAAGCGCTACATCCGCGGCTTCGCGGTCGAGGTCGACCCCGACGACGTCGTGATGCAGGTGCGCGAGCAGGCCAGGGCCGGTGATGGCTGGGTCAAGCTCGTCGGGGACTGGATCGACCGGGAGACCGGTGACCTCAGTCCGAGCTTCCCGCGGGAGACCGTGGTCGCCGCCGTGGCGGCCGCTCACGAGGAGGGGGCGCGGATCACCGCGCACTGCTTCGGGGAGGAGTCGCTGCACGATCTTGTGGCGGCCGGCATCGACTGCGTCGAGCACGCGACGGGCCTCGAGCCCGAGACCATCGCCGCGTTCGCGGCCCTGGGGACGGCGATCGTGCCGACCCTGGTCAACATCGCCACGTTCCCCGCCGTCGCCGAGCCGGCCCGGGAGAGGTTCCCCCGCTACCACGCCCACATGCTCGACCTGCACGCCCGGCGCCACTCCACCGTTGCCGCCGCCCACGAGGCAGGGATCGCGGTCTACGTCGGTACCGACGCGGGCGGCAGCCTGGCGCACGGCCTCGTGGCCGAGGAGGTGCTCGAGCTGACCAGGGCCGGGCTCACCCCGGTCGAGGCCCTGTCGGCCGCCACCTGGGGTGCCCGTGAGTGGCTGGGCCGGCCCGGTCTCGACGAGGGCGCACCGGCTGACCTCGTCGTCTACGAGACCGATCCGCGCGTCGACGTGCGCGCGCTCGCGGCGCCGTACGCCATCGTGCTGCGCGGCGTCCGCCTGGCATGACGCCGGCTCCGGCGCCGTTGCGGCGCGACGGCGACCGGGTCTGGGTCGCGACCGTCGACCCGTCGTACGACGCCGCCTACCGCCGGGCCGTCGAGGACTCGCGAGCCCGCCTCGAGCAGTGGAACCCCGTCGAGCCCCACGTGCTGCCGACCGTCGTCAGCAACCAGTCACGGGGCTACCGGTCGTTCCTCGTGCACGCCCGCGACCCCGAGGGCTCGCACGGGCTCGTCGGCAAGATCAACGTCAACTCGATCGTGCGGGGGCGACTGCTGGGGGCCACGCTCGGCTACGACGCCTACGACCCCTACGCCGGTCGTGGCCTCTTCACGGAGGGCCTGCGCCTGGTCGTCGACCTCTCCTTCACCCCGGAGAGCGAGGGTGGGCTCGGGCTGCACCGGCTGGAGGCCAACGTCCAGCCGGGCAACACCCGCTCGGCGGCCGTGCTCCGCCGGCTCGGCTTCACCCGGGAGGGCTTCTCGCCCGCCTACCTGTGGCTCGGGGACACCACCGGGCAGTCCCGCTGGCGCGACCACGACCGGTATGCCGTCCTCGCCGGTGAGTGGCCCGCGCAGCCGTTCCTGCGGCGACGCCCGCGCCGGGTGGTCACGCTGGTCAACGGCCTGCCGGGCTCGGGCAAGACGACCCTGGCCACCGAGCTCGCGGCCGAGCTCGGTGTGCCGCTGCTGTCCAAGGACGCGGTCAAGGAGGCGGTCGCCGGGGGGCTGGGCCAGCCGGAAGAGGGGGCGGCGGGGGCGGCCGGGTCGGCCCGCAGTGCGGCCATCGGGGCTGGCGCCAGCGAGGCGCTCTGGTCGGTGCTCGGCACGTCGGTCACCGGGGGCGTCATCGACAGCTCCCTCCTCGCGGGACGCGACGAGGCCTTCGTCGCTCGTGGCCTGACCGGGGCGGGGCTCGACCCCGCCGACGTCACGGAGGTCTGGTGCGAGGTGCCACCCTCGGTGGCCCGGGCCCGGTTCGAGGCACGGTGGAGGGAGGGGGACCGGCACGGCGTCCATGGTCCCCACGAGGGTCTCGAGACGCTGTGGGGGCCGTGGTCCACTGCCGTTCCCCTGGGGCTGGGGCCCGTGCTGCGGGTCGACACCTCCGCTGCGGTGTCCCCGGCGGCGCTCTCGCGCCTCGCCCTCGAGGTGAGCGCGCCCCGGTCCTGACCTCGGGCGCACAGCCGCCGGCAGGGGGAACGGGGTCAGGAGACGGCTCGGGTGCCCGGCATCTAAAACGTTCGCTCGCAGTTCGGCTAATGTAGCCCAGTGCTCCTATATCTCCTGCTAGTAATATGGGAATCACCGGATTAACCATAGGAGCCTCCTGATGACCAGCCCCCTCCGCCGAGCCCATCACCGCTTGGTCGCGCTCGCTGCCGCCACCGGCCTCACCCTCCTCACCGCCTGCAGCGGTGGGGGAGCCAGCGACACCGTCGGCGGCGCCGCCAGCGGCGCTGCCGCAGACGGGTCCGGGGGGACCCTCAACCTCTACGCCTTCTCCGTCCCGAAGGTCGGCTTCGACGCCGTGATCCCCGGGTTCAACGCCACCAGCGAGGGCAAGGGAGTCACCTTCCAGCAGTCCTACGGTCCATCCGGTGACCAGTCGCGCAAGGTCGCTGCCGGCGCCGCGGCCGACGTCGTCAACTTCTCGGTCGAGCCCGACATGACCCGCCTGGTCGACGCGGGCCTGGTGTCCTCCGACTGGAACGACGCGGCCCACCACCAGGGGGTCGCCTTCGGATCGGTGGTCGCGATCGTCGTGCGCAAGGGCAACCCGAAGGGCATCAAGACCTGGGACGACCTGCTCAAGCCGGGCCTCGAGGTCGTGACGCCCAACCCCTTCAGCTCCGGCTCCGCGAAGTGGAACCTGCTGGCTCCGTACGCGGCCAAGAGCGACGGCGGCGCCAACCCCGCCGCCGGTCTCGACTACATCTCCAAGCTGGTCACCGAGCACGTCAAGACCCAGCCGAAGTCGGGCCGCGAAGCGAGCGACGCCTTCCTGCAGGGGCAGGGCGACGTGCTCCTCAGCTACGAGAACGAGGCCCTCTTCCTCGAGCGCGCCGGTGACCCGGTCGAGCACCTGATCCCCGAGCAGAGCTTCCGCATCGACAACCCGATCGCGTCGACCACCAAGGGCGCCAACGTCGCCAAGGCCAAGGCCTTCGTCGACTACCTCTTCACCACGCCGGCCCAGACGGTCCTGGCGCAGAAGGGGTTCCGGGTCACCGACACCGCGGTCGCCCAGCAGTTCGCCTCGAGCTTCCCGACCCCGACGAAGCTCTACACGATCGACGACCTGGGTGGCTGGAAGAAGGTCGACTCGACCCTCTTCAAGAAGGACGTCGGCACGATCGCCAAGATCTACGACGCGGCCGCGAAGTAGCCACCGGCGATGACCGCTGAGGTTCTCACCCGCCCCGCCGCCCCGCCGCCGCCGCCGGGCCGCGCGCCCCGCCGGCGACTGCGCACCGTCACCGGTGGCGTGGGTCCGGTGGCGCTGGGGATCGCCGGCCTGTGGCTGAGCCTCATCGTGCTGCTGCCGCTGGCCGCGCTCACCGTCACGTCGTTCGCCGGAGGGGTCGGCGGCTTCTGGGAGGCGGTCTCGGCCCCGGCGGCCGTCGCCTCGCTCACCATCACGGTGGGCGTAGCCCTCGTCGTCGCGCTGATCAACGTCGTCATGGGCACCCTCATCGCCTGGGTGCTGGTGCGTGACGACTTCCCCGGCAAGGGAGTGGTCAACGCCCTCATCGACCTGCCCTTCGCCCTTCCCACCATCGTGGCCTCGATCGTCATGCTCGGCCTCTACGGCCCGAGCAGCCCGATCGGGCTCGACCTCAGCTCGACCAAGCCCGGGCTGGTGGTCGCCCTCGCCTTCGAGACCCTGCCGTTCGTCGTGCGCTCGGTGCAGCCGGTGCTGATCGAGGTCGACGTCGAGGTCGAGCAGGCCGCGGCGTCGCTCGGCGCGAGCAACCTCACCATCTTCCGCCGCATCGTCCTGCCGGTCCTCTGGCCGTCGGTGCTGAGCGGCGGCGGGCTGGCCTTCGCCCGCGCCGTGGGGGAGTACGGCTCGGTCGTGCTCATCGGCGGCAACATCCCGAAGGAGACCCAGGTGGTGTCGCAGTACATCCAGCAGCAGATCGAGATCGACCGGCCGAGCAACGCCGCGGCGGTCTCCGTCGCCTTGCTGGCGATCTCGTTCCTCACCCTCTTCGTGCTGCGGGTGGTCGCCAGCCGCAGCACCCGGCTCGAGGAGCGGTCCGCGTGAAGGTCTCCACCCCCGCCCGCATCGGGCTGCGCACGCTCGCCCTGGCCTACGTCATCGTCCTGCTGCTGGTGCCCATCGGCGTGATCTTCTACCGCACCTTCGGCAGCGGCCTGGCCGACTTCGTCGCCTCGATCACCACACCCGCAGCTGTCTCGGCGCTCAACCTCTCGCTGCTCATCGTGGCGATCGTCGTGCCGCTCAACGTCGTCTTCGGGGTCGGTGTGGCCCTGGCCCTGGTGCGAGGTCGTTTCCCCGGACGCGGCCTCCTGCAGGCGGTCGTCGACCTGCCCTTCGCCCTGTCGCCGATCGTCGTCGGGGTCTCGCTCATCCTGCTCTGGGGGGTTGGCGGCTGGTTCGGCTTCCTCGACGACCTCGGCATCAAGGTCATCTTCGGCCTGCCGGGCATGGTGCTGGCGACGATCTTCGTCACGCTGCCGTTCATCGTGCGCGAGGTCGAGCCGGTGCTCCACGAGATCGGCGACGAGCAGGAGCAGGCCGCCTCCACCCTCGGGGCCGACGCCTGGCAGACCTTCTGGCGCATCACCCTCCCGGCCATCCGCTGGGGCCTCACCTACGGCATCGTGCTCACCATCGCTCGAGCCCTCGGCGAGTTCGGCGCGGTCATCATGGTCTCCTCCGGCTTCCCCGGGGTCTCCCAGACCCTGACCCTGCTCGTCCACGGTCGCTACGTCGACGACCACAACACCTACGGCGCGTATGCCGCCGCCACCCCGCTCATGCTGGTCGCTGCCGTCACCCTGCTGGCCATGACCGTGCTCGACCGTCTCAGGAGGACCCGATGAACACCCCGATGATCTCGGTCGCCCACGCCCGCCGCCGCTTCGGCGACTTCGCCGCGCTCGACGACGTCTCGCTCGACATCCCCGCGGGGTCGCTCACCGCCCTGCTCGGGCCGAGCGGCTCCGGCAAGTCGACCCTCCTTCGGGCCATCTCCGGCCTCGACGACCTCGACAGCGGGGTGATCACGATCGGCGGCAAGGACGTCACGGGGGTCACCCCCCAGAAGCGGGGGATCGGCTTCGTCTTCCAGCACTATGCGGCCTTCAAGCACATGAGCGTGCGCGACAACGTCGCGTTCGGCCTGCACATCCGCAAGCGGCCCAAGGCCGAGATCGCCAGGAAGGTCGACGACCTGCTCGAGATCGTCGGGCTCTCGGGCTTCCAGCACCGCTACCCGGCCCAGCTCTCCGGGGGCCAGCGCCAGCGGATGGCGCTGGCCCGTGCCCTCGCCGTCGACCCCGAGGTGCTCCTGCTCGACGAGCCCTTCGGCGCCCTCGACGCCCAGGTGCGGGCCGAGCTGCGGCTGTGGCTGCGTCGGCTGCACGACGAGGTCCACGTGACGACCGTGCTCGTCACGCACGACCAGGAGGAGGCCCTCGACATCTCGGACCGCATCGCCGTGCTCAACAAGGGCCGCATCGAGCAGGTCGGCACGCCCGAGGAGCTCTACGACCACCCCGCCAACACCTTCGTCATGTCGTTCCTCGGGCACGTCTCCACCGTCGGCGGGCACCTGGTGCGCCCGCACGACATCGTGCTCGCCCGGCTCGCGGTGGGCGGGCCCGTCCCGACGCTCGGCGACCTCGCCACGGTCGCGACCGTACGACGCGTCGTCCGGCTCGGTTTCGAGGTCCGGGTCGAGATGGTCGACGACCGCACCGGTGCGGAGGTGGTCGCGCAGGTCACCCGGGGTGAGCTCGACAGCCTCCACCTGCTCGAGGGCGACCGGGTCGTGGTCCGGGCGACCCGGGTGCCTGACCTGTCCCTCGTGCCTGCCCCCGACACCGCAGAGACGGCGACGTCCCCGGTGGCCGTCGGGGCCAGGTCCGGGGACGTCGCCCTGGCCTGAGCCAGGGTGGTGCCGGTGGGGCTCAGCGGATCGGCGTGACCGACCGCACCGAGCCGTTCTGGGCCAGCAGCACCTCCTTGCCGTTCGAGCGGGTGAAGTCGAACATCCCGTTCATCCGTCCGGCGCGGGCGTCGAACGCAGCGTCACCGAGGCGCGGCAGGAACCAGTTGTCCTCGATGAACTTCGTCACCGACGCCTGCTCGGTGGGGGCGTGGCTGACGTAGTTGGTCTTCGCCCAGGGGGAGACGACCAGCAGCGGCAGCCGGGGTCCGGGGCCGCACCGGTCCTGGTAGCCGCCGAGCGCCGGGGCCGGGGCCGCGCTGCACCAGGGGGTGTCGGTCGCGGCGTCCTGCGAGCCGTTCAGCACGGGGGAGGCCACGTGGTCGTACCAGCCGTCCGAGTCGTCGTACGCGATGACGACGGCGGTGCTCTTCCACTCCGGTGACTTCTGCAGCGTGTTGATCTCGTTGACCAGGAAGTGCTGCTCGTCGAGTGGGTCGCTGTAGGCGGCGTGGCCGTCCTGGTACTCAGGCGCCTTGAGGAAGCTCACGGCCGGCAGGGTGCCGCGACGGGCGACCTTGTCGAAGTCGGTGAGGTCGTACTGGTGGTTCGCCTGGTCGTTGTGACCCACCATCGACAGCGAGGTCGGGGGCAGGTGGTGCGGGTTGGCCGTCGAGGCGTAGTAGGCGAACGGGTTGTGGTGCGGGCTGTAGTCGAGCGAGGGCACTCCCGCGACGTTGGCGTGGGTGGCGCCGCACACGGCATACGGGGTCGTGCTGCTCGCCGGCACCGTGGGCCGGAAGCCGCCCTGGAACCAGCCCCAGGTGACCCCCTTGGCCCCCAGCAGGTCGCCGACGTTCTGGTCGCCACCGGTTGCGGCCGCCAGGTTGTAGCCGGTGGTGCGGTTCTTGTTGGCGCAGTCGTCGAAGGCCGGGTCGGGGTCGTTGATGACGGTGCCGACACCGTTCGCGTCGGGGTGGGCGATGGCGTAGGAGTCGGTCGTCGGGGAGCCGTCGGGGGTGACGGCCCGGAAGCCGTGGGTCTGGGCCGCGACGAGGTTGAGCGCGCCCGGGGTCGAGGGACCGAAGGTGGTGCCGAAGCTGTTGTCCGACATGGCGTACTGCTGCGCGTAGTTCCACAGCCCCGTCACGGTGTTGCCGTCGTAGTAGTCCATCACCAGACCAGGGCGGCCGTAGAGCGGGGCCGCGCAGGCGTCGACGCTGGTGTTCTCGACGAACTGGTCCATGGCCCCGCCGTTCACCGCCTTCTGCTCGGCAGAGTAGTTGTGGTCCTGGTCGCAGGTGACGGCCTGCGCCGGGGTGAGCCGGGTCGGGTTGGCGGCGTTGGGGTTGCTCACCAGCAACCCGGACGACTGGAGCGTGTTGGCGCGGGGAGTGCTGGTGATGGCGCGGAAGGTGGTGCCGTCGGTGTTGGCGGCGTTCGGGTAGGTGCCGAAGTAGTGGTCGAAGGAGACGTTCTCGTCGAAGATGACGACGAGGTGCTTGATGGGGCTCGCGGTGCGCGAGCTGGTGTCCGGCGTCTGGGCCGACGACGGGGCGGCGCCGAGGGCAGCCGCAGCACCGACGGCGAGGGCTGTGGCGCCGAGAGCGAGGGTCGCTCGGCGCCTGGTCTGTCGCGGGTGGAGCGGGGCGAGGGGGGATCCCATGAGTGGGTCCTTTCCGGTGAGGTGGAGGCAGGGCGGTGTGGCCACTCTCTGGAGGCCGGCTGACCGCCGAGGGGTCCCTCCATGAATGCCAGCCGAACGCTTCATTGACAATGATTAACGCAATGAGAAACAGATGTGAATGTCCTTGACACTTCCTGACAACGTAGGGTCGAGTGGCGCCCGGAGCCCTGGTCGCGCACCATGGCGGCGGACCGACCGCTCGGTGAGGAGAATGGACCCGTGGACATCTCGGCGAAGACGGACTACGCGATCCGGGCCCTGTTGGCCGTCGCGGCCCACGGTGACTCCGGACCGGTGTCCGTC
The DNA here is from genome assembly GCA_038230235.1 of Actinomycetales bacterium. Lineage (GTDB taxonomy): Bacteria > Actinomycetota > Actinomycetes > Actinomycetales > Dermatophilaceae > Lapillicoccus. The sequence continues at coordinate 12,329 of JBBRNQ010000100.1, forward strand.
GAGAGCCTGGTCCAGGAGCAGGGCCTGCCACGCAAGTTCCTCGAGTCGATCCTCGGGGACCTGCGCCGGGGAGGGCTGGTGACCAGCCAGCGCGGCCCGGCCGGTGGCTACACGCTGGCCCGGCCCGCCTCGCAGATCGCCATCGCCGACGTCTTCCGCGTCGTCGACGGGCCCCTGGCCGAGGTGCGCGGACTGCGCCCGCACGAGACGACGTACGAGGGCGCGGCGAAGCACCTGCCCACCCTGTGGGTGGCAGTGCGCGCGAGCCTGCGGCGGGTCCTCGACGACACGACCATCGCCGACCTGCTGAGCGGTGACCTACCGGCGCACGTCACCGAGCTCGCCGCCCTCCCGGACGCCTGGCGCAGCCGCTGACCAGTGGCGTTGGCCGGGCGTGGGAGGGGGTGGTGAGGGCGTGGTCGGGGTGCGCCCCCGGGTCTGGCAGAATGTGAAGCCGTACCCGTCCGCGCTGTGGCCCTCTGCCGCGCGTGGGTGCCTACGCCCCGAGCGTCGGCTCCCCGGCCACTCCCTGTGCCGGTCTCGCCGTGCTCACGACACCAGAATGAGGAGACCACACACGTGGCCGTCAAGATCCGTCTGAAGCGCATGGGCAAGATCCGTGCACCGTTCTACCGCGTCGTCGTCATGGACTCGCGCGCCAAGCGCGATGGCCGGGCCATCGAGGAGATCGGCAAGTACCACCCGACCGAGGACCCCTCCGTCATCATCATCGAGTCCGAGCGCGCGCAGCACTGGCTCGCCCAGGGCGCCCAGCCCACCGAGGCGGTCGAGGCGCTGCTGAAGATCACCGGTGACTGGCAGAAGTTCAAGGGTCTCGAGGGCACCGAGGGCACCCTGCGTTTCGCGGCGCCCAAGCGCTCCAAGCGCGAGCTCTACGACGCCGCGATCGCCGCCGCCGGTGGCTCCTCGCTCGACTCGCCCGACGGCGCCACCACCCCGCGCAAGAAGGCCGCCAAGAAGGCCGAGCCCAAGGTCGAGGAGAAGGCTGCCGAGGCGACCGCCGCCGAGGCTGTCGCCGAGGCGCCTGCCGCTGAGGTGCCTGCCGCCGAGGCTCCTGCCGAGGCCGCGACCGCCGAGACCGCCGGAGCCTGACCGTGCTGGAGGAAGCCCTCGAGCACCTGGTCAAGGGCATCGTCGACCACGCCGACGATGTCGTCGTCAAGCGCAAGGAGCTGCGCCGCGGCGACCTCCTCGAGGTGCGCGTGCACCCGGAGGACCTCGGCCGCGTGATCGGTCGCTCCGGCCGCACGGCCAGCGCGCTGCGCACCGTCGTCTCGGCTCTCGCCGGCGGCGGTCAGGTGCGGGTCGACATCGTCGACACCGATCAGCGCTGACCCACCACCACACTGTACGAGGCCCCGCCGTCCCCACCGGACGACGGGGCCTTCGTCGTCTCGCCCTGCGGAACGACGCCCTCCGTCCCGCGACGACTAGTCCCCCGCAGAGCCCGTCGAGACCGCTCCGTCCCACCCCTGGCGGGCCGCGAGGGCGCCAGCCTGCCAGCGGCTGTCGGCGTGCAGGGTCTGCATCGTCGCCGCGATCACGCGGCGGACGGTGCGGACGGAGATGGACAGACGGCGGGCGACGGCCTCGTCCTTCATGCCGGCGCTGAGCAGAGCCGACACCTGTCGCATGCGCTCTTCGGTGACGATGACCTCCGACTGCTTGCCCTCGATGACCAGCGGCTGGGCCTGCACCCACAAGGACTCGAAGAGGGCGACGATGGGCGAGACGAGGTGGGGCCCGTGCAGGACGTAGGCGCCGTTGTCGCCGTTGCGTCCCGGTCCGGGGATGACCGCGTGCTTGCGGTCGACGATGACGCACCGCAGTGGAGGTGATGACAGGACCCGGAGCTGTTGGCCCAGGTCCATCAGGCTGATGAGGTAGTCCCGCCAGGGCTCCGGACCCAGTGACTCGCTGGAGACGATGAGCCTGGTCTCGACGTTTCGGTCAGCGGACTCCTGGTCGAGGGGCAGTGCCTGGTCGATCTCCGGGGCCGCCAGGGGCCCACCGGGGTGGATCGCCCAGGCAGAGCTCTTGGCCTCGCGGTGGAGCTGGAAGAGCCGGGCCCGCACGAGGGCGGCGTCGTCGAGCACCTCGACCTCGGGGCCGAGGATGCGCGCGCGGAGCGCGACGTACTCGTCCACCAGGTCGGGCATGGTGGCCCGGACCTCGTGCAGGCGGAGGCGCTCGAGCTCGAGCCGCTGCTCTTCACGCTGGATGAGGAGCTCGAGGGCGTACTGAGGGGCCTGCGGCGAGTACCGGCAGGTGGCCGAGCCATCGGCCAGGACCAGACCCAGCTCGGCAAGTCGGGCCAACGCCCCGGGGAGTCGGGAGACATCCATCCCCACTGCCGCTGCCAGCCGCTCGAGGGGGGCTTCCGGCTCCACCAGCAGGGCTCGGTAGAGAGCCTCGTCGAGAACGTCGACACCGAAACGCTCGAGCACTGTCATCCCCCCTGGACTGTGTGTCCTCATAGTGCCAGACCCCTTCTGGCCACATCGGCCACTACCCATGGCATCTCATTCGCCGAGATTGTCGCTTCACCGTCACGGGCCCACCGGCTCGATCGAGACTTCCCGGGCGGCCTCATAGGAGCAGACATGGGCACCATCACCTGGCGACGAACCACCACTAGCGCCACCCGCACGGCGCTCGGGCTGCTGCTGGCCGCATCGGCGGCGGTCGGGGCGCCGGTCGGGGGGGCGATGTCGGCTGCCCCGTCCCCCTCGTCCCAGGTCACTGGTGCGACCCACCACGACGGACGGGTGCTTGCGGTCTGGGGCTGGCCGGGACGACTGACGACCTGATGCTCGACCGGCCTCGTGCCGGCCACCCGACGTCGACGACTGCCGCCCCATGGGGGCGGCAGTCTTCTTTGTGTCTCCGGCCAAGGCTGTGTCACCACTGACGCCATCTCGGCCTGTCGGGCGCGCTGCTGTCCGGTTGGGGCCAGTCCCGATCTGGCCGCGGAACGGCATGGACGCGACATGCGCGTGGGCCGGAGTCTCCTCGGTAACGGCGGAAACAGCCACCGCCCCCAGCTCGGAGGAGTTCTCGTGCCCACATCCACTGCCCTCACCCGCCACCTGCCCACCGCCCGTCGTCGTTCCCGATCTCGTTCTCTGGCAACCCTGCTCGCCCTGGCGATCTGCGCGGCGGGGAGCTCGGGACTGGCGACGGGCGCCGAGGCGGTGACCGTCCCCGCCGCTGTCGCATCGGTGGCCGCATCGACCCTCGACGGACGGATCTCCGCGTCAGAAGTCCTGGCGAGGGCGGACGCCTGGTACACCACCAGCCCCACGATCGTCTACAGCCAGACCGGCGCCTACTACCCCGGGCCGGGTGACGGCCACACCTACCGACGGGACTGCTCGGGCTACGTCTCGATGGCCTGGCACCTCAGCGCCAGCCTGAACACGACCACGCTGAGGTCGGACCCTCGCACGACCCAGGTCGCGCTGGCCGACCTGCAGCCCGGTGACGCCCTGATCACCCCGGACAGTGGCGGTCACGCCGTCCTCTTCGAGGCCTGGCAGGCCGACCGCGTGCACTTCTCCTACTATTCCTTCGGCACGACGCCCATCGGGCACGGGACGGCGACGTTCTCGCAGGCCACCCTCACAGGGCACCCCACCTCGACCTACACCGCCTGGCGATACGCCAACGTCACGCCGTCCTCCGCTGAGGAGGGTGACTTCTTCGTGGTGAACACCCAGGGTGCGAGCAGCACGGAGGTGCACGCCCTGTCGAAGTCGTCGGGGTTCCAGACCTTCACGGAGCACGCGTCGAGCGCGCTCGGCAAGGTCTCGTCCGCGTCCTTCACCTTTGGGTACGGCGACTAC
>JBBRNQ010000101.1:0-16034 GCA_038230235.1 Actinomycetales bacterium
GGTTGAGCACTGGTTGATCACTCGGTGATGCCGTGGCGGGCGTGCCACCGGGCCAGCGGTGCCGGGGCCCACCAGTTCCACCGGCCGAGCATGGTCATCGTCGCCGGCACCAGCAGCATGCGCACCAGGGTCGCGTCGAGGGCCACGGCGACGACGAGGGCAAACCCGATCTCTTTGATGAGCAACAGCTGTCCGGCCACGAAACCGGCGAAGACGATGATCACGAGCAGCGCGGCCGAGGTGATGATCCGCCCCGACCGCTGCAGCCCCAGCGAGACGCTCTCGTTGTTGGAGTAGCCCTCGCGGTAGAGCTCCGCGACGCGGGCGAGCAGGAAGACCTCGTAGTCCATCGACAGCCCGAAGCCGAACGCGATGGCCAGGAAGGGGATGACGGACTCGACCGCCCCCACCGACGTGAACTGCAGCAGGCCCTCGAGGTGCGCGTCCTGGAAGACGAGCACCACCGAGCCCAGGGCGGCCCCGAGCGAGACGACGTTGAGCAGCAGGGCCTTGAGGGGCAGCACGAGCGACCCGGTCATCAGGAAGAGCAGCAGGAAGGTGCCGAGCACCACGAGAGCGATGGCGTACGGCGCCCCGGCGCGCATCGCCGCGAGGAAGTCGCGCTGCCCCGCCTGGCGGCCGGTCACCTCGGTCGTGAAAGCGGGTCGGTTGCTGTGCAGGATGGTGACCGCGGCCTCGGTGAGCGGCCCGGTGGGGCCGTCCGAGATGGTGACCGAGATCGCGCTCAGAGTGGGGGACAGGGCCCGCGCGGTGGCACCGGTCACCCCGGGGACCCGGGCCACGGTGCCGCTCGCGTAGGTCTGCGCCGCGGCCAGCGGGGCGTGGGCGACGACGGTGAGGTCCGGGGCGCGGAAGGCAGGGTAGCCCCGGTCGAGGTCTTCGAAGAAGACGCGCTCCGAGTTCTTGACGGGCAGGAGCTCGGTGGTCGAGCCGGTGAGCTTCATCGACAGGGCAGGCCAGGCGAGGGCGACCAGCACCGCGACCGTGACGACCGTGACGACGAGGGGGCGCCGCTGGACGCCGTGCGCGAGCCGGGAGAAGACCCCCGTGTCACCGGACGCCTCGACCCCTCGTCGGTGGCCGGCGAGGCGCCGGGCGCCGAGGGCGCAGAGGGCGGGGAGCAGGGTGAGGTCGACGACGAGGGCCACGAGCACCACCGAGACCCCCGCCGACCCGATGGCGCGCATGATCTCGGCGTCGAACGTGAGCAGGCCGCTCAGGGCGATGGCCACGGTCAGACCGGAGAAGAGGATGGTGCGCCCCGCCGTCGCCACGGTGCGGGCGGTCGCCGTGACGATGTCCTCGTCGGTGAACCGGACCCGCCGTGTGCCCCGCCCGCGGGCGTTCTTGTCGGCGGTGATCGCGGCGAGCTCCTCGCGGTACCGGCTGACGGTGAGCAACCCGTAGTCGATGGACAGTCCGAGACCGAGCAGGGTCACGACGTTGACGACACTGGCGTCGAGGTCGATGACGTGGGAGAAGATCCAGAGCGAGGCGAGGGCACCGCCGATCGAGACGACGGCCCCTGCGACCGGCATGCCGGCCGCGACGAAGCCGCCGAAGACGACGAACATCACGATGAACGACAGGGGGAGCGCGATCCCCTCGCCGGAGCGCAGGTCCTTCTCGATCTGCGAGGTGACGGCGAGGATGAGGTCCTGCGTGCCGCTGACGCGCGCCGTCGACTCGGTGAACGCTGCGGCGACGGCCGTCATCCGCGTGCGGACGAGGGTGTCGTCACCGGTCGCGACAGAGGGGGTCAGCTCGACGACCGTGACGAAACCGCGGTTGGCGGGGCGGCCACCGGCGAGCAGGGGCGCCGCTGCCGGCGAGGTCACCCCGCCGGGGGCGAGGAAGGGGGAGCGCACCGAGGTGACTCCCGAGGTGGCGGCCAGGGCGCGGGTCGCCGTACCGGCTGCTCTGACGGCGCTGGCACTGGAGAGGTCGGCCCCCTCGACCTGCAGGGTGAGCGACTGCTGCTGCGGGTCGAGCCGCCGCAGGATGTCCTCGGCGCGCGTGGCCTCGCCGGGTGCCGAGGGCGCTCCGGTCTTGAGCCGGTCGAAGAGGGACTGCCCGCCCACCCCGCCCACGGCGACGCCGAAGGCGGTGAGCGTCAGCAGGAGCCAGACCACGACGAAGCGCCACGGGTGCCTCCCCGAGGCTGACCCCAGCCGGGAGAGGCGGGTGGGTGGGACGTCGAGCACGCCACAGGGTCGCACGCCCGTCAAGGGGGCACCGCGGATCGCCCGCGCGGTGGATACCCTTGTCCTGATGAGTGACGACGCCGCCGTGGGTGCAGCCCCTGACCTCTTCGCGGTGTCGCGCGCTGCGCAGGAGCACGACCGCCCGGACCGGTCGAGCCCGGTCGCCCCGCCGCTCGCCGTCCGCATGCGGCCCCGCACCCTCGACGACGTCCGGGGTCAGCAGTCGGTGCTGCGTACGGGGAGCCCGCTGCGCCGGCTCATCGAGGGCAGCGGCGGCAGCGCCGGTCCGCTGTCCGCCATCATCTGGGGGCCGCCCGGCACCGGCAAGACGACGCTGGCCCACCTGGTCGCGACCTCCGCCGAGCGCCGCTTCGTGGAGCTGTCGGCAGTGACCGCGGGGGTCAAGGACGTGCGGGCGGTGCTCGAGCAGGCGGCCCGCGACCGCGACCTCTACCGCCGCCAGACGGTGCTCTTCCTCGACGAGATCCACCGCTTCACCAAGGCGCAGCAGGACGCGCTGCTGCCCGGGGTGGAGAACCGCACGGTCATCCTCGTCGCAGCGACCACCGAGAACCCGTCGTTCAGCATCATCGCGCCGCTGCTGTCGCGCTCGGTGCTGGTGAGGCTCGAGTCCCTGGCCGACGACGAGGTCGCCGACCTTCTCGGCGCCGCCCTCGTGGACGAGCGCGGCCTCGGGGGGGCGCACACCCTCGCCGACGACGCGCGCGACCACCTGGTGCGGCTCGCGGGCGGCGACGCCCGTCGGGCCCTGACCTCGCTGGAGGCAGGAGCGGGAGCCGCGCTCGACGCCCAGCCGCCGAGCGCACCGCCGGAGGGGGGCCGTCCCCCGGTGGAGATCACGCTCGCCCACGTCGAGCAGGCGCTCGCCCAGGCCGCCGTGCGCTATGACCGCGCGGGTGACCAGCACTACGACGTCGCGTCGGCGCTGATCAAGTCGATGCGCGGCAGCGACGTCGACGCGGCGCTGCACTACCTCGCGCGGATGCTCGAGGCGGGGGAGGACCCCCGCTTCATCGCCCGTCGCATCGTCATCTCGGCCAGCGAGGACGTGGGGATGGCCGACCCCACGGCCCTGCAGACCGCGGTCGCGGCCATGCACGCCGTGGCGCAGATCGGCATGCCGGAGGCGCGGATCATCCTCGGGCAGGCGGTCGTGCACAACGCGCTGGCCCCGAAGTCGAACGCCTCCTACCTCGGGATCAACGAGGCCGTCGCCGACGTGCGGGCCGGGCGGGGCGGCGCCGTACCACCGCACCTGCGGGGGAGCGGGTACGCCGGGGCGGCTCGTCTCGGGCACGGCGAGGGCTACGTCTACTCCCACGACGAGCCCGACGCGGTGGCGGCGCAGCAGTACCTCCCTGACGACCTCGCGCACGCCGAGCCGGCGGTGGCGTACTACCGGCCGACCGGGCGCGGCTTCGAGGAGCGGCTGTCGGCGAGGATGACGTGGTTGAAGGACCGGCTCCGCGGACACTGACGGGCGCTGACGGGCGCTGAGGGGCGCTGACGGGCACTGACGCACCCACGGGTCCGCGTCGTCGAGACGGTCGCCCTGCACGATCCACCGCGACCTGACCGCCGCCGACTCCCCACGCCGGTCGGCTAGGGTAATCACCGCTCGTCGTCCGCACCACCGCTCAGTGCTCCAACCCGAGGTGTCCTTCATGAAACTCGCCGACGTCACCCTGGGTGACATCGCCGGCATCATCGCCGCGCTCGCGTTCGCCTACCTCGTCTTCCGCATCGGAAGGGTGGTGGGGAAGGCCGGCGAGATCCTCGAGGAGGCCCGTCTCGGGGTCAAGGGCGTCTCCGACGGTGCGGTCCCCCTGCTGGGGGAGGTGACCAACACCGTGACCGCGACCAACGAGCAGCTGGTGCGGGTCGACACCATCACGACGAACGTCGCCACGATGTCGACCAACGTCAACGCCCTCACCTCGCTCTTCGCCGCCACGCTCGGCTCCCCCGTGGTCAAGGTCGCCGCCTTCAGCTACGGCGTGCGCAACGCCCTGCGCGGGCGCTCGAGCCGCCGCACCCGGAGGCACTGACGTGAGCCGCGTGCTGTGGGTCGGGGTCGGCGCGGTCGTCGGGGTCCTCGTCGTGCGCCGGGCCGGACGGGTCGCCCGTCAGTACACCCCCCAGGGGGTGGCCGACAGCCTGTCATCCCTCGGTGAGGGCCTGCGCGAGCTGGCCGCCGCGGTGCGTGAGGGGATGGACGAGCGCGAGGAGGAGCTGCGCTACGCGCTCGGTCTCGACACCCAGACCCTCCCGGAGGGTCAGCGCCCGGACGGTGACGGTATCCGCACGCTCCTCGACGACCCCTCCGGTCCGCGAGCTCGGTAGGGGTCTGGTCCCGCCGCCCCGGCTACGGCCCAGCCCCCACCCACCCGCCGACCCCAGGACCCCCCGGTGCGCCCCGCGTGCCCCTGCGTCAGGAGAACCCATGGAGACCTCGCAGATCCGACGACGCTGGCTGAGCTTCTTCGAGAGCCGCGGCCACACGGTCGTGCCCAGTGCCCCGCTGCCCTTCAACGACCCCAACCTGCTCTTCGTCAATGCCGGCATGGTGCCGTTCGTGCCGTACTTCGTCGGCCAGGAGACCCCGCTCTTCACCCGGGCCACCTCGGTGCAGAAGTGCGTGCGCACACCCGACCTCGAGGAGGTCGGCAAGACCAGCCGCCACGGCACGTTCTTCCAGATGAATGGCAACTTCTCCTTCGGTGACTACTTCAAGGAGCAGGCGATCACCTGGGCCTGGGAGCTGCTCACCGGCTCCCTGACCGAGGGCGGGTACGGGCTCGACCCCGACCGGCTGTGGGCCACGGTCTACGACGACGACGACGAGGCTGCCGCCCTGTGGCGCGAGCTCACCGGGGTCCCGGCGAGCCGGATCGTGCGGCGTGGAAAGCTCGACAACTACTGGCACATGGGCATCCCCGGCCCGGGCGGGCCGTGCAGCGAGATCTTCTACGACCGTGGGCCGGAGTACGGCACCGAGGGCGGCCCGACGGTCGACGAGGACCGGTACATGGAGATCTGGAACCTCGTCTTCATGCAGTACGAGCTCTCCGCGGTGCGGGCCAAGGACGACTTCGACGTGAGCGGCCCGCTGCCGGCCCAGAACGTCGACACGGGCATGGGCCTCGAGCGCCTCGCCAGCCTGCTGCAGGGTGTAGACAACCTCTATGAGATCGACGAGGTGCGTCCGGTCCTCGACCGCGCTGCCGAGATGACGGGCAAGCGCTACGGCGACAACCCGAGCCACGTCGCCTCCCAGAGCCACCCCGACGACGTGCGGCTGCGCGTCGTCGCCGACCACGTGCGCACCTCGCTCATGCTCATCGGTGACGGGGTCACGCCCGGCAACGAGGGCCGGGGCTACGTGCTGCGGCGGATGCTGCGACGCGCCGTACGGTCCATGCGCCTGCTCGGCTTCGACGAGCCCAGCCTGCCCCACCTGCTCCCGGTGAGCATGGAGAAGATGAGCGCCTCCTACCCCGAGCTGCGCACCGACTTCGGCCGCATCTCCTCGATCGCCTACGCAGAGGAGGAGGCGTTCCGGCGCACGCTGGCGTCGGGCACGACCATCCTCGACAGCGCGGTGAGCCGCCTGAAGAGCCAGGCCCCGAGCCCGCCGACGCCGGGCGCCACCCCGCTGCTCAGCGGCGCCCAGGCCTTCGCGCTGCACGACACCTACGGCTTCCCCATCGACCTGACGCTCGAGATGGCGGCCGAGCAGGACGTGCAGGTCGACGAGCCCGGTTTCCGACGGCTGATGGCCGAGCAGCGCAACCGGGCCAAGGCCGACGCCAAGGCCAAGAAGAGCGCCCACGGCGACACCACCGTCTACCGTCGCATCGCCGACTCCATCGGCCGCGAGGTCGAGTTCACCGGGTACGACGAGGTGGTCTCGGAGGCGCTGGTCGCGGGTATCGTGCGCGACGGGGTGGGTGTCGAGGCGGCCGAGACCGGCGACGACATCGAGATCGTCCTCGACCGCACGCCGTTCTACGCCGAGGGCGGTGGCCAGCTCGCCGATGGCGGGCGCATCGAGCTCACCAGCGGTGCCGTGCTCGAGGTCCGCGACGTGCAGAAGCCGATCACCGGCCTGACCGTGCACCGGGCCACCGTCGTCCTCGGCGAGGTGATCGTCGGAGACATCGCGCAGGCCGAGGTCGACGTCGAGCGGCGTCGCTCGATCTCCCGGGCTCACACCGCAACGCACATGGTGCACAAGGCGATTCGCGAGGCCCTGGGCGACACGGCCACCCAGGCGGGCTCCGAGAACGCCCCGGGCCGCTTCCGCTTCGACTTCAACGCCCAGCACGCCCTGCCGCCATCCGTGCTGCGTGACGTCGAGGCCAAGGTCAACGCCCTCCTCCTCGACGACCTGCCGGTCCACGCCGAGGTGATGACGCAGGCGCAGGCACGTGACAGCGGAGCCATGGCCCTGTTCGGCGAGAAGTACGGCGACGCCGTACGCGTCGTGTCGATCGGTGACTGGGCCCGCGAGCTGTGCGGTGGCACCCACGCCCTGCGCTCGAGCCAGCTCGGCCTGGTCAAGCTGCTGGGGGAGGCCTCGATCGGCTCGGGGGTGCGCCGGGTGGAGGCCCTCGTCGGCGCCGACGCCTACTCGTTCCTCGCGCGGGAGCACGCCATCGTCGGCCAGCTCACCGAGGTCGTCAAGGCCCGGCCCGACGAGCTGCCGGAGCGCATCTCCGGCATCCTCGCCCGTCTGAAGGACGCGGAGCGCGAGATCGCCGCGGCTCGTCAGGAGCGCACCCTCGCCGCCGCGGGGGGGCTGGTCTCGACAGCGCGCGACTTCGGGGGGGTCTCGTTCGTGAGCCACGACGCCGGCGACGTCGGCGCCGACGACCTGCGCACCCTGGTGCTCGACGTGCGGCAGCGGCTGGGCACGGAGCGGGCCGCGGTGGTGGTCATGGCCTCCGCCGCAGCCGGCCGCCCGGTCGTCGTCGTCGCGACCACCGAGCCGGCCCGCCGCGTCGGGGTGAAGGCCGGCGCCCTCGTGCGGATCGCCGCCGCAGTCCTCGGTGGAGGCGGTGGGGGCAAGGACGACCTGGCCCAGGGGGGTGGCACCGACCCGTCGAAGGTGTCAGAGGCGCTCGGGGCCGTCGAGATCGCGTTGCGTGAGCGCGGCTGAGCCGGTCGGCGGCACCGGCGTCACTGGCGGCGCGACCGTGCGCCGGGGTGTGCGGCTCGGGGTCGACGTCGGGAGCGTGCGCGTCGGCCTCGCGGCCAGCGACCCGTCAGGGGTGCTCGCGTCGCCGGTCGAGACGGTCGCCCGTGACCTCGCGGGCGGGGCCGACCTGGGGCGCATCGCCGACGTGGCCCGGGAGCGCGAGGCCCTCGAGGTCATCGTGGGACTGCCCCGGTCGCTGTCCGGTGAGGAGGGTCCGGCGGCCGTGACAGTCCGGGCATATGCCGCGCAGCTCGCCGTCGCGGTGGCTCCGCTGCCGGTGCGGCTCGTCGACGAGCGCTTGACCACGGTCGACGCGCACCGCACACTACGGACGAGCGGCGTCGCAGGACGTGCGCACCGTGCCGTGGTCGACCAGGCCGCTGCGGTGCTCATCCTGCAGGGCGCTCTAGACGCCGAACGGTTGTCGGGAAGGGCTCCGGGGGAGCTCGTCACCACCCGCCGACGACGCCACAAGGCCCACGGGCCGCGCCCGCACGCCACGTCGGACAGCGGGCCGTCCCCGGACACGAAGGACCCCACACGATGACCGACCCCCGCGATCCGGTGCGTGGTGCCCTCGAGGCCGGTGGCCGCCGTGGCGACCACCTCGACCCCCGACGTGAGGGCCAGCGCCACCCGCGGCACTCGGCCTCGACCCGATACTCCCCGCCGGCTTACGTCCCCCCGCCACCCGAGGACCCGGCCTCCTCCCGCTTCTCCCGGGCGGTGGAGGCGCCCGGCGCCCCACCCGACCCCGACACCGAGCGCAGGCTCGAGCCGTCCGCCGCACCCACCCGCGAGGACCTCGAGCACCAGGTCGACCCCCACCACGACGAGCCGTACGACGACCACCGGTACGCCGCCGAGCACGACCCGCGCGACGCAGCCGCGGGACACGACGATCCGGTCGTCTTCACCCACGAGCACGACCTCGACGGGCACGGCTTCGAGGGTCACGACACAGCGGGTCACGACTTCGAGGGCCACGACTTCGACGGTCACGGCTTCGAGGGGTACGAGGCCGCCGCCGCGGGCGACGACGGGTCGGGGGCCACCCGGTCCCAACGACGCACGCGTCGCCGTACGGCGAGCCGACGGCGCCTGCGCAGCGTGCTGGTGCTGGTGCTGGTGCTGGTGCTCGTCGTCGTCGCCGGGGCGGGAGTGGTGGCGTTCGGCAAGCTCAAGCCCCTCCTGTCGCTCAGCTCCGACAGCGGTGACTACCCGGGGCCGGGCACGGGATCGGTGGCGGTCACCGTCGCCGACGGTGACACGGCGACGGCCATCGGGTCGACGCTCCAGAAGGCCGGAGTGGTCAAGACGGCCAAGGCCTTCGCCCAGGCGGCGGCGGCCGACCCCAGGGGCACCTCCATCCAGCCGGGGAAGTACACCCTGGGATCGCAGATGAGCGCGACGGGTGCCCTGGCCGTCCTGGTCGACCCCGCCAACCGCAGCGTGCCCCGCGTGACCATCCGTGAGGGCCTGTGGAAGAGCGAGACCTTCGCGGCCCTGGCCAAGGCCTCGAAGCTGCCGGTCTCCGACTACGTCACGGCGGCGAAGGACCCAGCCGCCCTCGGTCTGCCGGCCGCCGCCAAGGGCAACCTCGAGGGCTGGCTCTACCCCGCGACCTACGAGTTCCCGGAGGGCTCGACGGCTGCCGACCAGCTGCAGACGATGGTGGCCAAGACCGTGCAGGAGCTCACCTCCCTCGGGGTGGCCGACGGCGACACCGAGAAGGTCCTCACGATCGCGAGCATCGTGCAGGCCGAGGGGCAGCGACCCGACGACCTGCCGAAGATCGCCCGCGTCATCGACAACCGGCTGGCCAAGCCGATGCGGCTGCAGCTCGACTCGACGGTCAGCTACGGCATCCAGAAGCGCGCCCTGACGACGAGCGACACCGAGCGGGCCGCGACCAACGGTTACAACACCTACGCCCGCGACGGGCTGCCCGTCGGTCCGATCAGCAACCCCGGGGCGGCGGCGATCAAGGCCGTGCAGGCGCCGGCCGACGGTCCCTGGTTGTTCTTCGTCGCGGTCAACCCGCAGACCGGCGAGACGAAGTTCGCGGTGACCGCAGCCGAGCACGCGGTCAACACGGCGCAGTTCCAGAAGTGGTGCTCCGACCACCCGGGCTCGTGCTGACGGCTCACCACGCCGGCGTCCTCGGGTCGCCCATCTCGCACTCGCTCTCACCGGTGCTCCACCGGGCGGCCTACGCCGCCCTGGGGCTGCAGGGCTGGACCTACGACGCCACCCGGGTTGAGGCGAGCGAGCTGCTGGAGCACGTACGACGCCTCGGGGACGAGTGGGTGGGGCTGTCCCTGACGATGCCCCTGAAGGAGGCCGCCTTCTCGGTGGCTGGTGAGGTCTCCGTCCTGGCGCTCGCCACGGGGGCGGTCAACACGCTGGTACGACGGGCGACTGAGCCCCCCCGATCCGGGACCGGGCACCCGTCGCCCGGGTGGTGGGGTGACAACACCGACGTCCACGGTCTCGTGGCGGCGCTGGCCGAGGCAGGGGTCGAGCGGGCCGACCACGTCGTGGTCATCGGGTCCGGAGCCACCGCGCGGTCGGCCGTCGCCGCCGCGACCGCCCTCGGCGCCGAACGCGTCACCTTCATGGTCCGGGCGCAGGTGCGCCCCGAGACGCTCCGACAGGCCCGCACGGCAGGGCTCCACGTCGAGCACGTCGGTGAGGGGCAGTGGCCCGAGGGCGTCGACGTCGTCGTCAGCACGGTGCCGCCGGCCTCGACGGCCGCGTGGGCGCCGAGCCTGCCTCCCGGCGTGCGGGCCGTGGTCGACGTGGTCTACGGCGACGGGCCCACCCCGCTGACCACCGCTGCGCGCCGGCCGGGGTGCGCAGCCGTGCCCGGCACCGAGATGCTCCTGCACCAGGCGGCGCGCCAGGTCGAGCTGATGACCGGCCGACCCGCTCCCGTGTCGGCCATGCGCGCGGCTCTCACGACGGCGCTGTCCAGGAGCGCCCGGTGACCGTCATCACGGTGGCGCATCCGGCCTGGTGGCTCGTCGTGGTGGTCACCCTCGCGGGGGCCGGCGTCGGCCTGCTGCTCTCGCGGCAGCTTGCGACGCTCGCGTACCGCCTCGACGACGAGGAGGGTCCGGCGCCGACCCACCCCGGTGTCGTGCTGGTCGCCGTACCCCTGGCCTGGGCGCTCCTGACCTGGCAGGTGGGCGGCCTGCAGCGCGGGGCGGTCCTGCCGGCCTATTTGCTCGTGGGCGCCGTCGGGGTCGCCCTGGCCTGGATCGACCTCGACGTCCACCGGCTGCCCGAGGGGATGACCCTGTGGAGCCTGCCGGCGATCCTCCTGCTGCTGGGCATCGCGTCCGTCTCGTCGGGTGACTGGTGGGCGCTGCTGCGTGCGGTGGGCGCAGGCGCGGCGGTGTGGGTGCTCTACGTCGTGCTGGCCCTGGTCAGGCCCGGTGGTCTGGGACTGGGCGACGCCACCCTCGCCGGGTTGGTGGCGCTGCCGCTGGGCTACCTCAGCTGGGTCCTCGCCGCGCAGGGCGTGGTCTTCTCGACCCTGATCAGCGGGCTGGTGACCCTCGTGCTGCTGGTCCTGCGTCGGGTGACCCTCAAGGGCTCGGTGGCCTATGGCCCGTTCATCGTCCTGGGACTGCTCGCGGCCGTTGGTGTCGGGTTCCAGCATCCGGGTGCCTGACGGACCGTCGGGGCGTGCGTGGGAGACTCCACGCCATGTCCCAGTTGCGGTGGATCACCGCCGGTGAGTCCCACGGCCCGGCCCTCACGGCCGTCATCGAGGGCCTGCCGGCCGGCGTCGAGGTGACCAGCGCCGACGTCGCGGCGGCCCTGGCCAGGCGGCGTCTCGGCTTCGGCCGCGGGGCCCGGATGTCGTTCGAGCAGGACGCTGTCGAGTTCCTCGGGGGGCTGCGGCACGGGCTGACCCTGGGGTCACCGGTCGCGATCAGGATCGGCAACAGCGAGTGGCCCAAGTGGTCCACCGTGATGAGCCCCGACCCGGTGGCCTCGGAGGCGCTGGCCGCCGCCGACGACGTCGGTGCCGAGAAGGAGCTGGCCCGCAACCGGCCGCTCACCCGGCCCCGGCCCGGCCACGCCGACCTCGTCGGCATGCAGAAGTACGGCTTCGACGAAGCCCGCCCCGTGCTCGAGCGCGCGTCGGCGCGTGAGACCGCGGCCCGCGTGGCCCTCGGCGAGGTCGCCGCCCGACTCCTCCACCAGGCCTACGGCATCCGCCTGGTCTCGCACACCGTCGCCATCGGGGCGGCTGGTGTCGCTGACGACGCCCCGCTGCCCGGGCCCGACGACGTGCAGCGGCTCGACGCCGATCCCGTGCGCACCCTCGACGCTGCGGGCTCGGCGGCCATGGTCGCCGAGGTCGAGGCGGCCAGGAAGGACGGCGACACCCTCGGCGGGGTCGTCGAGGTCCTCGCGTACGACGTGCCGCCCGGTCTCGGCTCCCACGTGCACTGGGACCGGCGGCTCGACTCGCGCCTCGCCGGCGCGCTCATGGGCATCCAGGCCATCAAGGGGGTCGAGGTGGGAGACGGGTTCCGCACCGCCGCGCGTCGCGGGTCGCTCGCCCACGACGAGATGGAGCGCGACGGGGGCGGCACCATCCGGCGTCGTACCGGCCGCGCCGGAGGCACCGAGGGCGGGATGTCGACCGGGCAGGTGCTGCGGGTGCGGGCCGCGATGAAGCCGATCTCCACGGTGCCGCGGGCCCTCGACACGATCGACACGGTCAGCGACGAGCCGGCGAAGGCCATCCACCAGCGCTCCGACGTGTGCGCCGTTCCCGCCGCCGGCGTGGTCGCCGAGGCCATGGTCGCGCTCGTGCTCGCCGAGGCGTGCCTCGAGAAGTTCGGTGGCGACAGCGTGGCCGAGACGCGCCGCAACCTCCGTGGCTACCTCGAGGCCATCCCCGAGCGGCTGCGCACGTGGTGACCGGCGGCGAGCAGGTCGAGCCGGGAGTGACCGCACCGCTCGCCGTCGTGGTCGGGCCCCCCGGAGCGGGGAAGACGACGACGGGCCGGGCGCTCGCAGCGCTGCTCGAGGTGCCCTTCCTCGACACGGACGAGCAGGTCGTGGCGACGACCGGCCGCTCGGTCTCCGAGATCTTCGTCGACGACGGCGAGCCCGCCTTCCGGGCGCTGGAGCGCGAGGCCGTCGGGCACGCGCTGACGACCGAGCGTGGGGTCGTGGCCCTCGGCGGCGGGGCACCGATCCAGCCCGAGATCCGCGAGCTGCTGCGCGGGCACCGGGTCGTCTTCCTCGACGTCACGATCGCCGACGCCTCCCGGCGGATCGGCTTCGACGCGTCGCGGCCGCTGCTGAACATCAACCCGCGCGGGTCGTGGATCGCGATGATGAACGACCGTCGGCCGCTCTACGAGGCGGCGGCGTCCGAGCGCGTCGACACGAACGGCCGCTCCGCGCAGGAGGTGGCGGTCATCGTGTCCGCCCTCCTGCGCCCCGCCGACGACTCGCCCCAGGGGGCGTCATGACCACCACCCCGACCACCCCGACCACCCCGACCACCCCGACGACCCCGACCACCCCGACGACCCCGACGACCCCGACCACCGTCATCCCCGTGGGTGACGACTACGAGGTGCTCGTGGGCCATGGGCTGCTGGCCGACCCGGCCACCGTCACCCGCCTCCTGCCCGCGGGCGTCACCCGCGTGCTCCTCGTCCACCCGGCACCGCTGGCCGACCTCGCGGGGCGACTGGCGCTGGCCATCGAGGCCACGGGGGCCCGGGTGCACCTGGCGACGGTGCCCGACGCCGAGTCGGCCAAGACCGCGGCCGTGGCCGCGGACCTGTGGGGAGTGCTCGGCCGGGCCGGCTTCACCCGCACCGACGTCGTGGTCGGTCTCGGCGGAGGCACCGTCACCGACCTCGCGGGCTTCGTCGCTGCCACGTGGCTGCGGGGGGTCGCCGTCGTGCAGGTGCCGACCACCCTGCTGGCCATGGTCGACGCGGCGGTCGGTGGCAAGACGGGCATCAACACCCCCGAGGGCAAGAACCTCGTCGGATCCTTCCACCCCCCGGCCGGCGTCGTCTGCGACCTCGACGTGCTGGCCACCCTGCCCGCAGCCGACCTCACCGCCGGGCTGGCCGAGGTGGTCAAGTGCGGCTTCATCGCCGACCCGGTGATCCTCGACCTCGTCGAGGCCGACCCGGCCGACGCGGCGCGGGTGGAGGGCTCCCGGTTGCGTGAGCTGGTCGAGCGGGCGGTGCGGGTCAAGGCCCAGGTCGTCGCGGTCGACCTGCGGGAGTCGTCGCTGCGCGAGATCCTCAACTACGGCCACACCTTCGCCCACGCGATCGAGCAGGTCGAGTCCTACTCCTGGCGCCACGGGGACGCCGTGTCGGTCGGGATGGTCTACGTCGCCGAGCTGGCCCGGCTCACCGGCCACCTCGACGCTGCGGTCGTGGCCCGGCACCGCGCCGTGCTCACCAGCCTCGGTCTTCCCACGTCCTACCGGGCCGACCGGTGGGAGGCGCTGCTGGCCGCGATGCGTCGCGACAAGAAGAGCCGGGGCGACCGCTTGCGCTTCGTCGTGCTCGACGACGTCGCCCGTCCGTCCCGCCTCGAAGGGCCGGGTCTCGCCGACCTCGAGGCGGCCTACGCGGCGGTCTCGACCGGCTGACGCCGTACCGGCGGGCCCCCCACCGTCGCCTTGTTGCTCCCCACACGCCCTTTCTCCCCGCTCGAAGGGGGTGAAAGGGCACGGCCGGAGCAACAAGGCGGGTCTCGGGGGGCCGGGGGTGGCAGGCTGAGGGCATGTCAGAGATGGTCGAGGTCCACACCCGTTCAGCTGTGCCGGGGGCGTCACCGAGCCTCACGGCCTACGTGACCCGCCCCGAGGGGTCGCGGCCCCTGCCCGGGGTCGTGCTCATCCACGAGGCGTTCGGCCTCGACGACAACGCGCGGCGCAACGCCGACAAGGTGGCGCAGATGGGGTTCGTCGTCGTCGCCCCCGACCTCTACAGCGAGGGCGGTGCGCTGCGCTGCCTCAAGTCCACCTTCTCCGCGGTGCAGCGCGGCGAGGGCCGGGCCTTCTCCGACATCGCCGCCGCCCGGCAGCTGCTGCTCGAGCGCGACGACACGACCGACCGGGTGGGCGTCATCGGCTTCTGCATGGGGGGCGCCTTCGCGCTGATGTGCGCTGCCCCGGCGCGTGGCTTCTCGGCCAGCTCGGTGAACTACGGGCAGCTGCCCAAGACGTACGACGCCCTGTCCGGTGGGTGCCCCGTGCTGGGCAGCTACGGCGGTCGGGACCGCGGCCTCAAGGGCGCGACCGCCACGCTCGACGCCGAGCTGACCCGCGTGGGCGTCGAGCACGAGGTCACCGAGTACCCCGGGGCGGGGCACGCGTTCCTCAACGAGCAGCCCGGCGGGCCGTGGTTCCTGCAGCCGGTCCTCAAGGTCATGGGGGTGGGGCCGGAGCCGGGCGAGGCGTCGGTGGCCTGGGGCAGGATCGCCGAGTTCTTCGGGGAGCACCTGCGCGGGTAGACTTCCGTGGTTCCTCGGGCGAGCCTCAAGCCAGCCCGTACGCATCCCGGTGTCCCGGCCCCTCGCGCCCGCGAGGAGCGCGCCGCGCAGACACCTGCTCACCCGAAAGTGCGGTTCCTCACGTGGCGTCGACCAACGACCTCAAGAACGGCCTCGTCCTCAACATCGACGGACAGCTCTGGACGGTCGTGGAGTTCCAGCACGTCAAGCCCGGCAAGGGCCCGGCCTTCGTGCGCACCAAGCTCAAGGCGGTGCTCTCGGGCAAGGTGGTCGACCGGACCTTCAACGCCGGCACCAAGGTCGAGACGGCCAACGTCGACAAGCGCACGATGCAGTACCTCTACAAGGACGGCGAGGAGTTCGTCTTCATGGACACCGACACCTTCGACCAGCTCTTCGTGAGCACGCCGGTCGTGGGGTCCGTCGCCGACTACATGCTCGAGAACCAGAATGCGATCGTCGCGACGCACGACGGTGTCCCGCTGTACGTCGAGCTGCCCGCGTCGGTCGTCCTCGAGATCACCTACACCGAGCCCGGCCTGCAGGGCGACCGCTCGACCGGCGGCACCAAGCCGGCGACCCTCGAGACCGGCGCCCAGATCGCCGTCCCCCTGTTCCTCGAGCAGGGCACCAAGATCAAGGTCGACACCCGCGACGGGTCGTACCTCGGTCGCGTCAACGACTGACCCTGTCCCTCCACACCGATCTGACCCCGTGACCACTGATCTGAGCTGAGATGGCCGCCCGCAGCAAGGCCCGCAAGCGCGCGCTCGACCTCCTCTTCGAGGCCGACCAGCGCGGGCTCAACGTCACCGAACTGCTGGCCTCACGCCTGGTCGAGCCGGGCGCCCCCTCACCGGTCACCCCCTACACGGTCACCATCGTCGAGGGGGTGGTGGCCAAGTGGGCCGACATCGACGACCTGTTGACCACCTACAGCCAGGGCTGGACGGTCGACCGGATGCCGGGGGTCGACCGGGCCATCCTGCGCATCGGGGCGTGGGAGGTGGTCTGGAACGACGACGTGCCGGACGCGGTCGCGATCTCCGAGGCGGTCGAGCTGGCGA
>JBBRNQ010000102.1:0-15983 GCA_038230235.1 Actinomycetales bacterium
CTCGACGTCGGCGATCGGCTCGCCGGTCGCGATGGCGACGCACCGCCGGGCGATCTCGTCGGCATCGGTGAGCACCGCTCCCGGGAGCCGTCGCGACACCAGGGTGCCCTCGGGGGTGTAGGCGCGGTCGGCGAAGGCCTCATTCACCGTCGTCAGACCGGCCTCCGTCGCGAGGCGCAGCCAGACCGACCCGGGGAGGCCGAGGACGGGCAGCGTCGGGTCGAGGGCGACGACCGCCGCCACGACCGCTGCCGCCTGCTCCTCGTGGTGCACGATCGCGTTGTAGAGCGCGCCGTGCGGCTTGACGTAGGCAACCCGCGACCCGGCGATCCGGGCGAACGCCTGGAGGGCGCCCACCTGGTAGACGACGTCCTGGGTCAGCGCCTCCGGCTCGATGTCGATGAAGCGGCGACCGAAGCCGGGCAGGTCGCGGTAACCGACCTGGGCCCCGATCGCCACCCCGTGCCCGGCCGCCTTCCCGCAGACCGTGCGCATGATCGACGCGTCGCCCGCGTGGAAACCGCACGCGACGTTGGCGCTGGTGACGACCTCGAGCAGGGCCTCGTCGTCACCGAGCTGCCACTGGCCGAAGCCCTCACCGAGGTCGCTGTTGAGGTCGATCGACCCGGCGGGGGTCACGAGAACAGCGCCGTGATGCCGGTGATCGAGTTCCAGCCGAGGTAGATCGTCACGCCCCAGGCGATGGTGCCGATGACGATGAGCCAGACCGGGTAGCGGTAGCCGCCCAGGAGGTCGCGCCGCCGCGCCGCGATCCAGAGCAGGATGCCGAGCCCGAAGGGCAGGATGAGACCGTTGAAGGCGCCAGCGAAGACGAGCAGCTTGACGGGGGTCGTCGCCGCGACGAGGAAGACCGTGGTCGACACCACGATGAAGCCGCACACCACCCAGCGCTCGTAGCGGGTCACCCACGGGCCCATCACCTTGAGGAACGACGTGGACGTGTATGAAGCCCCCACCACCGAGGTGACGGCGGCCGACCACATGATGATGCCGAAGACGACCTTGCCGGCCTCGCCGAGGGCCTGCTGGAAGGCGTCGGCGGCCGGGTTGAGCGCGTCGAGCGTCTTGCCGCTGGAGACGACACCGAGGATGGCGAGGAAGAGCAGGACGCGCATCACGCCGGTGATCACCACGCCCGTGACCGAGCTGCGGGTGATCTGGGGGACGTAGCGCTCGCCCTTGATCCCGTTGTCCACCAACCGGTGCGCGCCGGCGTAGACGATGTAGCCGCCGACCGTGCCGCCGATGAGGGTGGTGATGACGAGGAAGCTCGCGGTGTCGGGGAACACCGTCTGGCGCAGTGCCTCACCGAGCGGGGGCTGGGTCTTGATCGCGACGAAGGTGGTCAGGGCGATCATCACCGCGCCGAGGAGGACGACGACCCGGTCCATGGCGAGCCCGGCCCGGCGGACCAGGAAGATGGCGATGGCGACGAGGGCGGAGAGCCCGCCCCCGATGCGCACGTCGAGACCGAAGATGGCGTTGAGCCCGAGCGAGGTGCCGGCGATGTTGCCGATGTTGAAGACGAGGCCGCCGAGCACGTCGAGCGCAGAGAGGGCGTAGCCGGCGCCGGGGACCACGCTGTTGGCGAGGTCCTGGGCGCGACGGCCGGAGACGCCGATCACCCGCCAGACGTTGAGCTGGATGGCGACGTCGAAGAGGATCGACACGGCGATGGCGAAGGCGAAGGCTGCCTTCATCGAGGCGGTGAACGTCACGGTCTGGGTGATGAAGCCCGGGCCGATGGCGGAGGTGGCCATGAGGAACATGGCTCCGAGGAACTTGCCGGGGCCGCTGAGCGGGGCGCCCAGTGACGAGTCGGGGGCGGACACCGCCGGGGCCTGTGGGGAGACGGTCGGGGACGAGGCGGGACGGTCGGGCTGGATGGGCGGCATTGCGCGCTCCAAAGGTTGTCGACGAGGCCCCGCGATCCGTTGCCACGGAGTGCCTTGGATCACTTCAAGGTAGCGATCGTTCAACAATCCCACAAGAGTTTTGTCCATCAATCTATTGCTGCTGGCCAACGCAAAGAGGGATCATGGGCTCATGTCGATCCCCCTCACCAGCGGTCACCGCCCCGACTCCAACGCCGCGCAGTCTGATTCGTGGGTGCAGAAGGTGGCTCACGACGTCGGGCTCATCGCCCGCAGCAGCACGGCTGACCGGGTCGCCGACGTCCTGCGGCGCCGGATCATCGAGGGCGACCTCGCTCCCCGGACCCACCTGCCCGAGGAGCAGCTGATCGTGGCCCTGCGCGTCTCGCGCAACACGCTGCGCGAGGCCTTCCGGATGCTCTCCCACGAGGGCCTGCTCGTGCACGAGCTGCACCGGGGGGTGTTCGTCCGCGAGCTGGACGAGGCCGACCTGCGCGACCTCTACCGGCTGCGGCTCATGATCGAGTGCGGAGTCCTGCGCTCGCTGGTCGACGTCGCGCCGGGTGACCTGGAGGCACTTCATACCGACCTCTCGGCGGCTGTGTCGGCGTCGGGACGAGGCGACTGGATCGGGGTCGGGACGGCCAACATGCAGTTCCACCACGACCTCGTGGCGTTGGCCAGGAGCCCGCGGACCGACCAGGTCACGCAACGCCTGCTGGCGGAGGTGAGGCTGGCGTTCCACGCCGCGGCGAGCCCGGAACGGTTGCACCGCAAGTACGTCGACCGCAACCGCGAGCTGCTCGACCTCCTGGAGGGGCGTGAGTTCGAGCGGGCAGCCGCACGGCTCGAGGACTACCTGCGCGACTCGCTGGCCGAGCTGCTCGACGCCCTGCGCGGTGAGGTGGCATGACGACGGCGATGACCGGAGACACCGGATCGGCAGTGCTGGCAGCGCAGCTGCCGGGTGAGGCGCGCGGCCGTTACCGGCAGGGACTCGCCGTTCCTACCTCCGGCTGGGCGCCCGGCTTCACCCAGGCCAACCTCGTCGTGCTCCCGAAGGAGTGGGCGTTCGACATGCTCCTCTTCGGCCAGCGCAACCCGCAGCCGGTGCCGTTGCTCGACGTGACGGAGCCGGGGGCGACCTCGACCGTCCTGGCGCCGGGAGCCGACCTGCGCACCGACCTCCCGCGCTACCGCGTCTGGCGTGACGGGGTGCTGGTGGACGAGCCGACCGACGTCGTCGACCTCTGGACCGACGACCTGGTGAGCTTTCTCATCGGCTGCAGCTTCAGCTTCGAGACGGCGCTGCTCGACGCCGGGGTGCCCGTGCGCAACATCGAGCAGGAGGTCAACGTCTCGATGTACCGCACAAACATCGAGTGCCGGCCGGCGGGTCGCCTGTCCGGGCCGTTGGTGGTCTCGATGCGACCGGTGCCGGGCGCGCAGGTCGTGACTGCGGTGCAGGTCACGGGCCGGATGCCGGCCGTGCACGGGGCTCCGGTGCACGTCGGCGCCCCAGAGGCGCTCGGGATCGCTGATCTCGCTCAGCCCGACTTCGGTGATCCCGTCGACCTCCACGACGGTGACGTCCCGGTTTTCTGGGCGTGCGGGGTGACTCCACAGGCCGCGCTGATGGCGTCCAGGCCGCCGTTCGCCATCACTCACGCACCCGGCTTCATGTTCGTCACCGACGTGGCCGACGCGGTCTACCGGCAGCACTGAACGCTGGCGCCTGCGGCGCCGGTACACGCGAGAACGACTGCTGTAGCTGAATCTCGGCGGTAGGGGACCCAACCAGGTCGGTCGACGGTCGATGGCCCGTGACGTATCAGGCCCGCGGGGTCCGACTCCTTGCCAGCAGCACCGCATCGACGAAGACCGCGTGAACCACCACCGCACGCCGCAGCCGCGCGCCGGGCGTCAACGCCACGAGAAAGCCAGACCCATGCCTCGCAACCGAACCTTCCGCTGGCCGACCGTCGGGGCGCTCGCCCTCGGTGGCCTG
Source organism: Actinomycetales bacterium (assembly GCA_038230235.1). GTDB lineage: Bacteria > Actinomycetota > Actinomycetes > Actinomycetales > Dermatophilaceae > Lapillicoccus. Next base: position 3,904 of record JBBRNQ010000102.1, read on the forward strand.
CTGCTCACCCTCGGCACCGTCCCCGCCGCAGGCGCCACTCCGTCCACGACCGGGGCGTCGCCCGCCGGCGTCTCGTCGGCGCGAGCCGGCGCCGCCTCGTCACCCCACGGCACCGTGGGCATCGTGCCCAGGCACCGCGGCAAGGTCAGCGCGGTCATCCCCGGCGCGATGACCAACCACGGCGGGCCCGTGCAGGGCATCCCCAAGGTCTACGTCGTCTACTGGGGCTGGACGACGGACCCCAAGGGCGTCAGGCCCTACCTCAACTCGTTCCTCCAGGGTCTGGGCGGCAACGACTACCTCTCGAGCGTGACGCAGTACGGCGGAGGCAACCCCGTCAGCATGCTGGGCGGCACCTGGTCCGACACCTCCGTGCCACCGGCGTCACCGACCGACGCGCAGGTGCAGGCCAAGGCCTCCGCTGCCGCGGCCCACTTCGGCCTCGCCTCCTCGGTGAACACGCAGATCGTCGTGGCCACCCCCACCGGCCACTCCACCGCAGGGTTCGGGAGCACGTTCTGCGCCTACCACGGTCGCATCGCCGGCAGCAACACGACATACACCAACCTGCCCTACATGCCCGACCAGGGCGCGACGTGCGGGCAGGGGTCCGTCAACGGTGCCGCGGGCACGCTCGACGGCGTCAGCATCGTCGAGGGCCACGAGCTGGCCGAGGCGATCACGGACCCGTGGCTCAACGCGTGGTACGACGCCGGCGGCGCCGAGATCGGTGACAAGTGCGCCTGGACCGGGCTGGCCAACATCCGCACGCCGCAGGGCACCTTCGCGGTGCAGCCGGAGTGGAGGAACGCCTCGAACGGCTGCGTCCTCACGGCGGCCGGGGCCACGACCGTCGCGGGAGTCGCCGACTACGACCGCGACGGCAAGGCCGACATCGTCGTGCGGGACAACGCTTCCGGGCTGCTCTGGCTCTACCCCGGGCCGGGAGCTCGGGGCTACAGCCCCTTCGCCCGGGTGCAGATCGGCAACGGGTGGAACGGCATGACCTTCGCCGGGGTGGCCGACTACGACCGTGACGGCAAGGCCGACATCATCGCCCGCGACCCCGCCGGACTGCTGTGGCTGTATCCCGGGGGAGGCACCCGCGGCTACAGCCCCTTCGCCCGCGTGCAGATCGGCAACGGGTGGAACGGCCTGACCTTCGCCGGACTCGCCGACTACGACAACGACGGCAAGGTCGACATCGTCGTGCGCGACAACTCGACCGCGAAGCTCTGGCTCTACCCCGGACCGGGGGCGCGTGGCTACAGTCCGTTCGCCCGGGTGGAGATCGGGAACGGCTGGAGCGCCATGACCTTCGCCGGGGTGGCCGACTACGACAAGGACGGCAAGGCCGACATCGTCGCCCGTGACAGCACGACCGGGCTGCTGTGGCTCTACCCCGGACCCGGTGCCCGGGGGTACAGCCCCTTTGCCCGGGTGCAGATCGGCAACGGCTGGAACTCGATCACCTTCGCCGGCCTCGCTGACTACGACAACGACACCAAGGTCGACATCATCGGCCGGGACGACGCCAGCCGCCTCCTGTGGCTCTACCCCGGCCCCGGTGCCCGCGGCTACAGCCCGTTCGCCCGGGTCCAGATCGGCAACGGCTGGTGACCGGCGCGCCGGAGACACCGTCCTGGTGACCTGCGCCCGGTTGTCGTCGGAGCCCCGCCCCACCCGGGGCGGCGCTCCAGACCGTCGGCCCGGCCGGTCCGGGACCAGTGGGCCGCTCGTCGTCCCCGGTCCCCGTCGCCTCCGGCTTGGCCAGATCCGTCATGCGGCCGGAGAAGATCGACAGCGGAGACGTCGGTCAGCCCGCTGCCGCGCCGAGCAGCGCACCGGTGCGACTCAGGTGCTCGCGCATCGCGGCTTCGGCGGCGGCGCCGTCGCGGGCCAGCACGGCCCGCACCACCGGTTCGTGCTCGGCGCAGATCTCGAGGAGCGAGCGTCCGGTCGCCGTCGTGGGCGCGCCCAGGAGCACCGTGGCGGCACGCAGCTGCTCGACGATGAGCGCGGCGCGCGCGTTACCGGCGCCGCGCAGGATCCGGTCGTGCACCGCGCGGTCGGCTCGCCAGAACGCCGGCTCGTCGCCGCGTCCGGCCGAGGCAGCGAGGTCGTCGTACGCGGCTCCGACCGCCGCCACCGACGCCTCGTCGCCGCGCTCGCACAGCCGGCGCGCGGCGGCCGGCTCGAGGGCCAGCCGCACCTGGAAGATCTCCTCGACGTCGTGGGCGGTGGGGCGCACGACGTGGAAGCCGCGGTTGCGCACGATGGTCACGAGCCCGGCCTCGCCGAGGCGGAGCAGGGCCTCCCTCGCAGGGCTGCGCGAGACACCGAGCTCGTCGGCCAGCTGGTAGACGGAGTACGTCGTGCCGGGCACGAGCAGGCCCCTGGCCACCCCGTCGCGGACCGCCGCCGCCACACCGTCGGCGAGCGACGACGCGTCGGTGGGCAGCTGGAGCCCCAGCAGGACGGATGTGGTCGGCACAAGTAACATGTTACTCATGACGGACCTGGCCATGCCCGCGATGCCACCTCGAACCAGTGCCTCCGGTGCCTCCGGTGCCACCCGCGACGTCGTCGCCGCCCTGCGCGCTCGCGGTCTCGAGGCCCACGACGACGCGGGCACGCGGGCGATGTACGCCTCCGACGCCTCGCTCTACCGCGTCCCGCCGCTGGTCGTCGTCCGGCCGCGCGACATCGACGAGGTGGCCGCCACCCTCGAGGTCGCCCGCGAGACCGGCACGCCCCTGACTGCGCGCGGGGCCGGCACCTCGGTAGCGGGCAACGCCGTCGGCCCGGGCATCGTCGTCGACTTCTCGAGGCACCTCGGCCGGGTGCTCTCCCTCGACCCCGAGGCCCGTACGGCGACCCTGCAGCCCGGCGCCGTGCACGCCGTCCTGCAGAAGCAGGCGATGCCGCTCGGCCTGCGGTTCGGTCCCGACCCCTCCACCCACCCGCGCTGCACCATCGGCGGCATGGTCGGCAACAACGCCTGCGGGTCGCGCTCGCTCGCCTACGGACGCACCGACGACAACGTCGCCGGACTGCAGCTGCTCACTGCGGCGGGCGACACCCTGCAGACGGGGTACGACGCCGCCGGCGTGCCGTGGGTGCGCGGCGCCGACGCCGTTGTGGCCGCCTCGCGTGAGGCGGTCGCTCCATACCTCGCGACCGCGCGCACCGAGCTCGGTCGCTTCGGCCGACAGGTCTCGGGCTACGCCGCCCACCACCTCCTGCCCGAGCGCTTCGACCTCACCAAGGCCCTCGTCGGGTCGGAAGGCACCCTCGGGCTCCTCACCGAGGTGACCGTGCGGCTGGTGACCGACCCCCCGCTGCGGGTGGTCGTCGCCATCGGCTTCCCCACCATCGTCGCGGCCGGCGAAGCCGCTCCGTCCGTCGTCGCCCACGGGCCCACGTCGTGCGAGGGGCTCGACCGCCGCCTGGTCAACGTGCTGCTCGCCCAGCGCGGCGCCGGCGCCGTGCCGCCGCTGCCACGGGGGGAGGCGTGGCTCTTCGTCGAGCTCGCCGGCGACGACCGTGGCGAGCTGCTCGAGCGGGCGCGGCGGCTCGCGGGTGCCGGCCTCGGGATCGAGTCGCTCGTGGTCGAGGACCCGGCGACCCAGGCCCGGCTGTGGCGGATCCGCGAGGACGGCGCCGGACTGGCCGGACGCGCCCCCTCGGGCCGCCCGGCGTGGCCCGGCTGGGAGGACGCGGCGGTGCCGCCGGACACGCTGGGGGCGTACCTCGCCGACTTCGACGCGCTCGTGTCGTCGTACGACCTGACCTCGGCACCCTTCGGGCACTTCGGCGACGGCTGCCTGCACGTGCGGCTCGACTACCCCCTCGACCGACCCGACGGCACCAAGGTCCTGAGGGCCTTCCTCACCGACGCGGCCGACCTGGTGGGCCGCTACGGCGGCTCGTTGTCGGGTGAGCACGGCGACGGGCGAGCCCGCAGCGAGCTGCTCCCGAGGATGTACTCCCCGGAGGCGATCGCCCTCTTCGGCGCCGTCAAGCGCGCGTTCGACCCCGACCACCTGCTCAACCCCGGGGTGCTGGTGGACCCCGACGCGGTCGACGCCCACGTGCGTCTCGACGGGGTCAAGCCGTTGCGCAGCAACGGAGCCCACTCTCTGGGCTTTGCCTACCCTCACGACGGGGGCGACCTCGCCCAGGCCGTCCACCGCTGCACCGGGGTCGGCAAGTGCCGGGCCGACAACACCGCAGCCAACGGGGTGATGTGCCCCTCCTACCTCGCGACCCGTGAGGAGAAGGACTCGACCAGGGGTCGGGCGCGCATCCTGCAGGACGTCGTGCGCGGCGACCTGTCGTGGCGCGACGCCTCCGTGCACGACGCGCTCGACCTGTGCCTGTCGTGCAAGGGCTGTGCCTCCGACTGCCCGACGGGCATCGACATGGCGACCTACAAGTCCGAGGTGCTGCACCAGACCTACCGGCGCCGGCTGCGGCCGCGGTCGCACTACGCCCTCGGGTGGTTGCCGCGATGGGCGCGGCTCGTGGGGCGGGTGCCGGGTCTCGCTGCGGTGGCCAACGCCTCCCTGCGCACCCCGGGGTTGGGTCGTCTCGCCAAGGCCAGCGCAGGGGTCGACCACCGACGGTCGGTGCCGGCGTTCGCGGCCAGGCCGTTCCATGCCGCATGGAGCGCCTCCGACTCGGGGGGAGTGCCGGTCGTGCTCTTCGCCGACAGCTTCAGCGACGCCTTCGACCCCGAGGTCGCGGCCGCGACCGTGCGGGTGCTGGAAGGGGCCGGCTACGCGCCGAGACTCCCGGGCTCGTCCCTGTGCTGTGGTCTGACGTGGATCACGACCGGCCAGCTCGACGGGGCACGTCGTATCCTGGGAAACACTGTGCGAGAGCTGGCTTCCTCTGTGCGAGAGGGGATGCTGGTCGTGGGCATCGAACCGTCGTGCACCGCGGTCCTGCGCTCCGACTCGCTCGAGCTCTTCGCCGGCACCGAGCTCGAGGCCGACGCGCGGCTCGTCGCCGACGCCACCCGCACCCTGGCCGAGCTCCTGACGGAGACCGACGGGTGGGAGCCGCCAGACCTCGCCGGCCGCAGCGTCATCGCCCAGCCGCACTGCCACCACCACGCGGTCCTCGGCTGGGCTGCCGACGAGGCGCTGCTGCGCCGCACCGGGGTCACCGTACGACGTCTCTCCGGGTGCTGCGGCCTCGCCGGCAACTTCGGCGTGGAGAAGGGACACTACGAGGTGTCGGTCGCGGTGGCCGAGCAACAGCTGCTGCCCGCACTCGACGCGGACGCGACGGCGGTGGTGCTGGCCGACGGCTTCTCCTGCCGCACCCAGGTCGCCGACCTGCGCGATCGGCCGTCGCTGCACCTGGCCCAGCTCCTGGATCCGGCACGCGGCTGAGGTTGGGCCGCTGGGCCGGGGGGCTGCTTCGGCTGAGTTGGCCACGAGGGTCTCTGGCCCTCCGCTGGTGGCGAGGGCTCGCATGGTGCCGTCGACCACCTCCGTCGTCATGGGTCAAATGACCCGAAGTCGCGGCTCACGGGTCCGGGGTTGTCCCCAGGGCAGGGCGTCCGGGAGTTGAGATGGCGGTGGGACGCTCGGCAGGTAGCCTCAGGAGGTGGCCACCCTCGTGCTGACCGTCATGGCCGACGACCGACCCGGACTGGTTCGGGCGATCTCCGCTCCCGTCGAGCGCCACGGAGGCAGTTGGCTCCGCAGCCAGCTGGCCCGGCTCGCAGGCAAGTTCGCCGGTATCGTGCAGGTCACCGTCCCCGACGCCCGCGTCACCGACCTCGAGCGTGACCTTACTGCCCTGGCTGCAGACGGCCTCCAGGTCATCGTGTCCCGCGCCGACGAGGACTCTCGCACCGCGGCCGTGTGGCTGCTCCACCTCGTTGGCTCCGACCGGCCCGGCATCGTCGCGGAGGTGTCGGGTGCGTTGGCCCGGGCGGGGGTGAGCATCGACGAGCTCGAGACGCAGGTGCGGGACGCCCCGATGGCTGGCGGTGTGCTCTTCGAGGCGACGGCCCACCTGAGCGTGCCCGGGGAGGTCGACGTCGAGCTGGTCCGCGCGGAGCTCGAGCGCCTGGCCGACGAGCTGCTGGTGGACCTCGACCTCAAGTCGGGGCCCGTCAGCTGACCGCCTGGCTCGGCCGTGTCAGGCCAGCGAGAACGGCGGGTAGCGGTCGGTCACGAGGAGCGTCGCGTACGCCTGCACCCGCAGGGCCCAGCGTGCCACCCCGACGACGTAGTCGAACAGGGCCCGGGGTACGTGCCCGAGACGATGATCGCTATCCAGGCGAAGAAGACGGCGACGACCGCGCCGAGGTAGAGGAACGCCAGGACGATGACGTGGGGGATCACGAGGAACCACTTCACGAGCGGCAGCCAACGGTTGAGGTCGTGCTCGGCGTCGGGGTAGTCGAGCTCGAGGTGAACGCTCTGCTCGTCGACGGTCGAGGGGTACTGGTCGGTGAGCAGACCGGCATAGGCGCCGACGCGGGTGCTGAAGCGGGTGAGCTGGAGCGCGAAGTCGAACCACCAGCGCGGGTAGCGCTGCCGGAAGACGATCATCAGGACCGTCGCGGCGAAGAGCCCACCGGCGATGCTCCCGGTCGTGGTGGTGACGGACTGACCGCTCGGGTTGTAGCCGGTCCTGCTGGTCTGGCTGCTGAGGAGGCCGATGACGACGGCGATCGGGATCAGCAGCAGGAGCCGGAAGAACGTGGTCATGCGGTCGTGCTGCTCGACGTAGTCCACCTTGAGGCGCGCAGGATAGGTCGTGTCCTGCGATTCGACAGTCATCGGTCCTCCATACAGACGCGTCACGCCGTCGACGACGGAACTGGAGATGCGCATCCGCTCCCATGCTCCCTTTCCCGGGAGCTCCCTCCAGAGGACGTAGGTCCCACGACCCCTCTGTGCTCGTCCTCACCATGACCAGCACGGGACGGCCAAGCGTCAGTGGCTCAGCCCGTACTGGGCGATCTTACGGTAGAGCGTGGCCCGGCTGAGCCCGAGGTCCTTGGCCGCCGCGGTGACGCTGACGCCGGGACGGGCGAGGCAGCGCTGGATCTCGTCGCGTTCCAGCGTCTCGATGCGGGTGAGGCGGGGCCCGTGGTGGGCCACGAGGCTGGGTGGCAGGTGCCGGGTGTCGATGGTGTCGGTGCGCCGAGCCGCGTCGTGGACGACCGCGACGAGCTCGTCGACGTTGCCGGGCCAGCCGTGCCCGGTGAGCGCGTGCTCGGCCGACGGGGTCAAGGCGACCTCTCGGGCGCGGGTGTTATGGGCGGCGTGCCTGGCCAGCGGCATGACGTCGCCGGGACGCTCGCGCAGCGGGGCCACCTCGACGACGGTGTCGACGAGCACCCCAGGGACTGCGGCACGGAGTCGAGCAGCTCGGCGGTGACGGGCAGGGTCGGCGGGGCGTCGTACGACGTGCTCGGCATCGAAGCCCGCGCGGCTCGAGCCCGGCTCCTGCACGCTGCGAGAGATGTCGCGGGAATGGAACGACGCGCTCAGCCTGGCTGCGGGGGGGGTCGAGCAACCGGGCGAGCATCAGCGCGGAGGTGTTCCCGGCGGCGGACTGGGCCAGCGCGAGGAGCAGGTCGCTCGACGACCTGGCCCCGGTCGTGATGTTGACGCAGCCCTCGAGCCGGCCGGAGTTCGGGTCGAGCACCGGTACGGCTACGCACGTCCAGCGCCCGCAGCACGGAGGTGTCTCCACTGAGCCGGTTGAACACCAGCCCGTCGGCGTCGGCGAGCATGAGGCTGATCGGCTCGTTGGCCAGGGTCTGGTGCATCCCCGTCAGCACCTCGGCGCCACACTCGAGAAGGAGCGAGTCGCCGGCGTAGGTGCCGGTCCAGACCGGGTCGACCTCGTCGAGGTCGACGCCGTAGTCCTCGCTGCGGCGCCACGAGGCCAGCAGGCGCGGGGAGACGGCCGTCGGCGCGCCGTACGGCGTCCTCGCCCGCGTGGGCAGCATCGACCCGTCTGGGGGCGTCATCGCCCCCTCCTTCCTCGCCTGCTGACCGTAGCCCCGTGCGGGCCGAGAAGGGAGGGGTCACGTCCGCGACCTGAGACTGCTCGTCACCCGAAGCTGACCACCCTCCGGTGGGGTTGACTCAGAGTCGGTGCGCTCGGCTCATGTTCTAACGTCAGCCGAGTGCACCGACTCTGAGTCGACCCCACCCGGGGACCGAGTCGAGTGCCCCGACTCTGAGTCAACTTCAGCGGGGACGGTGCTCAGGGCGGCGGCGGGTTTCCCGCCTGCCACGCCTCCCACACCTCGGGTCGCAGGCGCCCACGGTCGGGCACGTCGATCCCGGTGGCGCGCGCCCACGCGCGCACCTGCGCGGTCGTCGGCTCGCTCGACTCCGGTACGACGACACGTGGCCGGGTGAGCAGCGTCGGCTCGGTGCCGTCGACACCCCGTACGAGGACCTGCTCGGTCTGCCACCACGCGCTGACCGCGCCGAGGAAGCGGAAGGTCCACTCCTCCGCCAGCTTCCTGTTGTCGCAGAACACGATCGGGACGCTGGGGTAGCGCACCTGCAGCTCGGCGACCGCGTCGGCGGCCGCCGCCGGACGCATCCAGGTCTGGCCCAGCAGGGCCGAGTAGCGCTCCTCGACGACCACTGCCGCCCGGGGGAGGGACGCCAGCTCGCCCATCGCGAACCCCATACGGCCCCCGGAGATCGTCGAGACGAGATCGGCCACCGACTTGCGCTCGACGGACCCCACGAGCTCGCCACCGACGACGAGCCCGTAGTCACCGCAACGCAAGGCACCGCGCTCGGTCGTAACCTGCTGTCCTGGGAAGCGATAGGGGTAGCGCTCGTGGCTGTCGACGACGATCCGCAGGTCGGCCACCGCGGCCGCCCGCGCGGTCGGCAGGGTGACCCGCGGCTTCGACTGCTTGCGCGTCTTCGGCGACTGCCAGAAGACCATCTGGCGGCCCCGGGCCGTCGTGTAGACGATCTGGGAGCGGTGCTCTCGACCTCGGTCGACCACGAGGTCGATGGCCGCCCCCCGACGCTCGCACGAGCGCACGGCGATCCGTTCGACGACCTCGGGCTCGTCGGGCCACTCCCTCAGGTGCACCGGGTAGCAGAAGAGCGCCTTCTCGCGCGGCCACGTGCCCGACGTGCGGAAGAGCATCCCCTCGCCGAGGGGCAGCCGCATCAGGTAGGCCAACGACGACCCGGCATCGGGGTTCCTGGCGATGAGCAGCTCACGCACGCGCCCATCCTGCCACCGCTGGGCTCTGCCGACCGTCAGGCGACGACTTTCGCGACCTCGAAGTCCATCGCCGGCATCGGTGTGCGCAGCCTCCAGGTGATCGCGATGGGCCGCTCACCGCGGTGGCTCACATAGGTCGCCTCCCCGAGGAAGAGGTACGGCGCCCCGCCGCCGAGCTCGGTCAGCTTGCTGGGTCGGGCGAAGAGCAGCACGTGCGAACCGCGCTCGGCGTGGTGGAGGTAGCGCTGCCCGGTCGGCGACCCCACACTCGTGCCCGACTGCGACTCCCAGTGGAAGAGCTCACGGCTGAGCGCGTAGTCGTGGTACATCGTCGTCGGCGAGTAGTCGGCCTCCGACTTGTGGAGCGTCACGAAGAACGCGTCGGTCCCGGAGGAGCCGGCATCGGGGGAGTACACCACCCCCTCGCGCACGCTGTTGGCCTTGCGCCCGTCGAGGCTGACGTAGCCGAGCGCGGCCACGATCTCCTCCCGGGTGTAGCGCCCGTGCACCCGAAGCGGCCGCTCGGCCAGGTCCCCCTGCAGCGGCATCGTCACCCGCTCGGCGTGGGCGATCCCGAGCTGGACCACGGCCGTGAGGTCCTGTCGGGCCGCCGGCTCCTCGCGCACCGCCGCCAGCCCCTCGGCGTACGTGGAGAACCCACCGCCGTCGGGCCAGATCGAGAAGTGCAGCATCCGGCCATACGCCTGCAGGGTGGTCGAGGCACCGTGGTACGACGGCGCGTCGTCACCCAACCACGTCAGGTAGGCCGCCGCCCGCTCTGGGTCGTCGACGTGGGCGAGTGCGCGAGCTCGCTTCAGCAGCATGGCCTCCCGCTCCCCTCCGTCTGGTACGGCGACTCCCGCCTCGCGTCGCAGTCGGGTCCACGAGCGGTCGGCGCGCACCACATCAGCCAGGTCGACGCCCGACTCGTCGAGGAAGCCGGCCAGGTCGTCGGTGGGCCGGGCCCGCAGCTCGGCCAGGATGCCGGCCCACCGGGTCGTCACCTGCGCGCGGATGTTGGCGAGCACCAGTTCCTGGCTGGCCCGGTCGAGCACGATCTGGGTGCCCGCCGGCAGGAAGGGGAAGCCGTGCTGCACGTCGCGCTCGAGCTCCTTGCGCGTGCTGCCCGTCATCGCCTGGAACCGGCGGTCGAAGCGGAACTCCTGGCGGTGGTGACCGACGAAGTCGAGCGCGGTCAGTACGGCCTTGCCCGGCGCGCGGCGCAGCCCGCGGCCGAGCTGCTGGAGGAAGACCGTCGAGCTCTCGGTCGGCCGCAGGAAGAGCACTGTGTTGATCGAGGGCACGTCGACCCCCTCGTTGAAGACGTCGACGGCCATGATCGCCTGCAGCCGGCCGCTGCGCAGGTCGTCGATGCGGCGCTCCCTCTCGCCGGAGGGGGTGGAGCCGGTGATGGTCGCGGCCCGGATACCACTGGTGGTGAAGCGATCCGCCATGAACTCCGCGTGCGCTACAGAGACGCAGAAGCAGATCGCCCTCATGGCCTCGAGGTCAGCGACCTTGTCGCGCAGGGCGGTCAGGACGATCCGGGCCCGCATGTCGTTGCCGGTGTAGACGTTGGCGAGGGCGGTGGCGTCATAGGCACCCGACGACCAGTCGACCCGCCGCAGGTCGGTCCCGTCGGCGATGCCGAAGTAGTGGAAGGGCGTGAGCAGGTCGGCCTTGAGGGCGTCCCAGAGCCGGAGCTCGACCGCCACGTGACCGCCGAAGAGGTCGCGCACGTCGACGCCGTCACCGCGCTCGGGGGTGGCGGTGAGCCCGAGCAGCTCGCGGGGGGCCAGGTGCTCGAGGATCGCCCGGTAGGTGCGGGCCTGCGCGTGGTGGAACTCGTCGATGACCACGACGTCGAAGGCGTCAGCGGGGATGGAGGCCATCCCGTAGGCCGACAGCGACTGCACCGAGGCGAAGACGTGCTCCCACCTCTCGGGCCGCGTGCCGTCGACGTAGAGCTCGCCGAAGCCCGCGTCGCCCAGCACCTCCTGGTAGGTGCGCAGCGACTGCGTGAGGATCTCCTTGCGGTGGGCCACGAAGAGGAACCGCAACCGCCGTCCGGCCCGCTCGCACAGGCCCCGGTAGTCGAGCGCGGCGACGACGGTCCTCCCTGTGCCGGTGGCGGCGACGACGAGGTTGCGATGCCGGTCGTGCACCAGCCGCTCCACATCGAGCTGCTCCAGCATCTCGGACTGGTAGGGGTAGGGGCGCACCTGCAGCCCCGACAGCGCGAGCGACGTCGGCCCGGTGGTCGGCCCGTGTCCCGACGCCTGGGCCAGGGCGTCGTCGAGCCGGTCGCGGTCACGGTCGGGGTCGTAGGTCTCGAAGGTCGGGTCGGCCCAGTAGCTGTCGAACGTCGCGCTGAACTTCTCGAGGATCGACGGCGTCGCGATCGCCGACAGCCGCACGTTCCACTCGACCCCGTCGAGCATGGCGGCGCGCGAGAGGTTCGACGACCCGACGTACGCGGTGTCGAAGCCGGTGCCCCGGCGGAAGAGCCACGCCTTGGCGTGCAGCCGCGTGGCTCTCGAGTCGTACTGGATCTTGACGGTGGCGCCGAGCTCGCGCACCAGCCGGTCGAGCGCGACCCGCTCGGTCGCCCCCATGTAGGTCGTGGTGATGATGCGCAGCGGCACCCCCCGGGCGGCCAGCACCCGCAGCTCGGGCTCGATGACGCGCAGGCCGTGCCACTTGACGAACGCGATGATCGCGTCGACGGAGGCAGCGCTGGGCAGCTCGGCACGGATCTCGGCGCCGACCCCGGGCTCGCCCGACGCGTTGGTCAGCAGCGACACGTCCGACAGGGGGGTGGCCGGCCGGCGGGTGTC
>JBBRNQ010000103.1:0-15905 GCA_038230235.1 Actinomycetales bacterium
CCCACCTGCGGGTGGGCGTTCTCGGCCAGCGCCCTGGCGACGACGTCGGCCGCGTCCGCGAGGCCGTCGAGCACCTCGCCGTACGCCAGGGGTACGGCGATCTGCCGCGACGCGAGCACGGCGACCCGCCGGGTGAGTACCCGCGTGCTGCGCACGGCCCGGTCGAGCGGGTCGACGAGGTCGGCGACGGACCGCACGTCGCCGGTGTGGCCGCGCCGGAACGGTGACGACGCGATGACCGACAGCCCCTCGGCAGCGGCGCCCCGCAGCTCGGTGATGAGCGAGTCCGTCTCGCGGGCTGCGGCCAGCACCTCAGCGGCGCGCTCGACGTCACCGTCGCGGGTACACTGAGCCGACTCGTGAAGGAGCCGGACGACGGTGCGCAGCACGACGGCCGCCTGGGTGCGCGGTCGGCGCAGCGGTGCTCGGGGCACCACGGTCGCCGCGACCAGCGCGACGGCTCCCCCGATGGCCGCGTCGACCCACCGGGCCACCGCGTCCTGGGGCGTGGCCACGAGGGCGACGACGAAGATCGACTGCACGGCCGCCTGGGTGGTGAGCAGGTTGCCGGTGTCGAGGAAGACGGCAGCCGTCATCGCGAACAGGACGATGAGGCCGATCTGCCACGAGCCACGCCCGACCAGCGCGAGGAAGAGGTCGGCGACCCCGAGTCCCACCGCCACCCCCACGGTGACCTCGGCCACCCGACGCAACCGCTGCCCGTAGCTCGTGCCCAGGCAGACCACCGCGACGATGGGCGCGAAGACCGGCGTGGCGTGCCCGACGACCGTCGTCGCCACGAACCAGGCGACCGCGGCGGCGAGGGCGCACTGCCCCAGGTGCCATCCCTTGCTGCGCACCCGCAGGACCCGGGACGCCACCGACCGACGGCTGCCCCGCACCGCGCGCTCGACGAGGGTGTCGAGGTTCTCGCCGTCGCTTCGTCCCCGTCGTGACAGGTCGGGCACGTGGGGAGTCACCCGGCGATCCTCTCACCGGGGCCGTTCGTGAGCGCGTTGGCGTCGCGCCCCGGTGTCGGGGAGGATGCGGGCGTGACGTCGACCCCCTGGCCGCTCCGCAGTGGATCCGTGCTCCTGCGCGAGGCCCGGGCCGACGACCTGGACCAGCTGCTGTCCGTCCGCAACGACGTGGCAGTCAACCGCTTCATGATCCGCACGAGCGTCGATCCCCAGACCTTCCGCCGGGAGTGGCTCGCGGTGCCCTCGAGCGACACCGACTTCGCCTGCGTCGGGGAGGTCGACGGTGCCGTGGCCGCGATGGGGTTCCTCGACGTGGTCGACGGGATGGGCCAACCCGGGATGCCCACAGGCACCGAGGGCCTCATCGGGTACGTCGTCGACCCGACCTTCGCCGGGCGAGGAGTGGCCACGGACCTCGCTCGCGGCCTCCTGGCCGCCGCGTTCGAGCACCTCGGGCTCCGGCGCGTCACCGCGAGCTGCAACGCCGACAACCCCGCGTCCGCACGCGTCCTGGAGAAGGCCGGGATGAGGCGCGAACAGCATGGGGTGGAGGACTCCTGGCACGCCGATCTCGGGTGGGTCGACGGCTACCAGTACGCGATGCTCGCCCGCGAGTGGCAGGGCTGACGGCGGCTGCGCACCTGTTTCCGGCGCGGGGGTGCCGCCGCGTCCCTAGGCTGGTGGCTGTCACCCGCCCACACCATCCCGAGGACCGGCCCGATGATCACGCTCGACCTGGAGATCGACGCGGCCATCGGATTGGTCTGGGGGGTGTGGACCGACGTGCTGTCGTGGACGCGGTGGAACCCGACCGTGACCCGCCTGACGCCTCTCGGCGGGGTGAGCGAGCTCGACCTCGGGGTCCGGGCGCGCGTCAAGCAGCCCCAGCTGCCCGCGAGCACCTGGACGGTCACCCAGTGGGAGCCGCTCACCCGGTGGGAGTGGCAGGCCCGCAGCACCGGGGTGACGACGACCGCCCTCCACGAGCTCACGGACCTCGGGGAGGGCCGCACGCACGTCGTCGCGACGGTGCTCCATACGGGGCTGCTGGCGGGCGCGGTCGGCCGCCTCAGCGAAGGACTCACCCGGCAGTACGTCGAGCGCGAGGTCACCGCCCTGGCCCGCCGCTGCGAGGGTGGCCCCGACCTCGACCGCCGCCCCCCACCCGACGGCCTGCGCCACTAGCGCCCGTCGCGCGCCAGCCGACAGCGCCGCCCGACAGCGCCAGCCGACAGCGCCGGCTCAGCGGCGGAGCGCAACGCCCAGGGCGAGCGCGATCCGGTCCTGCTCGGGTGGCGTCACGCGGTCGATCTCGGGCTGTCCGAGGTAACCGAACACCGCGGGACCCCGGCGGTCGACCGGCTGGTCAGCCATCCGGGGGACGACGTGCAGGTGCAGGTGGCTGAAGCCGGGCGCCTCGGAGAACTGCATGGCGACCGGGGCAGCCCCGGCCTGCCCCGGGCTCACAGCTGAGGGAACCAGATGCCGATCTCGCGTGCCGCCGACTCGGGCGAGTCGGAGCCGTGCACGATGTTCTGCTGCACCTTCAGGCCCCAGTCGCGACCGAGGTCGCCACGGATCGAGCCAGGAGCCGCGACCGTCGGGTCGGTCGCGCCGGCGACGGCACGGAACCCTTCGATGCAGCGCTCCCCCTCGATGACGATGCCGGTCACCGGACCGGAGGCCATGAAGTCGACGAGGGGCTCGTAGAACGGCTTGCCCTCGTGCTCGGCGTAGTGCTGCGCGAGCCGCCCCCGGTCGGGGGTGAAGATGTCGAGGGCCACGAGGGTGTAGCCCTTGGCCTCGATGCGGCTGATCACCTCACCGGTGAGGCCACGGCGGAATCCGTCGGGCTTGACGAGGACGAGTGAGCGTTCGGTGGTCACCCCAGCACCCTAGCGGCGAGAGTCAGGCTCCGGCACCGCCGGGTTCGGCCCCACCCGCCGCCTCGGCCCGCCGCCGCGCGTCGGTCACGTCGATCTTGGCGCCTTGCACGAGGCAGGTCACCCACATGGCCAGGAAGATGAACCCGACGACGACCATCATCGGCAGGACGGCCCCGGCGACGAAGGTGCCCACCTGCACCAACCAGCCGAGGGTCACGCCGTACGGGCGGCGCATGCTGCCTGCCGCGGCGATGGCGAGGACGGCGAGCCCCACACCGACCCAGAGGTACGTCGCCCCGCGGGAGTCGCCCTGGGCAGCCGCGATGCCGCGCGCGACGAGGGCGCCGAAGAAGACCGCGAGCGACTGGCCGATGAGCACCGTCATGAGCATCCGGTAGGTGAACTTGCCAGTCTGCCCGTAGACGGTCAACCCCCGCACGAGACCACCCTCCAGACACTGTCCACGGAGACGAGCGTATGACGACCTGCCGAGGAGCGCTGCTCGGGGTGGTGGGTGCGGGCGCCGGACCCGCGGCCCGACTCCCGGCGGATCGGTCGCCCCCTGTGGCACAGTGCCCACCATGACTCCTGCCGACGTCGACGCGGTCGACGCGCTGCACCTGGCCGAGCGCCTCCGCTGGGTCACCGCCCACGAGACCGCGCGCAGGGTGCGGTCGGGTGAGCTGACCCCGCGTCAGGTCGTGGCCGCGGCGCTGACGCGCATCGACGGGGCCCAGGGCCGGCTCAACGCCTTCCAGCGCGTCACCCACGAGCGGGCGCTGGCCGACGCCGACCGGGTGGCCGAGCGGCTGGCCGCCGGGGAGGACCTGCCGCTCGCCGGCGTACCCGTGGCCGCGAAGGACGAGGTCGACGTCGACGGAGACGTGGTGACCAAGGGGTCGCGCGCCCTCACCCGCGTCTCGACGGAGGACGCCGCGAGCATCCGCCTGGTCCGACACGCGGGTGGGGTCGTCGTCGGCGCCACCCGCACGCCCGAGCTGTGCCTCACGCCGTACACCGAGAGCCTCTACGGGGGAGTCACCCGCAACCCGTGGGACCCGTCGCGCACCCCCGGCGGCTCGAGCGGTGGGTCGGCCGCCGCCGTCGCGGCGGGTCTGGTGCCGCTCGCGCTCGCCGGTGACGGGGGTGGCTCCATCCGGGGCCCGGGGGCGTGGTGCGGGCTGCCTGGGCTCTTCGCCACCCCGGGCTCGATCTCGACGGCGCCGGTCGAGGCGCCCTGGACGGGCCTGGTCTCGCCCGGTGGCTTCGGCCGCAGCCTGGCCGACACCGCCCTGCTGTACGACGTGCTGCTGACCGTGCCGCAGCTGCTGGTCGCTGCCCTCGACGAGCCGCCTCGGCCCGTCCGCGTGCTGCTCACGACCGACCGGGCGATGGACCGGCCCCTGCCGCAGGGCGGGCCGATCGACGCCGCGTGGGTGCAGGCGGCGCAGGTCACGGCGGCCCGGCTGCGAGGGCTCGGCCACACCGTGCACACCGGCCGGGTGCAGTTCGCGGCGGCGTCGACGAAGTTCAGCGTGCGCTACACCGCCTCGGCCGCCGCCGACGTCGCCGCGAGCGACCACCCGGCGCGGGTGGAGCCGGTGACCCGGCTGGCCGCCCGCGTGGGGTCCGTGACGCGTCGGGCCCTGCCCTGGGCCCTCGACGTCAGCGCCGAGCGGGCCGCGGTGGAGACCTCGCTGGCCGGTGTCGACGTGCTGCTCAGCCCCACGATGCCCTGCGCCCCACCCCCGGTGGGTGAGCGCGACGGCGTCCCGTCCCTCGTGACGCTCCTGCGGGCCTCGCGCCGGGTGGGCTTCCTCAGCCACTGGAACCTCCTCGGCTGGCCCGGCCTGACGGTGCCCGCGGGCCTGGACGCCGACGGCCGCCCCGTCGCCGCGCTGCTGACCGCCCGCCCCGGGCAGGAGAAGCTGCTGCTGCAGCTGGGGGCCCAGCTCGAGCGCGTCCACCCCTGGCTGCTCGGCGCCGGCGCTCCCCCACCCTGACCCCACCCCCCTGCGTTCCGAACAAGAGAAACCCTTCGTTCCGAGGGCTCCCGGGTCGCGGAACGCAGGGTTTCTCTGGTTCGGAAGGAGGGGTCAGGTGGAGGTGGCTCCCAGGAGCATCCTCGCGTCGGCCGCGGTGACCACCGAGCCGGTGACGAGGACGCCGGAGCCCATGCCGCTGGCGTCTCCTGACGACTCGGCGATACCGGCGGCGCGGTCGAGGGCGTCGGGCAGGTCACGCACGACGGTGACCCGGTCGTCGCCGAAGACCTCACGGGCGATGACGCCGAGGTCGTCGGGGCGGATGGAGCGGGCCGACGTGTTGCGGGTCACGACGACGTGGTCGAGCACGGGCTCGAGCGCCTCGAGCATCTCGAGCGGCTCCTTGTCGGCGAAGATCGCGACGACACCGACGAGGCGGGTGAAGGTGAACGCGTCCTCGAGCGCCGCGACGAGCGCCCGCATCCCGGCCGGGTTGTGCGCCGCGTCGACGAGCACCGTGGGCGAACGGCGCACGATCTCCAGGCGCCCGGGCGACGTCACCGAGGCGAACCCGGCCCGCACCACCTCTGGATCGAGGGCCTGCTCGCCGCCCCCGAGGAAGGCCTCGACCGCTGCCAGGGCGGTGGCAGCGTTGCTGGCCATGTGCTCACCGTGCAGGGGCAGGAACACCTCGGTGTACTCCGCTGCGAGCCCCTTGAGCGTCAGCAGCTGACCGCCGAGGGCGACCTCGCGGGAGACCACCCCGAAGTCGACACCCTCGAAGACGACCCGCGCACCCACCTCCTCGGCCCGGTCGACGAGGATCTCGGCGACGTCGCGCTCCTGCACCGCCGACACCGCGATGGCGCCGGGCTTGATGATGCCGGACTTCTCGGTGGCGATCTCCTCGACGGTCGAGCCGAGCAGCCGGGTGTGGTCGATGGCGATCGGGGTGATGACCGCGACCTGCCCGTCGGCGACGTTCGTGGCGTCCCAGCGACCGCCGAGCCCGACCTCCACGACGGCGACGTCGACGGGTGCGTCGGCGAACGCGGCGTAGGCGAGCACGACAGAGAGCATGAAGAAGTTGAGCCGCCCCCCGCCCCGCTCGACCGACCGGGCGTCGGCCAGCTCGACCATCGGCAGCACCTCGTCGTAGACCGCGATGAGCTGCTCGGCGGTGAGCGCGACACCTCCGAGGGCGATCCGCTCGCGGAAGGAGTGCAGGTGCGGGGAGGTGAACCGCCCTGTCGTCAGGCCCAACTCGCGCAGCAGCGACTCGACCATGCGGGTCGTCGAGGTCTTGCCGTTGGTGCCGGTGAGGTGGATGACCGGGAAGGAGTGCTGTGGCTCGCCGAGCAGCTCCATGACGGCTGCCACCTCGTCGAGGCTGGGGTCGACGTGCGTCTCCGGGGCACGGGCCAGGATGGCGGCCTCGACCTCGCGCACGCGCTTCTCGACGGAGAGGCGGCGACCCGCCTCGACCTGGGCGGCGTCGGGGCGACCACTGGGGCTCATCGGGGGTCCTCCTGCGGCGCAGGCTGGACCGGGCCGGAGGTGACGAAGGTCGGCTGGACCAGCGCCCGCGTCATCCAGACCTGGTCCGGGATGCCGGTGCCGCCGCTCTCGCGCGCCATCTCGACGAAGCCGTGGTGCCGGTAGAACGACGCCGCGTGCTCGTTGCCGTCGAGGTAGGCGACCCGGATCTCGTCGTACCTCTCGGCGGCCGACACGAGGACGGATCGCAGCAGCGCGCCTCCCGCACCGTGCCCCTGCGCCTCAGGCAGCACGTAGAGCTTCCACAGCACGAGTCGACCCTCGAGCGGACCGGTCGACGACATGCCGACGATCTCGCCGTCGACCTCGGCCACGAGGATCCGTCCGGCGCGGAGGGCGGGGGCGGTGGCGTCTGCGTTCCACCACTTCGCCAGCCCCATCGACACGTACTCCGGCCCGGCCAGGGGGCCGTAGGTCGCCGGCCAGGTGCGGTGCCCGACGTCGAGGACGGCAGCCATGTCGTCGAGGACACCGGGGCGCACGACTAGGGTCACGACGCCCTCTTCACGAGGATCCGCACCGCGTCACCGTCGCCCACCGAGGCCGACGTGAGGTGCGCCCCGTCGACGGTCGGCAGCTCACGGTCACCGCCGGCCGCGCCGAACTGCACGGCCAGGGTCTCGCCCATGATGAGCGACTGGTGGGTGACGACCGACTGCCACACGGCGTCGGAACCACTGAGGGTCAACGAGATCCGGTCGCTGACCTCGAAACCGGCCTCCTTGCGCGCCTGCTGCACGGCCCGGACGACGTCGCGGGCCAGCCCCTCTGCTGCGAGCTCGGGGGTGATGGTGGTGTCGAGGACGACGAAGCCACCGCCCGGCAGCATCGCGACGGCGCGGCCCGCTGCGGACCCGTCACCGGCGCCGTCGAGAGCGCCGTCGCCGGCCTCGACCACGGTCTCCAGGGTGTACTCGCCCTCGACGAGCGCGAGCCCACCGGCGGTGACGGTGCCGGCGGCGGAGAGCGACCAGTCACCCGACTTGGCACCCCTGATCGCCGTCTGCACGTCCTTGCCCAGACGGGGACCCGCTGCGCGCGCGTTGACGCTGAGGCGCTGGGAGACACCGAACTCGGCCTCGCTGGCCGACTCGAGGTCGACGAGGGTCACGTCCTTGACGTTGACCTCGTCACGCACCACGGACGTGAAGGCCGCGAGCGCGGCGGGGTCGGACGTGACGACGGTCAGGCCCGCGAGCGGCAGCCGGGCCCGCAGCCCCTCGGCCTTGCGCAGCGACGACGCGACCGAGCAGATGTCGCGGGCCCGGTCCATCGCGGCGACGAGGACCTCGTCCTGCGGGAGGTCGCTCGCGACCGGCCAGTCCGTGAGGTGGACCGAGCGCCCACCGGTCAGACCACGCCAGATCTCCTCGGTGGTGAGGGGCAGGAGCGGGGCGACGACTCTGCATACGGTCTCGAGGGTGGTGTAGAGGGTGTCGAACGCGGCCTGGGCGTCGCCGTCCTCACCTCCCCAGAACCGCGTGCGGGAACGCCGGATGTACCAGTTGGTGAGCACGTCGAGGAACCCGCGCGTGGTCTCGCACGCGTCGGCGATCTCGAAGGCGTCGAGCTGGGTCTGCAGGTCGCCGACGAAGTCGCGCAGCTTGGCCAGCAGGTAGCGGTCGAGGACGTCGGTCGACGCCGTGGACCAGCCGGCGGTGTAGCCCTCTCCGCCCCGCGCCGAGTTGGCGTAGAGGGCGAAGAACGACCAGGCGTTCCACAGCGGCAGCAGCACCTGGCGCACGCCGTCGCGGATGCCCTGCTCCGTGACGACGAGGTTGCCCCCGCGCAGGATCGGGCTGCTCATGAGGAACCACCGCATGGCGTCGGCCCCGTCGCGGTCGAAGACCTCGCGCACGTCGGGGTAGTTCTTCAGGCTCTTGCTCATCTTCTGGCCGTCGGAGCCCAGCACGACGCCGTGGCTGATGCAGGAGGAGAAGGCCGGGCGGTCGAAGAGGGCGGTCGCGAGCACATGCAGCGTGTAGAACCAGCCGCGGGTCTGCCCGATGTACTCCACGATGAAGTCACCGGGGAAGTGGTGCTCGAACCAGTCGGCGTTCTCGAACGGGTAGTGCACCTGGGCGAAGCTCATCGAGCCGGAGTCGAACCAGACGTCGAGCACGTCCTCGACCCGCCGCATCGTCGACTGACCCTCTTCGGGGGTGCGCGGGTCGTCGGGGTTGGGCCGGGTGAGCCGGTCGACGAACGGCCGGTGCAGGTCGGTGACCTCCACCCCGAAGTCGGCCTCGAGGTCGGCGAAGGAGCCGTAGACGTCGACCCGCGGGTAGCGCGAGTCGTCGGACTTCCACACCGGTACGGGGCTGCCCCAGAAGCGGTTGCGCGTGATCGACCAGTCGCGGGCGTTCTCGAGCCAGCGGCCGAACTGCCCGTGCTGGATGTGGTCGGGCGTCCACGAGATCTGCTCGTTGAGCTCGAGCATGCGGTCCTTGATCTTCGTGACCTCGACGAACCAGCTCGAGACGGCCATGTAGATCAGGGGCTGCCGGCAGCGCCAGCAGTGCGGGTAGGAGTGGTCGTAGGTCTCACGCCGCAGGAGCACGGTGCCCTCGGTCGCCGCCCCGTGGGCCTCCTCGCCGCGGGTGACGGCTCGCAGGTCGTCGATGACGTGGCTGTTGGCGTCGAAGACCTGCATCCCCTCGTAGTCGGTGACCGGGAAGATGAATCTCCCGTCAGGACCCACCGGGATCACGGGCTCGATGCCCTCGCGGTCGGTGACGACCTTGTCCTCCTCACCGAAGGCGCCGGCGGTGTGGACCAGGCCGGTGCCGTCCTCGGTGGTGACGAACTCGGCCGCGAAGACGCGGTGCGCCCGCTCGTGGCCGAGGTAGTAGGAGAAGGGCGGGGTGAACGACCGCCCGAGCAGGTCGGTGCCGGTGAGCCGCTCGACCACCTTCGTGCCCACGTCGAAGCCCTTCTCGCCGGCCTCCGCCGGGAAGAGGTCCTTCGCGTACGACGCGAGCCGCGCGGCGCCGATGACGTAGCGCTCCATACGGCCGGTGACGTCGGACTCGACGACGACGTAGTCGATGTCGGGTCCCACCATGATGCCGAGGTTGGCCGGCAGGGTCCACGGGGTCGTCGTCCAGACCAGGGCAAGCTCACCCGTCTCGAGCCGCAGACCCACCGTGACGGCGGGGTCCTGGCGCTGCTGGTAGACGTCGTCGTCCATCTTCAGCTCGTGGCTCGACAGCGGCGTCTGGTCGTTCCAGCAGTAGGGCAGCACCCGGAAGCCCTCGTAGACCAGGCCCTTCTCGTGCAGCTGCTTGAACGCCCAGATGACGCTCTCCATGTAGTCGGGGTTGAGCGTCTTGTAGTCGTGGTCGAAGTCGACCCACCGCGCCTGCCGGGTGACGTACTCGCGCCAGTCACCGGTGTAGCGCAGCACCGACTCGCGGCAGGCGGCGTTGAACGTCTCGATGCCGATCTCGACGATCTCGTCCTTGGTCTTGATGCCCAGCTGGCTCATCGCCTCGAGCTCGGCGGGAAGGCCGTGGGTGTCCCAGCCGAAACGGCGCTCGACCCGGCGCCCGCGCATGGTCTGGTAGCGGGGGACGACGTCCTTGACGTAGCCGGTGAGCAGGTGCCCGTAGTGGGGCAGACCGTTGGCGAAGGGTGGGCCGTCGTAGAAGACGAACTCGTTGGCGCCGTCGACGCCCGCGTCACGGTTCTCCACCGACGCCAGGAAGGTGCCGTCCTCGTCCCAGTAGCGCAGCACCCGCTCCTCGATCTGCGGGAAGCGCGGAGCCGAGGGGACACCCGGCGCGGTCGTCGGGGGACCCTGCGGGTCGACCGGCCCGGTGCTCGTGCCGGTGGTCACTCGGGGATAGGCCATGAAGGGCTCCTGCTCGTGCTCTCGTCGCTCGCGTCGGTCAACCACGAGGACGACGCCGCCGGAAAGAGCCCGGCCCGCACCGCGGTACCACCTCGCTTGTCGTGCTCCATACCCTTGCGGGCGGACGGCGCACGGCCACTTCGTCTCCAGGCGATGACGGGCCCACCCGTCCGGGTCTACTTAGCCTCCCAGGCCACGCGGGCCGGGTCGACCGTTCTTCCGGAGACTCGCCGCTGATGACGGCTCGAACGTCGCTGCGACGAGTCTAAGCCATCGGGCCCGCCCACAGGTTGTCCATTTCCGGCCCGGGCGCGTCCGCCGTCGAGTAAGGTCCGGACAGCTGTGCCGGGGACCAGACCACCTCGCGCTGGGGACCGTTGGCACCGTCCCCCGGCGTCGGTCCCGGCACACCTCAGACCAGCGCGTCACCGATGGTGCCAGAACCGGGAGCAGGTCATGCCGTCACGCTGGTCTCGCCGCACCTTCCTCACGGGCCTCGGTGTCGGTGCCACCGCGGCCACTGTGCCCACGCCCCTCTTCGTCCCCGACCTCGTCGCGAGCGCGGCGACCACGCCCCGCAGCACCGGCCTGACCGGCCTTCCGGCGCTGAGGGCCGCAATGCACGTGCACGGCAGCTGGTCGGAGGGGTCAGCCAGCTGGGAGACCCAGTTCGCGCAGGCGGCCGCCGGGGGGCTGGACCTGCTCTACATGACCGACCACGACGCCCGCGCCATGGCGGTGGGCTTCGCGAGTGTCCTGGGCTCGCTGCACTTTCAACCGTCGACGACCGGGTCCGTCCGAGCCGGGGGGCAGGCGTCGGTGACGGACCCCGTGTTCTCGCTCTCGGTGGAGAGCGCCGACGGGGCACCGGCCACCGAGACGCTCACCGTGCTCGACCGTCCCGATGCTCGCAACTTCCTGCGCACCTCGATCTCGGGGCAGAGCATCGACCTGGTCTTCGGCGCCTGCGCCCTGGTCGGGGGCGCCACCTTCGACGTGTCCATCACCCTGTCGAAGCACCCCGCGCGAGCCTCACGCCCGTCCGGTACCTATCGCCTCCTCTACCGCTTCGGCGGGTCGCTCGGGATCTCCATCACCGGAGGCGGGCTGGTCGGCGTGGTCGGCCGCCCCGTACCGACTGCCGGCGCCACCGTCCGGCTCGACCTGGTGGCCGACGTCAGCGCCGTGTGGCCCGACCTGCTGGCGATGGACAACGCCTTCCAGGCCATCTCCTTCACCGTCCGCAGCCCTCGGTCGGGATCACCCGGGTCGGTGGTCCTGCCCTCCGCGACGATCGTCAGAGCCCGCAGCACGGCGGCAGCCGTCATCGCCGACCAGGAAGCCGTCCAGGCGGCCTACCAGGGGCTGCACCCGCAGCTGGCCGTGCGGCGGACCAGTGAGCTGAGCGGCAACCCGAAGATCCACTTCAACTACTTCGGGGCTCCGCAGTGGCTCCCCGAGTACGCCAGCATGCCCACCAGCCCAGGTGCCGTGTCAGCGTCGCTGGCGGCCCAGACCCATGCCCGTGGCGCCCTCCTCTCCTACAACCACCCCTTCGGGGACGACGGCCTCCCGCTGCTGTCCGCCGCCGACCAGGACGCCAAGCGACGGGCGGTCTTCTCGGCCATGCGAGCGACGGACGCGTACGGCGCCGACATCCTCGAGGTCGGCTACCGCAACCGAGGTCACGTCGACACGACCCAGCACCTGGCCCTGTGGGACACCTTCTCGCGCGCGGCACGCTTCCTCACCGGCAACGGCGTCAACGACGAGCACAACGGGGCGGGGTGGGGCCACATGGTCAACGGCTTCCTCACCGGGATCTGGGCACCGTCGGTCTCGGACCCCGACGTCACCGGCGGGCTCCGGTCGGGTCGGTGCTACACCGCGCACCTCGGTGACTGGCGAGGGGCTGCCATCGACATGCTCGTCGACGACACCGTGCCGATGGGTGCGGTGTCGGTGAGCGACCTCACGACCCGACAGCTCACGGTCTCGCTGGCCAACCTCCCCGCGTCCTCCACGGTGCAGCTGGTGCAGGGGCCGGTCGACGACACCGGCTCCGTCGACCCCGGCACCAGCGTGGTCCGCAGCTGGACCACCGTCGACTTCGCCGGTGGGCCGGTGCAGGTGCCGGTCGAGGCCACGTCACCGGTCTTCTACCGGG
Source organism: Actinomycetales bacterium (assembly GCA_038230235.1). GTDB lineage: Bacteria > Actinomycetota > Actinomycetes > Actinomycetales > Dermatophilaceae > Lapillicoccus. Next base: position 12,429 of record JBBRNQ010000103.1, read on the forward strand.
TGCAGGTCGTCTCCGCCACCGGACGCGTGATCGGCTCGGGCAACCCGATCTGGCTGCTGAAGCAGGCCCCCCGAGGCGGGGTCCCCGCCGCCCGGCAGGTCACCGAGCCCCCACCACCCGCCCGCAGCCCCGCCTGAGGGTGACCGGAGAGTCTCGGTACGGGGTCCGCTCGTCAGGCTGCGGCGCCGGACTCCGGTCCGGTCCCTCGGACCGGGCGACCCAGACGGGCCCCCACGATGCCCGCGGCGACGATGGTGACCAGGGCCCCCACGAGCAGGGCGACGCCCTCGCCGGGCGCCAGCACCCCCAGCTGACCCGCGAGCGTGACGCCCGCGACCGGCACCCCCAGCTGGGCGCCGCTGAGCACGGCCAGCGCGCCTGGCTGACCCGTCAGGGCTCCTACGGCGTGCACGGCGAGGGCTCCGAGCCCGAGGGCGAGCCCGAGCACGAGCGACGACGGATGGGAGGCGACGGCGCGCAGGTCGAGGGAGGCGCCCAGCCAGACGAAGAAGAGCGGCCCGAGGAACCCCTCGGTGAGACCGAAGACCTGACGGGCGAGCCGACGGGGCTCCCCGACGCCCGCGACGGCCAGTCCGAGCGTGAAGCCCGCGAGCAGGACGGAGACGTGCAGCGCCAGGGCCAGCGCCGCCACCGCGAAGAGGAGCGTGAGCGACACCCTCAGCTCGAGGGCCAGGCGGTGGTGCTCCGACACCCGGTGCAGGCGCCGCCTCGCGCCGCTGCGCTCCGCGTTCCGCAGCAGCAGGAAGACCAGGGCTCCCGACACCGCGACCACCAGGACCCCGAGGCCGGCGCGCAGGCCGGCATCGGGCTCCAGCACCAGCGGCAGGGCCACGATGGTCGCGGCGTCGGCCACGGCGATCTGCGGAAGCAGCTCGTCACGCTCCCGCGCGGGCAGCGTGACGCCGTCGAGGACCGGGAGCACGAGAGCGGCCGAGGACGAGGCGAGCAGCACGGCATACAGGCCGGTGTGGCCCGTGCCGAAGGCCTTGGAGATGACGGTGGCGACCGGCACGGCGAGGACCCCGACGAGCACAGCGCGCAGCAGCCCGCGCCCGGCGCCACGGCGCAGGGCCGGGTCGCGGATGGGCACGTTGGTGCCCACCACGAACATCACCAGCGCGAAACCGACCTGCCCCAGGAAGGCGAAGGTCGGCTCACGGGCGTCGACGAGCCCGAGGCCGGTCGTCCCGACGACCAGCCCGGCCCCGAGCTCTCCGACGACCACGGGTACGCCCAGACGACGCGGGAGGGTGAGCAGCGGCCCGAGGAGGGCGACCACACCGACCAGGGCTAGCGCGGCGAAGGACACGCGGCCCATCCTGCCCGGTGGACGGCCACGCCGAGCCGGCCGGAGCATGGACGATCCTCCCGGACGCGCCCGGGTTGTCCCCGACCGGTGCCGGACCCGGGTCTGCTGGTAGAAACGACGGCATGACCGAGACCAACACCCAGGGTGCGTGGCTCAGCGCCGAGCAGCTGCGCGATGCCCGCGATCGGCTCCCCATCCTGTATGTCGACGCCGTGCCGGTGCGCGTCGACGAACGGGGGGTGCTCACGGCCATCGGCCTGCTGCTGCGCGCCACCAGCGAGGGGGCGATCAACCACGAGCTGGTCTCTGGTCGTGTGCTCTACCACGAGCGGATCCGCGACGCCCTGATGCGTCACCTCGAGAAGGACCTCGGGCCGCTCGCCATGCCGCACATCCCCGTGTCGCCGGTGCCCTTCACCGTCGCCGAGTACTTCCCGACCCCGGGCATCACCCCGTTTCACGACCCGCGCCAGCACGCGGTGTCGCTCGCCTTCGTCGTGCCCGTAGCCGGCGACTGCGCCCCCCAGCAGGATGCGCTCGACTTCTCGTGGGTGACCCCGGACGAGGCGGGACGCCTCGCGTCGCTCGGTGACATGGAGAACGGCCACGGCGTGCTGCTGCGGCAGGCGCTGGCCCACCTCGGGTTCGCGGTCTGACCGGCGGGACGGCCCCCGACGTCAGGGCGGGTCGGATCCCCGGCTCTCCTCCTGGACGACCAGCAGGTCGAGGTCTCGCAGCCGGTCGAGGCCCTTGAGGGGCTGCGCCATGCGGAAGTTGCCGGCGAGCCGCTCGCGGTTGCGGTGCAGGAACCACCAGTAGCCCGCGGTGACGGGGCACGCCTTCTCCCCCACCCGCACCTTGGGGTCGAAGGGGCAGGACCGGCAGTGGTCGGTCATGCGGGAGAGGTAGGCGCCGCCGGCGGCATACGGCTTGGTGGCCATCAGCCCACCGTCCGCGTGCTGGGACATCCCGACGACGTTGGGCACCATCACCCAGTCGTAGCCGTCGACGAAGGCCCGATGGAACCAGTCGGTGAGCTCGTCCGGCCGCCAACCGCGCTGGAGGGCATAGTTTCCCAGGATCATCAATCTCGGAATGTGATGCACCCAGCCGTGGTCGCGCACCCCGGCCAGTGCGTGGGAGATGCACCGTGCCTTGGTTGCCCCGGCGTCGAGCTCGGCGAACCAGTCGGGCAGGTGCTTGCGCTGGTTGAGCCGGTTGAGGTGACGGTAGTCGTCACCGAGGTGCCAGTAGAGGTGCCAGACGTAGTCGCGCCACCCCATCACCTGCCGGATGAAGCCCTCCGCCGACGCGAGGGGTACGTCGCCGTCGAGGTAGGCCTGCTCGGCACGGGCCACGACCTCTAGCGGGTCGAGCAGGCCGAGGTTCATCGGCGCCGACAGCAGGGAGTGGGCCATCCAGTCGTCGCCTTCGAGCACGACGTCCTCGTGCGGGCCGAAGTCCGGCAGCCGGTTGACGACGAAGTCGTCGAGCACGGCCAGGGCCTCGTCGCGCGTGGCCGCGAAGCGGCGGGGGGCGTCCACACCGAGGAAGGAGACGTCGCCGTCGGCCTCCCACCGGTCGAGGTCGGCCCGCACCTCGTCGTCCACGTCGTCCTCCTCGGGCCACCAGGGCTCGGCGACCCCGAGCCGGGCGCGGCCCTTCGGCGCCGGCTCCCGGTTGTCGTGGTCGAAGTTCCAGCGGCCGCCGACCGGCTCCCCGTCACCTTCGACGAGGATGCCGTGCCGGCGTCGCGCCTCGCGGTAGAAGTCCTCCATCAGCAGGCGCTTTTCACCCCGAGAGCCGGCCCAAGCGGAGAAGTCCGCCCGCGAGGTGACGAACCCACGGGCCGGGAGCCGCTCGATCTGCCGCTCGTCGGCGAGCCGGCGCACGAGGTCGACAGCACCCCGGCTCGTCGGCTGGATCACCTGGAGGGGGCCGTCGACCTCAGCGAGCGCCTCCCGGTAGGTGCCGGTCTGCGCCAGGGTGACCCGGCCCTCGAGCTGACGGGCGCGGTGACGCATCGCCGACAGCACCAGGTGCGCCTTCTGCCGGTGGAAGCGCCGGCGCGCGAAGACCCGTCGTGACTCCACGAGCAGCACCGGCCCGTCGTGGTCGTGCAGGAAGTGGGGCCCGAGCTGGTCGCC
>JBBRNQ010000104.1:0-15663 GCA_038230235.1 Actinomycetales bacterium
GCGACCCACGACGATGGCGAGGGCGTCGGCGGCCACCATGCCGATGGTGCTCCCCAGCCAGACCCCGAGCCAGTTCTCCTTCGCCGCCAGGGTGATCGTGGCGAGCATGGTCTTGTCACCGAGCTCGGCGAGGAAGAAGGCGACACCGACGGCGAGGATGGCCGCACCCTTGCTGGTCCGGGCCTTGTCGGCCTCCTCCTCGGTGAGCTCGTCACCGCGCAGGGTCCAGGCCGCGAAGGCGAGGAAGGCCACGCCGGCGATGATCGAGATGATCCACTGGTAGCTGGCGAAGGCGGTGCCGATGAGCAGGCCGATCCCCACGGAGGCGAGGTGGACGAGGGCCGTGGCGGCGGTGATGCCGATCAGCACGTCTCGGGTGCGGTAGCGGGTGGCGAAGGTCAGGGCCATCAGCTGGCTCTTGTCTCCGAGCTCGGCCACGAAGATCACGGCGGTGCTCAAGATGAGGGCGTACATGGGGGGGCTCCTTGCCGGCCGAGCCGCAGCGCCGCAGACGGCCCTGTCGGCCAGGCACGTCCGGTCGGGGTCGTGGGACTGGCCGAAAGTCTCGTCCGCCACCCGGGGGTGACCCACCGCACCGGGCCTGCTCGGTCGTCGAGCCAGCCAGTATGTCGACACGGTGACAGGAGGACTACTCCCTCTCGCTGCCCACCAGCCTACAGGGTGTGGCTACAGGGTCTGGACCTCGACGGCCGACAGGCCGCTGAGGCCGACCCAGCTGCGGTCACCGCTGTGCACCACCGTCACGAGCACGTGGTCGCAGCCCCGGCAGCGGGCGACCGCTCCCATGGCGGTCATCGTCACCACCGCACCGGCGATGTGGTCGATGGTGTGGCACCCCGCGCACCGGCCCCGGGCCGCGCTCAGGTCGACTCCGAGGGCGTCGAGGAGCAGGCCCGCCAGGGCGTTGCCGTCGAGGGCGGCTTCGTCGGGATGGGTAGGGGTACCGGTCATGTCAGCCTCCGAAGCGTTCGGTGCGGATCCGCTCGGCGGGGTGGCCGAGCTGCAGCAGGGCGGCGGTGACGGCCTCGACGAACGGGGTCGGCCCGCAGACGTAGACGGTGGCCCCCGACTCCGGCGCAAGCACCAGGTCGGCGAGCTCGTCGGTGGTGACCCGGCCGGCCGGTCGGCGCAGCCCGTCCGGCACCTCGCGGGTGTGGATCCAGTCGAGCGTCAGGTCGCCCGAGGCGACGAGAGCGGTGAGCTCGTCGGCGAAGAAGGCGTCGGCGGGGCGTCGTACGGAGTAGAGGAGGCGGAACTCCCCGCCTCCCAACGCTGCTCGCGCGGTGGCCATCGCATAGAGCGGCACGACGCCGGAGCCGCCGGCCACGAGCTGCACCGGTGCTGCCTGCGCGGCGTCGGCGTGTGCGGGGTCCGCGGGGTCATGGGTGGTGCCGCCGTCGTGAGGTGGTGGCCACAGGAAGTAGGCCCCCAGTGGTCCGTGGAGCTCGAGGTGGTCACCGGTGCGCAGGTCGTGCACGAGGAACGGCGAGACCTCACCCGTCGTCACCTCGTCGACAGCGAGGACGACCTGCGGCGCCTCACCGGCCGAGGCGATCGAGTAGGAACGCGTCGCCTGGTAACCGTCCTCGGCCGTGAGACGCACGTCGAGGTGCGACCCCGCCCGGTTGCCGGGCCAGGTCGGCACGTCGAGCACGATCCGCCGCGCCGAGGGGGTCTCGGGCGTGATGCTGGCGACCGTGGCGTCGTGCCAGGTGACGCGGGGAGCGTTCACCAGTAACGCTCCTCGGTCCACGGGTCCCCGTGCATGTGGTAGCCCGCGCTCTCCCAGAAGCCCGGCTCGTCGGACGGCATCGTCGTCAGGCCGCGCACCCACTTGGCGCTCTTCCAGAAGTAGAGGTGAGGCACGAGCAGCCGTGCCGGGCCTCCGTGCTCGGGCGTGAGTGGCTCACCCTCGGCCTCGAAGGCGACCCACGCCTGCCCGTCGAGCACCTCGTCGAGCGGCAGGTTCGTCGTGTAGCCGCCGACGCTGTGGGCCATGACGTAGTCGTGCTCGGTCTCCACCTCCTCGAAGAGCCGGTCGAGCGAGACCCCGCGCCACGGCATCGCCAGCTTGGACCAGTGCGTCACGCAGTGGATGTCGACGGCGACGTCCTCCGGCCCGAGGGCCTGCATCTGCTCCCACGTCCACGTGTGGCGGCCCTGCTCGGTGACGATGGTGAAGTCCCAGTCGTCGGTGCTCACCTCGGGGGTGACGCCGGCCGACAGCACGGGCCAGTCGTCGACGAGGGTCTGGCCGGGCGGGACGGCGGGGTCCGGTTCGCGGCGACGACCGGAGAAACCACGGGTGACGAACGACATCGGGCCTGCCATCGGGTCGGGGTGGGTGGGAGGTGGGGGGCGCTGCCGCGCTATGGCCGGAGCGCCACGTACCAAGGGTGACGCTACCCACTCCGAGCTTCGCCTTGTTGCCTCCGACGTGCCCATTTTGAGCCCCAGGACGGCTCAGACGGGCACGTCAGGGGCAACAAGGCGACGTGGGGCGGGGGCCGGGGGCGGGGGTGGGGTACGGCGGGGGTGGGGTGCGGCGGGGGTCAGGTACGGCGGGAGGCGGCAGAGTGGGGTACGGCGGGGGTGGGGTTGGCGGGGGGGGTGAGGTCAGGTACGGCGGGGGGTGGGGGCGGCTCGTCGTACGTCTCGGGGGGCGCAGCCCCACCAGCGGCGGGCGCTGCGGCTGAGCGCCGACTGCTCCGAGAGGCCGAGGAGAGCGGCGACCTGCCCGAGGGGCAGGTCGGTCGTCGTGAGGTAGTGGTGGGCGCGCTCGCAGCGCACGGAGTCGAGCAGCTGCGCGAAGGTGGTGCCCTCGCGGGCGAGGGTCCGCTGCAGGGTGCGGGGGTGGACGGCGAGCAGCGAGGCGATGTCGGCGAGCTCGGGGGCGGAGGTGCCGAGCGTCTGACGGAGCGCGTCGGCGACCCGGGGGGCGAGCACGTCGTCGGGTGGGGTCTGGCGCTCGAGGAAGTCGAGGGCCATGCGACGGATGCCGGGGTCGGCGCCCTCGAGCGGGCGGGAGACGAGGCTGGTCGGGATGCGCAGCAACGCGGCCGGGCGGCCGGTGAGGACCCTGACGCCGAAGAACTCCTCGTAGACGCCGATCGGGGCGAGCGGCTCGTGCGACAGCTCGACCGTGCGCAGGCCGTAGGGTCCGCCGACGACCGAGCGCAGCAGCCCGTCGAGGAAGCCGAGGCAGATGTCGATCACCTGCCTCGGGGCCGCGAGCGGGCCGGGCGCGACCTCGTAGACGAGCGCGCTGACACCTCGTACGCCCTGGGGGTCGGGGGCGAGCCGCACGCGCAGCGACGGAGCGTGGACGAACATGTAGCGCGAGGTCGCGTCGAGCGTGTCACCGACGGTCGGGGCGTTGACGATCGCCACGGCGAGCGGGCCGAGCAGGCTGATGTCCTGGTGGCGGGAGACGAGCAGGCCGAGGTCGGACCGGTGGAGCCGCGCGGCGGCCAGCTCGAGCACGGTCGCGACGGCGACGTCGTCGACCAGCAGCTCGTCGGTGTCGAGCGCCAGCGGGTCGAGCCGGGCCCGACGGGCGAGCGCATCGGGATCTCCCCCCAGCTGCGTGACGACGTGACGGAACCCCCGCAGCCCCGCCGACCGGATCATCGCCATGTCGTCCAGCGTCAAGTCTCTGTCGTCTCAGGTCAAGTCTTTGCCGGGGTGATGCGTGACGCTTGAGGGCATGAGTACCGCAACCACCACCGATCCCCGTCCCGCGACGACTCTGCCCCCGCACGTCGGGGTGGTGGTCGTCGGAGCCGGGCTCTCCGGCATCGGAGCCGGCTACCGGCTGCAGACCGAGGTACCGGGCCGCGACTACCTCATCCTCGAGTCGCGCGACGTCAGCGGCGGCACCTGGGACCTCTTCCGCTACCCCGGGGTGCGCTCCGACTCCGACATGTACACGCTGGGTTACCCCTTCCAGCCGTGGCAGGGGGACAAGACGCTGGCCGACGGCCCGTCGATCCTCGCCTACGTGCGACAGACGGCCGCCGAGTTCGGCATCGACCGGCACATCCGGTACGGCGTGCGGGTCGTCGGCGCCGACTTCTCCCGCACCACGGCGACCTGGACCCTCACGCTGGAGCGACGCGGCGAGAGCGGTGTCGAGACGACGACGATGACCTGCGACTTCGTCTACTCGTGCGCCGGCTACTACGACTACACGACGCCGTACGCCCCGGCCTTCGAGGGCCTCGAGACGTTTGCCGGGCAGGTCGTCCACCCGCAGTTCTGGCCGGAGGACCTCGACTACGCGGGCAAGCGCGTCGTCGTCATCGGCTCCGGGGCGACCGCCGTCACGCTCGTGCCGGCCATGGCCGACGCGGCCGCCCACGTGACGATGCTCCAGCGCACCCCGACCTGGATCGCCGCCCTGCCCGGCCGCGACCCGATCGCCGCCCGACTGAAGGCCCTCCTGCCCGAGCAGCTGGCCTACCGGGCGATCCGCGCGAAGAACATCGCCTGGACGACGGGGTTCTACCAGTTCTGCCAGCGCGCGCCGAAGGCCGCCCGGCGCTCGCTGCTCGGGCTCACCACCCGCATCCTCGGCGACGAGCAGATCGTCGCCGACCACTTCACCCCGTCCTACGACCCGTGGGACCAGCGGCTGTGCGCCGTGCCCGACGCCGACCTCTTCCGCACCATCAAGAGCGGCGACGCCGAGGTCGTGACCGACACCATCGCCCGCTTCGTGCCCGAGGGCATCGAGCTCACCTCCGGCCGGGTGCTCGAGGCCGACCTCGTCGTGACGGCGACCGGCCTGCAGCTGCTCGCCTTCGGCGGCATCGAGCTGCACGTCGACGGGGTGGCCGTCCCCCTCTCCGACGAGTTCGTCTGGCAGGGCGCGCTGGTGACAGGCGTGCCCAACTTCGCCGTCTGCATCGGCTACACCAACGCGTCGTGGACCCTGCGCGCCGACCTCACCACGCGGCTGGTCTGCAAGGTGCTGCAGTGGATGGACCGGCACGACTACGCCGCCGCCGAGCCGACGCCCGACCCCGGGCTGGCCGAGCGCCCGCTGCTCGACCTCGCCGCCGGCTACGTGCAGCGCTCGATCGCGGCCTTCCCCAAGCAGGGCGACAGCGGGCCGTGGCGGGTGCGACAGAACTACGTGCTCGACGCCGCGACCACGATGCGACGCAGCCTCGACAAGTCGCTGACCCCCACGCCCCGCAGCGCCGTACGACCCGCCGTACGGCGTGCCGCGGCAGCCGCGGCTGCCACGGAGGAGACGGGCGCTGCTGAGGTGCTCAGCCGGTGACGACAAGGTCGTCCGTCGGCCCGGCTGAGCCAGGATGCCTGGCGCTGGTGGGCGGACGACGGGAGGCCGGTGGGCGTGGGGTGTTTTTGCCACCGGACCAAAGTCCCTCAGGATGGCGGCCAACCTGACGATCCTTGACGTATGAAGCGTCGACCCAAGAACAGCACGGGTGGTACCCGCCGACCCTGGTGGTCGGCCGTCACGCACCCTGAACCCCAGCGACCCCCCTCGCCACCCACCACGGAGCTGTTCCTGTCGAGCACCGGCTGCTTCGTCACCGTCGAGGAGGCGCTCGGCGACGGGTGCCTCTCCGCAGCGGTCGTCGACGACCTGCTCTGGCGGGTCGCCGTCGAGGAGTGGCACGCCCGGCAGCCCCGCAACCGGTGGTCATCGGCCCGGCGTCGGTGGCTGCAGGAGTACGACACCCTGTGCGCCGAGCGCGCGCGGATCACCGAGGTCGCGCGCTTCTACGGAGCCGGAGAGCCCCGCAGGCTCTAGCCGACCGGGACCACGGCCGCGCCGAAGCCCGTGACCTCCGTGGGTGCGTGCCGGGCTCCCGAGGTCACCCCGATGCCCAGCTGCCCCGAGCCGTTGTCCCCCCAGCAGTACGCGTGACCCGCTCCGGCGAGGGCGCAGGTCTGGAAGGTCCCGGGACTCACCTGGGCGGCAGCTCCGGGAAGGCCGACGACCTGCACCGGCACGTGCCGCTCCGCCGTGGTGGAGTCACCCACCTGACCGGACCGGTTGTCCCCCCAGCACCAGGCGTGTCCGGCTGCGACCGCGCAGGTCGTCGCACTGCGCCCGACGCTCACGGAGGTCACCCCGGCCGGCAGACCCGCCAGCGTGGTGGGGGTCCGGCGCGACGCCTGGTCGCCCAGGCCGAGCTGACCCGAGGCGTTCGCACCCCAGCACCGGACCTTGCCGGCCTTCGTCACCACGCAGGTCGAGGAACCGCCCGCAGCGACGGAGGCCACGGTCTTTCCCAGGGCCGACACGGCCACCGGGGTGGGGCGGACCGTGGTCGTCCCGTCGCCGATCTCGCCGAAGAAGTTCGCCCCCCAGCAGCGGAGGGCTCCGGCCCGGGTCAGGGCGCAGGTGTGGAAACCGCCCGCCGCGACCGCGGCCACACCGCTCGAGAGCCCGCCTACGGCGACCGGAGACGTCGAGAAGAGCCCTCCCGGGTGGCCCAGCTGGCCGGAGAGGTTGGCCCCCCAGCAGGTGACCGCCCCGGTCGTCGTCACGGCGCAGGTGTGGTTGGTGCCCAGCGAGACGGAGCGCACCCCGGAGGCGTGGCTCACGACGTTGACGGGGGTCATCCGACTCGTGGTCGTGCCGTCGCCGAGCTGGCCGGAGGAGTTCACGCCCCAGCACTTCAGCCCACCCGCGGAGGTGACCGCGCACGCGTGGAAGCCGCCCGTGACGACGGAGGTGACCCCGGAGGTGAGCCCGACCACGTCGACCGGCGTCGGCTGGGGGCTCACGGTCGTGCCGTTGCCGACCTGCCCGAAGACGTTCTGCCCCCAGCACCTCACTCCGCCGACGCTGGTCAGCAGGCAGCCGAAGCTCGACCCCGACGACACCGCCACCGGCGCGACCGCGACCGCCGTCGACGGGGTGGCCGACACCGCCGATGGCCCCCAGAGCCCTCCGAAGGCTGCCACCGCAGCGATCCCTGCGAGGGCCCGCTGCACGAGCCGCCCCGATATCGACGTCCCGAGTCTCATATGGAGGGAGGCTACCCCCGGCAGAACGGCGTCACCGGGCGTTTCCGAATAGAGCGCTATGTCCCCTGTGGCCACCGGTGTGCGGTGACCTGGGGGGACTTTGCCCGTGCGAAACAGCACAGAACGTGAGCCTGTGCCGCCTCCGAGGGCGCCGCACCCGCGCCGTCAGGTCACGGACGCCAGCGGCGGCTGGACCGCGGCGTCGGCGGCGGCGACGGCGGCAGCGGGGGCAGCGGGGCGTCGTACAGCCAGCCGGCCAGCAGCGGGCCGACGTCGGTGCCCGACACCACCGTGGCGAGCGAGACGAAGTCGCTGGTCGTCACGGAGCCGTCGCGGTGGTCGGCCAGCCAGCGGCGCAGGAGGGCGAAGAAGCTCTCGTCGCCGATCGTGAGCCGCAGCGCGTGCAGGGTCAGTGCCCCCCGTTTGTAGACCCGGTCGTCGAAGAGCTCGTCGGGGCCGGGGTCGGCGATGACGAGGTCCTGCGGCTCGCCCTTCAGCCGGGTGTGGTGGCGCACTGCCTGGTTGTGGGTCGACTCGCCGCCCGACTCCTGCGACCAGATCCACTCGCAGTAGCAGGCGAACCCCTCGTGGAGCCAGATGTCGCGCCAGTGGGTGAGGGTGACGCTGTTGCCGAACCACTGGTGCGACAGCTCGTGCGCGATCAGCCGCTGGGCGCCCCAGTCGGTGCGGGCGAAGTTGGAGCCGAAGGTCGACAGGCCCTGCGACTCGAGGGGGATCTCGAGCACGTCGTCGGTGACGACCGCCGTGTAGGTGTCGAAGGGGTAGGGCCCGAAGAGCCGGGCGAAGACCTCGAGCATCTGCACCTGCCGGGAGAAGGCGCGGCGTACGGCGGGCTCGCGCGCCCCGGGGTAGGCCACCACGACGGGCACCGGAGCCCCCGGCGCGGTGAGGGTCGAGACGACGTACCGGCCGACCTGGACGGTGGCGAGGTAGGTCGCCATCGGGTGGCGCTCCTCCCACACCCACGTCGTGCGGCTGTGCCTCGGCGTGCGCTCGGTGAGCACGCCGTTGGCCACGACGGTGTACTCCGACGGGAGGTTGACGGCGATGCGGTAGGTCGCCTTGTCGGAGGGCCGGTCGTTGCAGGGGAACCACGACGGGGCGCCGTGGGGCTGGGAGGCGACGATGAGCCCGTCCTCGAGCTCCTCCCAGCCGGCGTCGCCGTCGGGCCCGGGCACCGTCCGGGGGATCCCGGCGTAGGCGACCGACACGCGCAGCCGGGTGCCGGCGGCCACGACGCCGTCGAGCCGCAGGACGACCCGGCCCGAGGTGTGCCGCCACTGCCGCAGTCCGGCTCCCTGGACGCTGACCTTGGAGACCCGCAGCACGTGCAGGTCGAGCACGAGCCGGTCGAGAGGCGGGCCCGCGACGACGTCGAGCACGGCCCGGCCCGTGAGGTGGTTGCCCGAGGGCTTCCACGTCAGGTCGAGGTCGTAGTGGGTGACGTCGTACGACGGGTCGCCGTGCCGGGGGACGAGCGGGTCGGCCGTGACGTCGGTGGCCTGGGTCACGCGGGCGGCACCGGCTGCGAGGAGCGGGGGGAGGGCTCGGGCTCGGCCCACGGGCCGATCGGGTTGCCGACCCAGCGGGTCTTGTCGGGCACCGACTCCCCTCTCATCACCAAGGACATCGGCCCGACGGTAGCGTGCCTCCCGATCGAGGCGGCGGGCAGGATGACGCTGTTGGTGCCGAGGGTCGCGCCGGTGCCGAGCGTCACCTTGTCCATGCTCAGGAGCCGGTCGTGGAAGAGGTGGGTCTGCACGACGCAGCCCTGCCCGACGGTGGCGCCGTCTCGCAGCTCGACGAGGTCGGCCTCGGGCAGCCAGTAGGTCTCGCACCACACACCCCGCCCGATGCGGGCGCCCATGCTGCGCAACCACATCGAGAGCACGGCCGTGCCGGTGGCCCCGCGGGCGAACCACGGCGCGGCGAGCACCTCGACGAAGGTGTCGGCCAGCTCGTTGCGCCACACGAACGAGCTCCACAGCGGGTGGTCGCCGGCGCGCAGCCGGCCCACGAGCAGCCACTTGGCGGCGGTGGTGACACCCGCGGCGACGGCCCCGGCGGCCACCAGCACGAGGCCGCCGGCCGCTGCGGCGGCCCACCAGGACGTCTGGGTCAGGGCCTCGAGCACCGCGACCACGACGACCACGAGGAGCACGTGCGCCCACACCGCGACGATGCGGCAGGCCTCGACGAGGGCCCGCGCCACCCGCAGCCGGCGCGGCGGGTGCACGGTGCGGGAGCTGTCGACCACCGTGCCGTCGCGACGCAGCGGCTGCGGCGGGCTGCCGAGCCACGACGTGCCGCGCTTGGCGGAGGCGCGGGCCGGCGCCGCCGACAGCACGGCGACGAGGCCGCGGCGCGGCACCTTGCGCCCCGGCGCGGTCATGCCGGAGTTGCCGACGAAGGCGTGCTTGCCGATCTTCACCTCGCCGATGCGCAGCCAGCCCCCACCGAGCTCGTAGCTGCCGAGCAGGGTGTCGTCGGCGAGGAACGCACCCTCGGCGACGCTGGTCAGCCGGGGGATGAGCAGCACGGTCGAGGCCTCGACGTCGGGCCCGATGCGGGCGCCGAGGGCCCGCAGCCACACTGGCGTGAGGGTGCTCGAGTAGAGCGGGAAGAGCCAGGTGCGGGCCTCGTCGAGCAGGCGCACCGTGGTCCACGCCTGCCAGGCGATGCGCCCGTGCACCGGGTGGTGACCGCTCGTCAGTCCCCGCCCGAGGAGCCGGGTGGCGAGCAGGACGAGCAGCGCCAGGGTCACCGAGCCGACGAGGGTGCCGAGGGGCAGCCAGGTCAGGGCCCGCCGCAGCGCGTCGCCGAGGTCACGCGCCCCGCTCAGGTATGAAGCTCCGCTGGCCGCGCCGACGACGACCGCGACGATCGGCAGCAGCGACAGTACGACAGCGGAGAGGCCGTAGGCGACCACCCACAGGGGCCGGTTGTGGGGCCGTTCGTCGTCCCAGGGCCCGCGGGCGGTGCCACCGCGCTGGGCCGGCGCCCCCGACCACCACTGCCCGTCGGGGACGACGCCGAAGACGGCCGAGCCCGGGGTGACCTCGGCCCCGGCGCCGACGTCGGCCCCCGGGAGCAGGGTCGAGCGGGCGCCGACCCGGGCCCCCGGGCCGACGCTCACGCGGCCGAGGTGCAGCACGTCGCCGTCGACCCAGTGCCCCCGCAGGTCGACCTCCTGCTCGATCGAGCACGCGTCGCCGAGGCTGAGGAACCCCGTGACCGGCGGGAGGCTGTGCAGGTCGACGTCGTGCCCCACGTGGGCTCCGAGAGCGCGAGCGTACTGACGCACCAACGGTGCTCCCGCGAGGTTGGTTGCGCCCAGCTCGTCGGCGATGCGCTCGGCCAGCCAGACGCGCAGGTGCACCGACCCCCCGCGGGGGTGGTCGCCCGGTCGGACCCCGGTCAGCACGAGCCGGGTGAGCGCCACGCTGACCGCCATCCGCCCGGGCGCCGTGACCAGCAGCAGGACGCCGACGACCAGCGCCCACACGGGCGCCCGGGGCAGCCAGTCGAGACCCCAGAGGTGGCCCAGCACGGCGTTGCCGACCCCCAGCCAGACCAGCCAGCGCAGCCCGCTCACGGTGCGCAGGATCAGGGTCGCCAGCACCTGGCCCGTCTGGGTCGAGCGGGCGACGCGTCCCACCTGGTGCTCGACCCGAGCCGACGGCGCCGCCATGGCGTCGAGGACGGCGGCGAGCCCCTCGAGGGTCGGGGCTCCATACACGTCGGCGACCGTGACCTCGGGGAAGCGCTCGCGCAGCCGCGAGACCAGCTGCGCCGCCGTGAGGCTGCGACCACCGGCGTCGAAGAAGTCCTCGTCGGTGGCGGTCGCCGGTGAGCCGAGGATGTCGACCCAGAGGGTCTGCAGCCAGGCGGCGGTGCCGTCGAGGGTGAGGGCGTCGGCGCCGCTGCCGTCGGAGGGCAGTGGCCACGGCAGGGCGGCGCGGTCGATCTTGCCCGAGGTCGTGGTCGGCAGGGTGTCGACCTGCGCCAGCCGCGGCACCATCGCCGCCGGCATGGTCTCGCGCAGGTGCGCCATCGCGGCGCTACTGTCGTATGACGCGTCGGTGGCGACGTAGCCGATGAGCAGGCTGTTGCCGGACTCCGTACGGCGCACTGCCGCCGCGGCTCCCGTGACGCCCGGCAGGGCGAGCAGGGCGTTGTCGACCTCACCGAGCTCGATGCGACGCCCACCGAGCTTGATCTGGTCGTCGGCGCGACCGACGAAGACCAGGCCCTCCTCGTCGTGCCGCACGAGGTCGCCGGTGCGGTAGGCGCGCTCCCAGCCGAGCGTCGGCATGGGGCCGTACTTCTCGGCGTCCTTGACGGGGTCGAGGTAGCGGGCCAGACCGACGCCGCCGATGATCAGCTCGCCGGTGCTGCCGAGGGCGACCGGGGTGCCCTCCTTGTCGACGACGGCGAGGTCCCACCCGTCGAGGGGCAGCCCGATGCGCACCGGCGGCTGGCCGGTGAGGGGCGCTGCACAGGCGACGACGGTGGCCTCGGTGGGGCCGTAGGTGTTCCACACCTCGCGGCTGGGAGTGGCGAGGCGGGCCCCGATCTCGGGCGGGCAGGCCTCGCCACCGAGGATGAGCAGGCGCACGTCGGCGAGGGCGTCGGTCGGCCAGAGGGCCACGAGGGTCGGCACGGTCGACACGATGCTGATGTCGTTGGCGACCAGCCAGGGGCCGAGGTCCATCCCGCTGCGGACGAGCGATCGGGGGGCGGGCACGAGGCAGGCGCCGTGGGCCCAGGCCAGCCACATCTCCTCGCAGGAGGCGTCGAAGCCGACCGACAGGCCCGCCATCACCCGGTCACCGGGCCCGATCGGCCTGTCTTGCAGGAAGATCCGCGACTCAGCGTCGACGAAGGCGGCCGCGGACCGGTGGCTGACGGCCACCCCCTTGGGCTTGCCGGTCGACCCGCTGGTGAAGATGACCCAGGCGTCGTCGGCGGGGGAGGGGTCGGTGAGCTCGCCGCCGTACGAGGGGTTTTCGGTCTCGGGGTCGTCGTCCGCGTCGTCGTCCTGGTCGTCGCGCGCAGCGTGGCCGCGAGACTCGACGACCAGCTCGGCCCCGATGACGGCGGCGACGTCGGACTCGGTGAAGACCAGGGTGGCCCGCTCCTGCGGGTCGTCGGCGTCGACCGGCACGTACGCGGCGCCCGCGAGCAGCACGCCGAGGATGGCGACGTAGAGGTCGGTGGTGCCGGACGGGAGGCGCACCCCGACCCGGTCGAGCGGGCCGACGCCGAGGTCGGCGAGGGTGTGGCCCACGACCTGCGCCGCCTCGAGGAACTCGAGGTAGGTCAGCTGCTCGCGCCCGTTGTCGAGCGCGGTCGCGTCGGGGGAGCGCTCGACCGTCTGCCGCACGATGTCGACGAGTGTCCTTGGTGCGGGCGCGTGGTCGGCGCGCAGCAGGGTCACGGGACTCGCGCCGGACGGGGGCTCATGGGGTCATTGTGGCGGGTTCGTGTGAACGAGGGGTGACGCCATGCCGCCGCTGCGGGGCGGCCGCGGTCAGCGGCGGGGCGGGTCCCGGTGCAGCACGGCACGGGAGTGGTCGAACTGCGCCTCGTCGATCTCGCCTGCGGCGAACCGGCGCGCGAGCACCCGCTCGGGGTCGTCGTAGGCGGTGGTCCGGTCGGTGTGCGGGTCGGTGCCGTCGTTGCCGCCGATGCCTCGCTGGCTGGCGCTGCCCCTGACGGAGCGCACGACCCACACGGTCACGGCGACGGCGACCGCGAGGCCGAGGAGCATGACGACGCCCATCATCACCACGCCGGAGGTGTTTCCGCTGTCGTTGCCCCACCACATCATGGTGATCTCCTCTGCTGACGCGACCCCGCTCGTGCCGGGTCGTCTCCGACCCTGCCACGGGTGGGGTCGGGCCCGGGGGTCGAAGGTCCCGCGGTGTGAGGGTCGGTGCTGGTCGGTGCGGGTCAGTGGTGGTGGGACGAGCCCTCGTGGCCGACGTGGGAGGCCTGCTCGAACTGGAAGGTCGAGTGGTCGACGCTCACCGCGAAGTGCTCGGCGACACAGGCCTGGAGGTCGTCGAGCATCCCCGCGAGGTGACCGTCGTGGAAGCACTCGTCGTCGACGACGACGTGGGCGGTGAGCACCGGCAGGCCCGTGGCGATCTGCGACGCGTGCAGGTCGTGCACGTCCTGCACGTGGGGCAGCTCGAGGATGTGCCGGCGCACGTCGGCGAGGTCGAGGCCCGCGGGGGTCGACTCGAGCAGCACCCGGGCGGTGTCGCGCAGCAGGGCGAGCGTGCGCGGCAGGATGAGCGCGCCGATGAGCAGCGAGACGACGGCGTCGGCGCGGGTCCAGCCCGTCGTGGCGATGACGACGGCGGCGACGATGACGGCGACCGAGCCGAGGGCGTCGTTCAGCACCTCGAGGAAGGCGGCCCGCAGGTTGAGGTTGTGGCTGCGGGCCGAGGCCAGCAGGGCGATCGAGACGGCGTTGCCGACCAGTCCGACGATGCCGAAGACGAGCATCCCACCGGACGCGACGTCGGCGGGCGAGACGAGTCGCCGTACGCCCTCGATGAGCACGTAGACGCCCACGGCGAGCAGCAGCGCCGCCTGGGCGAGCGCGGCGAGGGTCTCGGCGCGCTGGAACCCCCACGTACGACGGTCGTCGGCGGGTCGCGTCGTCAGGTGCGCCGCGAGGAGGGCCAGGACGAGCCCCGCGACGTCGGTGAGCATGTGGCCCGCGTCGGCGAGCAGCGCCAGGCTGCCGGTGAGCACGGCCCCGACGACCTCGGCGACGAGCACGGCGGTCGTGACGGCGAGCACGACCGTGAGCCGCCCCCGGTGGTCACTGCCCGCGGGGAGCGCGTGGTCGTGGTCGTGACCCATCAGCGGTTCGTCGGGATCGGCACAGGTCAACGGTACCGGCGAGGCGAGTCGGGCTCTCGTCGCGTCCTCGCCTCGCGCCTCTGCCTCCTCTCCGTCCGGCCGCGTCCCGGGGGCCGGGGGGACCGACCCGACCCGGCCGCACGTGGCGCGGGAGCCCTACCTGGCGCTGGCGAAGCGGTGGATGTCGTTGATCGTCGCGGCGTACATCTCGGGGATGGCGGCGCGGAACATCAGGTCTGCGGCGTGGCACGCCCCGAGCACGGTCCGCCCGCTGGCGTCGACGCCGGCGGCAAGGAGCTTGCGGTAGTAGGCGAGCCCCTCGTCGCGGAGGGGGTCGACCTCGTTGACGGAGATGACGTGCGGAGGCAGCCCAGCCAGGTCGTCGAGGCTGGCGTGGTAGGGCCAGCAGAGCGGGTCGGTCGCGTGTGCGGCCCCGGGGTCGTACACCTCGATCATGATCTCGTTCATCGAGCAGGAGATGAAGTAGCCGTCGTTCTCGACGAGGGACGGCAGCTCCCGCTCGCGGTCGGCCTCGCTCCAGCCGTAGGCCCCCGAGATGTAGGGGACCAGTGCGTAGACGCCGTCGATCGCGTCGAGGACGCCGTCCCGCTTGGCCTTGAGCGTGGTGGCCAGGGTGAGGTTGCCGCCGCCCGACTCGCCGGCGACGGTGAGCGTCGTGATCCCCAGCTCCTCGCGGTGGGCGTGCACCCAGGCCAGCGCCGACGAGCAGTCGTTGAGGCCGGCGGGGTAGGGGTGCGGGCCGAGGACGCCGCCACCGTTGCGGTACTCCACTCCGACCACGACCAACCCGGTCGCGGCGAGCTCCTCACGGAAGCGGGAGTAGGCGGGGCCGGATCCGCTCAGGATCACCATGCCTCCGCCGTGGATCTGCAGCACGCCGGGCAGCGGACCGGTGTCAGCGGTGGGCCGCACGATGTAGAGCGGGATCTCGTTGCCGTCGACACCCTGGATGGTCCGGGTGGTGGTGGTGACCCCCTCGACCGGCGGCAGACCGGCCATCAGGGCCCCGAACACGCCCTCGAACCCCGCCTCCGCTCCTGCGCAGAACTCCAGCAGCGCGGCGCGGGGGGCATCGGCCCCCATCGGGGGCGGGGCGCCGTTCGTGGTGAGGCCGAAGGGAGCCAGCGCGGCGACCATCCGGGGATCCGACCGCGGGTCGGTGCCAAGGTCGAGCTCGGGGTGGCCGAGCCGGCCCGGCAGCGGGTAGGAAGACGAAGCGTGCTGATCAGGTTCTGCGCTCGATGTCAGCGTCACTGCGTCTCCTTCGACCCGGCCCTCGACTCTGAGGTTGGCCGAATGTAGGCCTGCGTGAAGGGCAAGTCAAGCCCCTCTGCGCAGCGGTTGGTCGTCCGCGAACGTCGCGGTGTGGGGAGTCTGCTTCGGTACGGCGCGGTGGCACCCGTCCGCTGACCCGTCGGCTGACGGTGTCAGCTCTCGCACGCGACGCCGTCACCGTCGCGGTCCAGCTTGCGGGAGTACCCCGGCTGGCCGGCCATGATGGGCGCGGCGCCTGCGGCGCGGGCGGCCGTGCAGTTCGCGTAGTAGGCGGTGGCCGGGGCCGGGGGGGCGGCAGCTGCGCTCCTGGCCGCGGCGGCGGCCTCCGCCGCAGCGCGGGACTCAGCTGCTGCGGCTGCGGCCCGGGCGGTTGCTGCTGCCTTCGTCCGGGAGGCGGCAGCGGTGGCCTCGATCTTGGCGGCCACTGCGGCGGCC
>JBBRNQ010000105.1:0-15092 GCA_038230235.1 Actinomycetales bacterium
ACGACACCCCCGAGGGTGCAGGCCACCTCGCTGGCCGGGTCGGGCCCGAGCTTGCGCCCGTGACGCACCAGCCGGGCGTTGACCTGCCGCACCGTCGCTCCCGGGCCGACCCGCACCCGCGCGCCGCCGTCGAGGACCTCGATGCCGCGGAAGTAGCGCCGGCTGTCGACGAGCACCCCGTCGGTGCCGCCCTGGCCGCTGAGGCTGGTGCCGCCGGAGCGGAAGGTCAACGGCACCTGCGAGCGCGCCGAGGCCGCGAAGAGCAGGCCGACCTCGTGGGCGTCGACCGGGATGGCCACCGCCTGTGGCGTCAGCGCGTAGTGCGAGGCGTCGTGGGCCATCTTGAGCCGGTCGGTCAGACCCGTCCGCAGCCGGGTCGGGTCGGCCAGGGCGGCGGCGAAGCCGGCGAGCGCGCTGGGCACGGTGGTGGCTTTCGGCGCGTTCGGCGCGGAGAGCACGGAAGAGGTGGTCATCACCTGACCAGCATCCACCCGAGCACGGGGGTGGACTGGAGGAAGACCAGCACGCACATCCCCGCGAGCAGGCCGAGGCTCCACCCGACGACCTTGCGCAGCAGCTCGCTCTCCTTGCCCTCCAACCCGACGACGGCGGCGGCGATCGCGAGGTTCTGCGGGGAGATCATCTTGCCCAGGACCCCACCGGAGGTGTTGGCCGCGGCGAGGAGGTAGGGGTCGAGACCGGTCTTCTGGGCGGCCGTGACCTGCAGCAGCCCGAAGAGGGAGTTCGACGAGGTGTCGGAGCCGGTCACCGCGACCCCGATCCACCCGACGACGGGTGACAGCAGGGCGAAGAGCGGCCCGGTCGCGGCGAGCGCGAGGCCCAGGGTCACGGTCTGCCCGGAGAAGTTCATGACGTAGGCGAGGGCGAGGACCGCGGTCACCGTGAGGATGGTGAAGCGGAACTGCACGACGACGGCGCGCAGGGCGCCGGCGGCCCGGGCGGCGGAGACGCCGTACACGATGGCCGTGACGATGCCGGCGACCAGCAGGACGGTGCCGGCGGCGGAGAAGAGGTTGAGGTTGAAGGTCGCTGCCGCGAGGGGCTTGCCCGTGCTGCCGGCCACGTGGAGGCCGGGCCAGGCGAACTTCCACCCCGAGTGGGTGTCGAGGAAGGTCTTGAGGGGCCCGAACGAGACGGCGGTGAAGAAGGCCACGACCACGAGGTACGGCGCGAACGCCATCAGTCCCTCGCGCAGGCCGACCGGGCCGTCGGCGGGGGCGCCCGCAGCAGGTGCGGGGATGGAGCCGCCACCAGCGGCGGGGCCGGGTCGGCTCGTCGTACCCGAGCCGGCGGCGCCACCGGCGGCGACCGGGACGGAGACGGGCTCGGTCTCGACGACGCCGGTGAGGACCTCGGAGGGCTGCCACACCCGCAGCAGGAGCACGACGGCGAGGGCGCCAGCAGCGGCGGCGATGATGTCGGCGACCTGGTAGCTGAAGAAGTTGGAGCTGATGAACTGGCCGCCGGCGAAGGCGAACCCGCCGACGAGGGCCGGCAGCCAGGTGGTCCGCAGGCCGCGGCGGCCGTCGACCATGAAGACGAGCAGGAGGGGGACGAACGCGGCGAGCACCGGGGTCTGGCGGCCGACCGTGGCACCGAGGGTGTCGGGATCGAGGCCGGTGATCTTGGCCAGCGTGGTGATGGGGACGGCGACGGCGCCGAAGGCGACCGGGGCGGTGTTGGCGACGAGGGCGACCGACGCGGCCTTGACCCGGGGGATGCCGACGGCCATGAGCATCACGGCGGTGACGGCCACCGGGGTGCCGAAGCCGGCGAGCGCCTCGAGGAGCGCACCGAAGCAGAAGGCGATGAGGATGGCCTGCACCCGCTGGTCGGGGGAGACCGAGCCGAAGGCGCGCCGCAGCACGAGGTCGTAGCCGGTGAGCTCGGTGAGCCGGAAGATCCAGATCGCGGTGAGCACGATCCAGATGATCGGGAAGAGCCCGAAGGCGGCGCCCTCGGTGCCCGAGAGCAGGGCCTGACCGACCGGCATGCCGAACGCGAAGACGGCGACCCCGACGGCGACGACGAGCGAGGCGAGCCCGGCCTGCCAGGCCTTCCAGCGCAGCGCCCCGAGCAGGACGAAGAGGGTGAGCAGGGGCAGCGCGGCGATCAGGGCGGACCAGGCGAGTGAGCCTGCCACGGGATCGGCAACCGGTTGGAACATCGGCACTCCTTCGTGCGGGGGGGCGGGCGCCCCGGGTTCCCACAAATGTATGGCAGGTATACTTGTCTGTCAATCAGTCAACCTATGTGTCAGACGACTCACGTAAGGTGATGGCCATGAACAAGCTCCACACGGTGTCGCTCGTCGACGCGCTCTCGGCGACCCTGCGGCGGCGGGTCCTCGACGGGGAGATCGCCCCCGGCCAGGGGCTGACCGAGCAGGAGGTGGCCGCGGACTACGACGTGTCGAGGCCCACCGCCAAGACGGCCATCGCCAGCCTCGTGCAGGAGGGGCTGCTGCGCCGCGAGCCGCACAAGACGGCCCACGTGCCGAAGCTGTCGCGGGCCGACGTGGAAGACCTCTTCCTCGTGCGCATCCCGCTCGAGATCGCGGTGGTCTCCCGCCTGGCCCGCCCGGTGCCCACGCCAGGGAGCGCTGCCCTCGCCGATGCGGCCCGGGCGGTCGCCGACCTCGCGGCCGTCCCCGAGGGGGCGTCGACCAGCGACTTCGTCGACGCCGACCTCGGCTTCCACCGCGCCCTCGTGGCCGCCGTGGGCAGCCCCCGGCTCACCCGCCTCTACGCCGGGTTGAGCGGGGAGATCCACCTGTCGATGGTGCAGTCGCGCTGGGCCCTCGGTCGCGACCGGATCGTCGGCGAGCACCAGGGAGTGCTCGACGCCCTGCTCCGGGGGGACCCCGCGACGGCGGCGGAGCTCATGCAGGCCCACCTCGAAGGCGCCTGCGCGGCGCTCGCGGCGACGATCTCGGGCACCGTCGCCGGCTGACGGGGAGGCGGGACGCCGTACGGGGCGAGAGCAGGGCTGACCGCTGCGCCGAGCGCCCCCGGGTCAGTCGTTCCAGCCGCTGACGCGCCCGTCACGCGCGGCGAACGCGAGCACCGCGTCGAGGTCGGACGAGGGCGCGACGACGTACTCGTCGAGCCAGGCCCGCACGCCGGGGAAGCCGCTGTCGGCCACCACCTGCTCGGCAACCGACCGCGGGTCGACCACGGTCGTGCGCAGGTGCACGCCGTGGGCGTCGAGGAGCACCCAGGGGACGCCGGGGGCGCCGTACGGCATGCCGGTGCTGCCGCTGTTGACCACCCACCGACGGTCGACCTGACGGGCGTACGGGGTGTGGGTGTGGCCGCCGCACACGATGCGCACCGAAGCGGGCACCTCGGCGAGCACCTGCGCCCAGCGCGAGGGGCGGGTGTCGACGAGCACCACCTCGTTGTCGTCGCGCGGGGTGCCGTGGCAGAAGAGGACGTCGCCGACGCCGTCGAGGGCGACCACGAGCGGGTGGGGCAGCCCGGCGAGCAGGTCGACGTGGGCGGGGGTGAGCTGGGCCGCAGCCCAGAAGTCGACCGGCGGCGTGCCCTCCGGCGGCTGGCCGCCACGGGCGATCGTCACCAGGTCGCGGTCGGCGTTGCCCCGCACGAGGCGCACCCGGTCGCCGAGCGCGAGGAGGCGGTCGAGCACCCGGGTGGGCTGGGGCCCCGCCGCGAGGTCGCCGGTCACGACGACGAGGTCGGCCGAGACGACGTCGGGCTCGGCCAGCACCCCCTCGAGCGTGGGCAGCACGCCGTGGGTGTCGCTGAGGACCGCGATGCGCTCGACCATGCCGACCACTATGCCGTCAGACCGGCAGCTCGCCCGACCGCAGGGCGGCGACGAACCGCAGGAGCCCGATCGCCGTGAGACCCTCCCCCAGCGAGTAGGGCTCGGCCCCGGTGTCGGGGTGGACGAGGTACGCCTGCGTCAGTCCCAGGTCCGTGCAGATCTTAAACGTGCTGAAAGATCTGCGCAGACCAACCCCGGCCCGAGGTCGGAAAACCCTCAACCGCCGCCCGCCCGGTCACCCTGGGCACCGGCGCTGCGCGAGCCGCCGTACGACGCCGCCAACGCGTCGGCGACGCGCTCGGCATCGGCGCGCGACAGGTCGGCGGGGTACTCCGGCAGCAGGTCGTCCCAGGGGACCAACCACGACCCGAGCAGCTGCCGCTGCCCCTCGGGGCGGGCGAACAGCCGCACGTGCAGGTGGGCGCCGCCGTCGCCGATCCGGTAGACGTGGCAGCGGGCGACGTGGGTCAGGGCCTCGACGTGCCGGGCGAGGTGCGTCGTGAGCACCCCGAGCTCGGCCGCCAGTGGGTCGGGCAGGTCGGCGAGGTCGTGGTGGGCGCGGGGGTGCAGCATCAGCGCCAACGGCACCCCGACCCCCGTCACGTGGGACAGCCGCCAGTGCTCGTCGAGCCAGAGCCCCTCGTCGCGGCGCTGGCACGAGCGGCAGTCGGCGGGGTCCTCCCCGTCGCGGGGCGGCTCGGGCACCACCGGCGGACGCATCGGCGACACCCGCAGCCCCTGCTGCTCGAAGGGGCTGATCTCCCACTCGGTCATCCGGGCGAGCGGCAACCGCTGCCCGTCGTCGGCCGCCGCCAGGGCGTGCGCGTAGAACTCGTCGGGTGACAGGGCCATCGTCAGACCCTAGTGCGGTGCCGGACCCTGTTGCCGCGGCGGGGCGCCCACGATACTGGGGGGCATGGAGCTCGCACGGACGCCGGCCGACCGCTTCGCGGACCTCGCGGACTACCCCTACGAGCCGAGGTGGGCGACGCTCCCCGACGGGGTGCGGATGGCGTACGTCGAGACCGGCCCGGCCGACGGGCCCGTCGTCGTGCTGGTGCACGGCGAGCCGACCTGGGGCTACCTCTACCGGCGGATGACCGGGCCGCTCGCCGACGCCGGGCTGCGGGTCGTGGTGCCCGACCTCGTCGGCTTCGGGCGCTCCGACAAGCCGACGGAGACCGGCGACTACTCCTACGCCGCGCACGTGGAGTGGCTGCGGGCGACGCTCTTCGACGTGCTCGACCTGCGCGACGTCACCTACGTCGGCCAGGACTGGGGCGGGCTGCTCGGGATGCGGCTGCTGGCCGAGCACCCCGACCGGTTCGCCCGCGTCGTCATGGCCAACACCGGCCTGCCCACCGGCGACGTGCCGATGCCCGAGGTCTGGCAGCGCTTCCGGATGGCGGTCCAGACGGCCGAGCAGCTCGACGTCGCCCGGCTCGTCGACTCGGGCTGCCTCCGCTCGCTGTCGGCGGCGGAGAGAGCGGCGTACGACGCGCCGTACCCGTCGGAGGTCTTCCTCCAGGGGGTCCGGACCTTTCCCGGGCTGGTGCCCAACACTCCCGACGACCCGGCCGCGCCGGCGAACCGCGCTGCGTGGCAACGGCTCTCGAGCCTGCAGGTGCCCTTCCTCACGGCCTTCAGCGACTCCGACCCGATCACCCGGGGCGGCGACCGGTGGATGCGCGAGCGGATCCCCGGGGCCGCGGGCCAGCCGCACACGACGATCGAGGGGGCCGGCCACTTCCTCCAGGAGGACCAGCCGGAGCGCTTCGCCGAGGTGGTCGCCGCCTTCGTCCTGGGATGACGACCCAGACTCGGGGTCGACGCCTGGGAGCCGTCGCAGAGGACCTATGGCACTTCTGCGACGTCGGACCCACGGCGAAGGTTGAGAACGACGGGTCCCTCTCGACTGCCAGGAGGCAGCAGCACATGGTCAACTTCAGCGGTTTCAGCTCCACCATCGGCTTCAACGAGATCGTGCCGGGCAGTCAGGTCTCCCTCGGCAACTACGCGACCTACGGCGAAGCGCAGGAGGTCGTCGACCGCCTGGCCGATCACGACTTCGAGGTCGAGACGACGCAGATCATCGGCAGCAACCTGCGCATGGTCGAGCAGGTCACCGGGCGGCAGAGCTGGCCACGGGCGATTCTCGGCGGGATGGCCAAGGGCGTGTGGTTCGGCCTCTTCATCGGCCTGCTCCTCAGCATCCTCAGCACCAACTCGTTCCTCGGATCCATCATCTGGGGAATGGGATGGGGCATCATCTTCTGGGGAGCCTTCGCCGCCTTCGACTTCGGCCGCACGCGGGGTCGTCGTGACTTCACGTCGCTGACCATGACCCAGCCCACCAGCTACGAGGTGCTGGTCCAGACCGGCTTCGCCGACCGGGCCCGCAGCACCCTCGCTGCGGGCTGAGCTGTCCTCCGGGGACACCCGGCGTGCGTGGTGGTCGCGACTGCGTACGGTCGCGGGCGCCGCCGTGGGCCGGCGGCGGCGCTGCCGCGGGGACAGTGGCATGACGACCTGGGCGGTCAGTGGATGTCGAGCCGACGGAGCGCCGGAAGCGTCGCTAGGACCAGCAGGACTCCCAGGCCGACGAGGGCGGCCAGCTCGCCGAAGGTCGTGCCCTGGGCCAGCTGGTCGTTGCCGACCGCCCAGGTGAAGGGCGAGAGCCAGCGGAGGGTGCCCATCGCCGGGACGACCGGGGCGAGTGCACTGACCAGGTAGGCGACCCCGGCCAGCGAGCTCGCGGTGCCGAGCGCGGCGCCCCGGCTACCGGTCAGCGCGCCGAGCAGCAGCGCTACCGCGCCGAGGTCGAAGGCGAGCAGGGCGGTCGAGACCGTCACCCAGCCCAGGTGACCCCAGTCGGGCGACAGCGCGAAGGACGGGCCGGTCAGGGACGTGACGAAGGCGGCGACGGGCACGACCCCCGCGACCAGCAGGAGGGTGAGCGCTTTCTGCCCCAGCACCCTCGCGCGGGAAAGCGGCAGGCTGGTGACGAGACCAAGGGTCCCGTCCTCGTCCTGCCCGGCGATCGCCGACGCGCCGTACCCGACGGTGAGGAGGAGGGCCAGCAACGGCGCGACGTTCGCGTACATGTTTGCGCTCAGCCACCCGGCGGGCGAGGTGATCGAGCCCGAGACGCCGAACGCCGCGGCGGCCTCGGGGTTGGCGGCGATCATCGCGTCGAGGCCACTGTCCTGTCGGAACGACGGGTAGACCGCGATGACGAGGAACAGGTAGGCGGCCGCCCCCAGCGCCGTGCCCACGAGGGTCCGGCGCCGCAGCCGCAGGTCGAGGCGGAGCACCTCAGCACGCATCCGGGTCCCCCTCCTGCGGCTCGTCGTAGAGCCGGAGGAAGAGCTCGTCGAGGTCGGCGGGCCGTGCGGTGATGGTGTCGGGACGCAGCGCCGCGACGGCCTCGATCACGGGTGCGAGAGGGCCGGTGTGGGTGAGCGTGATGTGCCGGGCCCTGGTGGTGCCGAGCACGACCCCGGGGACCCTCGCGAGCGGCCCGGGGTCGACGTCGTGGTCGAAGGTCACGTCGATGGTGCGGGGCGCCGTGGCCCGCAGCCCCTCCACGGTGTCGTCCACGACGATGCGACCCGAGCGGATGATGACGAGTCGCTGCACCACCCGTTGCACCTCGTCGAGGTCGTGCGAGGACAGCAGCACGGTGCGGCCGTCGGCGACGGTCTCGCGCAGCAGGGTGGCGACCTCGTCCTGCAGGAGCGGGTCGAGCCCCGAGGTGGGCTCGTCGAGGACGAGCACCCGGGGCCGGTGCATGAAGGCGAGCACGAGGCCGAGCTTCTGCTTGTTCCCCTTGGAGAGGGTGTGGAGCGGGCGGGCGAGCTCGGCCCCGAGCCGGTCGACGAGCTCGTCCCGGTACGACGCGTCGCGCAGCCCGCGTGCGCGGGCGAACCGAGCCAGGACGTCCTCCCCTGTCAGCCCTTCGGGCAGGCGCAGCTCGCCCGGGAGGTAGCCGACGTCGGCGAGGACAGCGGCGTCGGTCGCGGGATCCCTTCCCAGGATGCGGCCTCGCCCACCATCGGGGCGGTAGAGCGCGAGCAGGCAGCGGATCGCCGTCGACTTCCCGGCGCCGTTGGGCCCGAGGAAGCCGAAGACCTGCCCGGCCTCGACGGTGAAGCTGACGTCGATGATGCCCCGGTGCTTCCCGAAGGCCTTGGTGAGGTGGTCGAGGACGACGGGGGCGGGGGTCATGCCACGCCCCGCCCCCGGGCGAGGCTGACCACTGCGGAGACGACGTGCCGGTAGGTCGCCGACGGATACGCGAGGTCCACAGCCGCGCGGATCGTGGGGCGGTCGAGCACGAGCGCCCTGGCGAGGAGTCGGTGGGTCGACCCGGGCTCCACCCGGGCGGCGAGCGCGACGACCTGCGCGACCACCTCATCCGCCCGGCACCGCAGCTCGGGCGAGAGAGGGGCTCCCCCGGCCGCCTCGTCGATGTCGTGGCAGTCCCGCCAGAGCGCGAGGAGCTCGTCGATGTCGCCGGCGCCCATCGCCTCCACCAGGGAGACCACGTCGTCGGGCACGGCAGAGCGGTAGCAGGCGAGCTCGATCAGCTCGCGCTCGCGCCGGATTGCCTCGACCATGGCGGGCGGGAGCCGACGCTGGAGCAGCGCGTCGTACAGCCCGACGATCGGCTCCGGCAGCGGCGACAGCCGCCCGTGGGTCCGCACTCGATCGACCAGAACCTGCACCTGGAGGCGCTGGGTCGTCAGGACGGAGATCTTGTCCTCGATCGAGGCGAGCACGGCGTCGAGGTCCTCGACGACGAGCGTCCGCTCGTCAGCGCCGTCCGGGGCCCGGAGCAGGTGGGGGACCTCGACCAACGGCACCCCGGACTCGACGAGCCACCGGATGCGCATCAGGCGGGTCAGGTGGGTGAACCCGTAGGAGCGCCAGGTAGTGCCCCGCTCCGGCACCGACAGCAGGCCCAGCTGGTGGTAGTAGCGCACGGTCCGGACCGTCGTCCCGGCCAGGTCCGCCAGCTGCTTGACGTTCATGGACCCATCGTCCGGTGCGACGTGACGTCACAGTCAAGTCTTGTCGTCAGAGGATTCCCCAGTAGCGCACGGAGCCGCGCTCGGTCGCAGACGCCCTCGAGCACCCCACCGGAGGGCTATTCCGCCCTGGACCCGGCTGCCCTCCACGACCCAGCGGTAGCTGCAGGTCAGCTGGCCCACGGCCCAGAGGCGACGCCGTAGCCGGCTCGGCCTCATCGAGCAGCAGGCGCACCGTCGGGACGACGAGCTGCGGCAGGCCGTCGACTGTAGCGCCGGGACGGGACGCCACACCACGGCGGGCGGCGGTATGCGGCGGCCGCCGCCAGGCGGCGGCAGGGAGCGGGGCTTGACCCTGACGCAGGGTCAGGCTTGCACGCTGGTGCCATGACCACGACACCAGCCATCGAGATCGCCGGACTGACCAAGTCCTACGGCACCCAGGAGGTGCTCCGAGGCATCGACCTGAGCGTCCCCCCGGGCACCATCTTCGCCCTGCTCGGCTCCAACGGCGCCGGCAAGACCACCGTGGTGAGGATCCTGTCCACCCTGCTGCGGGCCGACGGCGGAAGCGCCGTCGTCACCGGGTACGACGTCGCCGCCCACCCCGCGAGGGTCCGCGAGTCGATCAGCCTGACCGGGCAGTTCACCGCCATCGACGAGATCCTCACCGGGCGCGAGAACCTCGTGCTCATCGCCCAGCTGCGCCGCCTCGCGGACCCGGGCAGGATCGCCGACGACCTGCTGACCCGGTTCGACCTGACCGACGCAGGGCGCCGTAGAGCAGCGACGTACTCCGGCGGCATGCGGCGCCGGCTCGACATCGCGATGAGCCTGATCGGCAGCCCGCCCGTGCTCTTCCTCGACGAGCCGACGACGGGGCTCGACCCCCAGTCGCGGATCGAGGTCTGGAAGACCGTTAGGGAGCTGGCCGGCCAGGGGACGACGGTGCTGCTCACGACGCAGTACCTCGACGAGGCCGAGCACCTCGCCGACCGGATCGCGGTCCTGCACCAGGGCCGGATCATCGCCGACGGCACCCTCGCCGAGCTGCGGCAGCTGTTCCCCCCGGCCACCGTCGAGTACGTCGAGAAGCAGCCGACGCTCGAGGACATCTTCCTCGCGATCGTCGGTCGCGACGACGCCCTCACCGTGCAGGAGCTCCACCCGTGACCACCCACGCCACCCACGCCACCCACGCCACCGATGTCCTCCTGAGACGGTCCCTGCGCCACATCCTGCGCAGCCCCGACACGATCATCACCACGGCTGTCACGCCGATCGCCATGCTGCTGCTCTTCGTCTACGTCTTCGGCGGCGCGATCGACGTCGGCGGCGGCTCCTACGTCAGCTACCTGCTGCCCGGCATCCTGCTCGTCACCGTCGCCTCCGGCATCGCCTACACCGCCTTCCGGCTCTTCACCGACGTCTCGGGGGGCATCGTCGACCGCTTCTCGTCCATGCCGATCTCGCGGTCGGCCTTCCTGTGGAGCCACGTGCTGACGTCGCTCGTGGCCAACCTCGTCTCCCTCGTGCTCGTCGTGGTCGTCGCCCTCGCCATGGGTTTCCGCTCCAGCGCCGGCGTGCTCGCGTGGCTCGCGGTGCTCGGGATCATGATGCTGTTCACCCTCGCCCTGACCTGGCTGGCGGTGATCCCCGGGCTGACCGCGACGTCGGTCGACGGCGTGAGCGGGTTCTCCTACCCGCTGATCTTCCTGCCCTTCATCAGCTCGGCCTTCGTGCCCACGCAGGGCATGCCCGGACCGGTGCGGTGGTTCGCCGAGCACCAGCCGGTCACCTCGATCGTCGACACCATCCGTCACCTCCTCGCGAGGGCGCCGGTCGGCACCGACGGCTGGGTCGCCGTCGGCTGGTGCGTCGGGGTGCTGCTCGTGGCGTACCTCCTCGCGATGCGCACCTACCGCAGGAAGGTCGCACAATGAGGCCATGCTGACCATCAGCCAGCTCGCGTCGTACGCCGGCGTGACGGTGCGAGCGGTCCGGCACTACCACGCCAAGGGCCTGCTGCCCGAGCCCGCGCGCGACCACTCCGGCTACCGGCGGTACGACGCCGCCGCGGTGGTCGAGCTCGTGCGGATCCGCACGCTGGCCGACGCCGGCGTCCCCCTGTCGCGGGTGCGCGAGCTGCTGGCGGCCGGCGACCGGGAGTTCGCGGTGGCGGTCGACGAGATCGACCGTCGGCTGCGCTCCGAGATCCGCGAGCGCCAGCGTCACCGCGACCAGATCGCCCGGCTCGCGTCCGGCGACAGCCTGGCGCTGCCGCCCGAGGTGGTCGCCTACGTCGAGCGGATGCGTGAGCTCCACTTCCCCCAGCGGGTCGTCGACGTCGAACGCGACAGCTGGATCCTCATCGCCGCCCAGATGCCCGACGAGGTCGCGCCGCTGATGGCCATCAAGCACGCGCAGATCGAGCACGAGGTCCTGCGCGCCCTCTATCTCGACCTCGGTGACCTCGTCGACTGCGGCCCCGACGACCCGAGGCTGCCGGCCCTCGCCGACCGGGTGGCCGCCTTCATCGAGGCGGCCGCAGCCGAGTCGGCGGGCACCGAGGACGAGCACCCGATCAGCGACGACCTCATCGCGCTGCTCGACGAAGCCTTCGTCGAGTCCTTCCCCTGCGCACCGCGCCTCTTCGTGCTCCTGCAGGAGCGCGGCTGGACGGGCTGGACCGACATCAGGCGCACGGAGCCGCGTCCGAGGGCGATCCGGTAGCGACGCAGGCGACCGTGCTCAGTCTCCTCGAGGCGTTCGGGCGCCCTACCCACCAACTGCTAGCAGGCTCCACACCACGGGAGCGGTCCGGGACGCTCGCGTTAGGCGGCGGCACGGTCGCCGACGGGACGGCGGCGCAGTGGGGCACTGAGGATCGCGGGGGCCCTGTATGCCATATCCATCGGCCCGACGTCGGTGCCTGGCGCGACGATGGCGTCGATCCGGTCAAGGGTGTCGTCGGTCAGGGCCACGTCGAATCCTGCGATCAGGTCGTCGAGCTGGTCCATCGTGCGCGGCCCGGCAATGGCGGACGTCACTCCTGGGTGCGCGATGGCGAAGGCCATCGCCATCTGGGTCATCTTCAGGCCCGCCTGCTCGGCGATGGGGATGAGTTGCTCGACGGCGTCGAGGCGCCGTTCGTCGGTCATGTGACGGAAGTGGTTGGTGCGGCGAAGATCGGACGGCTGGCCCTTGCGAACTCGACCGGTGAGCAGCCCCTGAGCCAGCGGGCTCCAGACCAGAACACCCATGCCATAGCGCTCCGCGACAGGCAGCACTTCGCTCTCGATGCTGCGGTTGAGGATCGAATAGGTCGGCTGCTCGCTTCGGAAGCGTTCCAGACCCCGCCGCTGCGCCGTCCACTGAGCTTCCACGATGGCCGATGCGGGCGTCGTGGATGAGCCGATCGCGCGGACCTTCCCGGCGCGCACCAGATCGGTCAGGACCGAGAGGGTTTCCTCGATGTCAACACTGGGGTCGGGGCGGTGGATCTGGTAGAGATCGATGTAGTCCGTCTGCAGGCGCCGCAGGGAGTTCTCCACCTCGGTCGTGATCCAGCGGCGGGACAGGCCGCGCTGGTTGGGGTCGTCACCCATGGGTCCATTGACCTTGGTCGCGAGGACGACGTTGTCGCGACGTCCCTTCAGCGCCTTCCCGACGATCTCCTCGGACTCGCCACCCGAGTAGATGTCGGCTGTGTCGACGACGTTGATGCCGGCGTCGAGGGCTTTGTGAATGATGCGGATTGAGTCGTCGTGGTCCGGGTTGCCGATCGCGCCGAACATCATGGCGCCGAGGGCGTAGGGGCTGACCTTGATCCCGGTCCTCCCGAGGGTGCGGTACTGCATGATGACCTCTCCTTCGGACACCGCCATGGGTGCCGTACAGTCGTAAGTGGGACACTGTCCCGGTATGATCTGACCATACGGGACGTTGTCCCACTTAGCAAGGAGCTCGCCTCATGCCTCGTCTGGACGCGCGACGCAACATCGACGCGCTGCTGGCCGCGGCCAAGGACGAATTCGCCGTGCAGGGCGTCGACGTCAACGTCCGCGCGATCGCAGCTCGAGCGGGCGTCGGAACAGCCACGCTCTACCGCCACTACCCACTGCGATCCGACCTGATCTCCGCCGTCTTCCGTCGCGAGATCGACGACTGTGCCGCCGCCGCACCACAGCTCGCCGCCGCACACGCGCCCGACGAGGCGCTTCAGCTGTGGCTCGTGCGCTACACCGATTTCGTAGCGACGAAACACGGCCTCGCGACCGCGCTACATTCCGGCGATCCCGCGTACAGCGCCCTGCCGGTCTACTTCCACACACACCTTGGACCGGCGCTTCGGATGCTCCTGGACAACGGCGCCGCGGCCAGGGTCATCCGCGACGACATCGACCCGCTCGACCTGCTCGGCGCCGTCGCCAACCTCTGCATCCCCGCGCCGGGCACGAACGACACCAGCCGCGCGCACCGGATGGTGTCGCTCCTCCTCGATGGGATGCGCTACGGCGCGGGCACCGGGCACACGCTGAGCCCACCCAGGTAGCGCATGTGTGACGCGATGAGATCGAGGCTCAGTTGCCTGCCACCACCGTCGCGCGGGAGCACGACGGTGGTGCCACGCAGTGCCCCCCACGCTCGTCGGGCTCGGCGTGTTCACGGCATCAGGGCGAGCTTGCCGACGATCTTGTCCACCCTGTTGCGGGGCCCGACGATGCTGAGGGCGTAGTACGTCAGCTCCTCGGCCGGCGTGCTGCTGACCTGGGCCAGGTACTCGTCGTAGACGCGGGTGTGCTGGGCCGCGGTGGGCATGTCAGCCACGAACACCCCCGGCGAGGCCTGGGCCTTGGCCCGCATCGCGCTCAGCTGGTCACCGGGCGCGGCCAGCACTGAGCACCCCGCCCAGGGCAGCCCCGGATGCACCGAACCCACCCCGTCCGGAGCGTCTGGGCCCAGCAGGCCCAGCACCGAGGTCGCGGTGGCGCTGGCCACGCACGCCGCGGCGTTGACAGCGCGCCCCGCCGGGAGAGCGGCATCGACGACCAGCACCCACTTCAGGCGCGCCGAGCGGGTTGGCTCGCCGGTGCGCACCTCCTCGGGGCTGAAACCCACCGCGACCGTCTGCGCCTCGTCCATCGACTACTCCTGATGCTCTAGAAACGGGATACGTGAAATATCCTAGGTGAATATCCGCCTGCACAGTGCCAGTTCGTATTTCATACGGATAGAGTGGGCCTATGGCGCACCTCGACGAACTTGACACGGCGATCCTGCGGGAACTGCAGACCGACGCACGGCGAACCAACCGGGAAGTCGCCGCCGCCGTCGGTGTCGCCCCCACCACCGCGCTGGACCGCACCCGCTCGCTGCGTGAACGAGGCGTCATCCGAGGCGCCATCCTCGACGTCGACCTAGCCTCGATCGGGCGCCCGGTCCAGGCCCTGATCGCCGTACGCATCCGCCCGCCCTCGCGGGCGAACATCGAGGGCTTCCGCACCTGGGCCGCGGCTCTGCCCGAGACCTTGGGCGTGTTCGTCACCACGGGAACCGAGGACTTCCTCGTCCACATCGCCGTTCCGGACAACGACCACCTATACGCGTTCGTCATCGACCGCCTCACCGAACGCCGTGAGGTCGCAGACGTGCGCACCTCCGTCGTCTATGAGCACCTGCGCACCCATCACGTGGCACCCATCAGCCCATCGATGAGCAAGAGCGCCCGGCCCTGACCACGTGCGGACACCCCTCGCCGAGGTGCCCGATCCGCAGCGCCCTCTCGTCGGGACCGGGCCGACACCGGACCGCCGAACCGGCAGTACACCATTTCTTGCCGGACTCGTCCCGGTATGAAGCCCTCTCAGGGCGCTTCTGCCAACTGGTCGGTCCCCCCGGTGCTGCGCGCTTCCGTTGACCGGAAGATCCCGGAGGTGGACGGGCGTTGGTGCGGTGTGATGGGGAGGTGCTCCCTCTCCTCATGCCGACCGAGAACCAGTACGGCCACGACATCCGAAGCAAGCTGCCCGATGCCGCCACGCAACCCGGGGTCGTGTCCTTCGAGCCGGGGCACGACCGGATCTGGAGGTTGGCGGCGCCGTACCTGACGGTGCGCAGCAACGACGGCCACACGGCCTACGCCTACGGCATCGCCCGGGCCCTGGTCGACCTCCATCCGGAGGCAGACCCGGAGGTCGTGCTGCCGGGGATCATCCTGCACGACACCGGCTGGTCGCAGGTGCCACCCGG
>JBBRNQ010000106.1:0-15075 GCA_038230235.1 Actinomycetales bacterium
GGACGGGGTGACGAAGACGGCGACCGGCAAGATCACGGCGGCGCCGGACTTCACGGTGCTGAACGCCCGCCAGGTCAACGCCCGCAGCAAGGACCTCGGCACGCTGGGGGTACCCACCAGTGACGGCGGCGGCATCAAGCCGGTCGGTCTGAGCGAGGCCTTCGTCGGGAAGACCACGGTCGTCTACGACGCGGCCGCCGACACCCTCACCGACACGGTGACCGGCACGGTCTACGTGCCGAAGAACGCCTTCTGGGTCCCCCGCAGCGGTGACGGGGCTGCCTACGCCACGGGGTGGAAGGAGAACGTCGGCCTCAAGAACTTCGGCACGCTGCTCACCAACGAGACGATCCGCACGGGGTTCCTGTCGATCTTCGTGTGGAACCTCGTCTTCGCCGTCGTCTCGGTCGGCTCGACCTTCGTGCTGGGGATGCTGCTGGCTCTGCTCTTCGACGACGTGCGCCTCAAGGGGCGGAGGATCTACCGCTCCATCATCATCCTGCCGTTCGCCATCCCGGTGTTCGTGACGTCGCTGCTGTGGCGGGCCATGTACAACCAGGACTTCGGCCTCATCAACAGCCTGACCCACCTCGACGTCGACTGGCTCGGCAACCCGTGGGCGGCCAAGGCCGCCATCCTCCTGACCAACCTCTGGCTCGGTTTCCCCTACATGTTCCTGGTGTGCACGGGCGCCCTGCAGTCGATCCCCAGCGACGTGCGCGAGGCGGCCAAGATCGACGGGGCGTCGCCGGCCCGCACGCTGCGCTCGATCGTCATGCCGCTGCTGCTCGTCGCCGTGGGGCCGCTGCTCATCGCGTCGTTCGCCTTCAACTTCAACAACTTCGGGCTCATCTACCTGATCACGAAGGGGGGGCCGTTCGAGGCGACCGACACCACGATCGGGTCGAGCGACCTGCTCATCACCTACGCCTTCCGCCTCGCCTTCTCCGGGGTCAACCCGAACTACGGCCTGGCCTCGACGGTCTCGATCTTCATCTTCGTGATCGTCGCGCTGCTGAGCTACTCCGGCTTCCGCCGCACCAAGAACCTGGAAGAGGTCAACTGACATGGCCGTCACCGATGCCCCCCTCCCGACCACCAGCCCCGCCGTCTCCGGGGAGCGTCACGTCTCCCCTGGTGGGGGTGCCATGTGGTGGAAGTACGTCTGCGTCGCCCTTGCCCTGGTGTTCTCGCTCTTCCCGGTCGTCTACCTGCTGTCGGCGTCGCTCAACCCCGCCGGCAGCCTCCAGACCAGCACCCTGATCCCGCGTGAGTTCTCGGGAAACAACTTCTCGGCGCTCTTCTCCGACGAGGCCAGGCCGTACCTCTCGTGGTACCGGAACGCCATGATGATCGGCCTCGTGGGCGCCCTCGGGCAGTCCTTCATCGGGGCCTGCGCCGCGTACGCCTTCTCGCGCATGCGGTTCACCGGTCGGCGTCCCGGGCTGCTCGCCCTGCTGCTGCTGCAGCTCTTCCCCGCGCTGCTGACCTTCACGGCCCTCTACCTGACCTTCGCCGTGGTCGGCGACATCGTGCCCGGGATCGGCCTCAACACGGCGTGGGGACTGATCCTCGTCTACATGGGCGGCGCCATGGGGGCCAACGTGTGGCTGCTCAAGGGCTACTTCGACACCATCCCCCGTGAGCTCGACGAGGCCGCGAAGGTCGACGGAGCCAGCCACGCGCGAATCTTCTTCACCATGACACTGCGGCTCGTCCTGCCGATCCTGGTGACCACCTTCATGATCGGCTTCGTCGGGCTCTACAGCGAGTTCCTGCTCGCCAGCATCTTCCTGCGCGACGTCGGCGCCCAGACCCTCGGCGTCGGGCTCTACAGTATGACCCAGGGCAACGAGGCGTCCCGGCTCTTCGGGCAGTTCGCCGCCGGGGCCCTGCTCGCCTCCCTGCCGGTCGTCCTGCTCTACCTCGGGGCCCAGAAGTACCTCGTCGGAGGGCTGACGCAGGGCTCGGTGAAGTGACCCCGACGACGAGGCAGCCGACGACGGGACAGCTCGCGACGGGGTACGCGACGACAGGACCCGGGAGCGACGTGAGCGACTGGCTCGGTCTGCCCCACCACGACGGATCCGAGCTCTACGTCTCGACGGCGACCCCCCGCCTCGGCGACACGGTGACCGTCTGGGTGCGGGTGCCCGTCCAGACGCCCCTCGACCACGTGCACGTGCGCACGGTGCGCGACGGCGAGCCGGAGTTCGTCGCGGCCCGGGTCGACGAGGAGCGCAGCACCGGGGTCGAGACGTGGTGGGCGGCCGACCTGCGCTGCCACAACCACGTCACGTCGTACCGCTTCATCCTCGCCGGGGGGCCGACCCGCTACGCCTGGCTCAACGGCGCGGGTCTGCACCTGCGGGACGTGCCCGATGCGGGCGACTTCCGCATCGTCGCCGACGACCGCCCGCCGCCCGCCTGGGCGAGGGAGGCCGTCGTCTACCAGGTCTTCCCCGACCGCTTCGCCCGCTCCGCCGCAGCCGACGGGCGCGACGTGCCCGCCTGGGCCCTCCCCGCCGCCTGGTCCGACCCGGTCGTGCCCCGTGACACCCCCGACCACGGGCTCGGGCGGCAGCTCTACGGCGGCGACCTCGACGGGGTCGTGGAGCACCTCGACCACATCGAGGCCCTCGGGGCGACGACGGTCTACCTCACCCCCTTCTTCCCCGCCGGGTCGAACCACCGGTACGACGCGTCGACCTTCACCACGGTCGACCCGCTGCTGGGCGGTGAGGAGGCCCTGCGGCGTCTCTCCGACGCCGTGCACGCCCGGGGGATGACGCTCCTCGGAGACTTCACCACCAACCACACCGGCGAGGCGCACGAGTGGTTCGTCGCCGCCCGGGCCGACCCCGCCGCCCCCGAGCGGGACCACTACTTCTGGCTGTCCGACGGCGGCAGCGACAGCGACACCTCCACCGACACCTCCACCGACTACGTCGCCTGGCTCGGCGTCCCGTCGCTACCGAAGCTCAACTACGCGAGCGCCCAGCTGCGCCAACGGGTCTTCGACGACCCGCAGGGCGTCGTACGCCGGTGGTTGGACCCGGACGGGGGGCTCGACGGGTGGCGGGTGGACGTCGCCAACATGACCGGCCGCCAAGGAGCGCAGGACCTCAACCAGGACGTGGCCGCGCAGATGCGCACGGCCGTGGTCGAGGCGCACCCCGACGCGCTGCTCGTCGGCGAGCACTGCCACGACTACAGCCTCGACGTGCCCGGGGACGGGTGGCACGGCGTCATGAACTACGCCGGCTTCTGTCGGCCGCTGTGGACCTGGTTGTGCGACCCCGACGACGCCCCGGACTTCCTCGGCTCCCCGGTCCTCGTGCCGCGGCTCGGGGGAGCGGCCGTGGTCGAGACGATCCGCGACTTCACCTCCCGGGTCTCGTGGCGGGCGCTCACCTTCTCCTTCAACCTCGTCGGCTCGCACGACACAACCCGCATCCGCACCCTGGTCGGTGACGACGCCCGTCTGGTCGACGTCGCCGCCGGCCTGCTCTTCACCCTCCCCTCCGTGCCGATGATGACGTACGGCGACGAGATCGGCATGGAAGGACAGTTCGGCGAGGACGGTCGCCGCACGATGCCGTGGGACGGGCAGGGCTGGGACGAGAGGCTGCTCGCGGTCTACCGCGACCTCATCGGCCTGCGACGCGGGTCGTCGGCGCTCACCCACGGCGGCCTGCGCTGGGTGCACGCCGACGACGACGTGCTCGTCTTCCTGCGCGAGAGCCGCACCCAGGTGGCGCTGGTCCACGTCGCGCGGGCCGCCCACGAGCCCCTGCACCTCGACCGATCCCTGCTGCCCGGCATCGAGGACGGCCTCAGGGCATTCGGCCGTGGGGTCGAGGTGGCGGGCAGTACGGTGGTGCTGACCGCCGACGGCCCCA
Organism: Actinomycetales bacterium; assembly: GCA_038230235.1. Classification (GTDB taxonomy): domain Bacteria; phylum Actinomycetota; class Actinomycetes; order Actinomycetales; family Dermatophilaceae; genus Lapillicoccus. The sequence continues at coordinate 3,903 of JBBRNQ010000106.1, forward strand.
CGGTGGCCGTCACCACGTGGACGTCGACCTCGTGGGTCGAGGGCGCCGGTCGTCGCGACCGAGAAGGCGGGGAGACAGCTGGTGCGGGCGAGACTGTCTGACATCGCCTCGCACGCAGGGGTGAGCGAGGCGACGGTGAGCCGGGTGCTCAACGCGAAGCCCGGTGTGGCCGAGTCGACCCGGGAGGTGGTCCTCACGGCTCTCGACGTGCTGGGCTACGATCGTCCGAGCCGGTTGCGCCGCAAGAGCGCCGGGCTGGTCGGGCTGGTCATCCCCGAGCTCGGCAACCCGATCTTCCCGGCGTTCGCGCAGGTGGTCGAGAGCTCGCTGGCCCAGCACGACTTCACGCCGGTGCTGTGCACCCAGACGCCCGGGGGAGTGCACGAGGACGACTACGTCCAGATGCTGCTCGAGCGTGGTGTCGCGGGAATCATCTACATCTCGGGTCAGCACGCCGACACGACGACCGATCCCCGACGCTACGCCCGCCTGCGCGATCGCGGCCTGCCGATCGTGCTCGTCAACGGCTACGTCGCCGGGCTCGACGCACCCTTCGTCTCGAACGACGACGCCGCCTCGATGGAGATGTCGGTGACCCACCTGGCCCACCTCGGGCACCGAGACATCGGGCTGGCCATGGGGCCCGACCGATACAGCCCCTCCATACGCAAGGTCGAGGGGTTCCGGGCGGTGATGGCCTCGGTGCTCGGCCGCCACCGCGTCGACGACCTCGTCGTGCACGCCCCCTTCACCGTCGAAGGAGGCGCGACGGCCGCGCTCCGGCTGCTCGAGCGCGGGGTCTCCGCCATCGTCTGCGGCTCCGACCTGATGGCCCTGGGGGCAGTGCGGTCGGTGCGTTCGCTCGGCCTGTCGGTGCCCGGCGACATCTCGGTGATCGGCTCCGACGACTCGCCGCTCATGGCCTTCACCGACCCCCCGATGACCACCGTCCGCCAGGCCGTGATCCCCATGGGGGAGGCTGCGGTGCAGGCGCTGCTCGACCAGATCAGGGGCACGACGACCGAGCACGCGGAGTACGTCTTCCGACCCGAGCTCGTCGTCCGCGGCACCACCGGCGCCTACCGGGCGCGCTGACGAGCGGGGAGCGCCGCATTCGCGGGCACGTGCCCCCGTATGCAGCCCCAACCCGCCTTTTGCGCCGCATCAGCGGGCACGTGCCCCCGTATGCAGCCCAGATCAGCCCAGGTCAGCCCAGGTCAGCCCAGGTCAGCCCAGGTCAGCCCAGTCCCCACCGGGACCCGGCAGGTGCTGCTCAGCCCCGATCGCCCGCGGCGCCCGGAGCCAGCTCGCGCCGCAGCTCGAAGAGCTGGGCGATGGTCTCGACGAGCTCGTCCACCGACTCGACCCGATGGGCGGCGGCGGTGTCGCCGCTCCCCACCTTGACGGTGACGTCGCCCCCGCGGGGGTCGAGCACGGCGAAGGCGTCCTCGTCGGTGACGTCGTCACCGCTGTAGAAGACCGCCTCGGCGCCGACCGAGTCGGCCAGGGCTCGCAGCGCGGAACCCTTGTCGGCGTGGGAGACCGAGAGCTCGAGGACCGACTTGCCGCGGAGCACCCTGACCTGGTCGTTGCCCTTGCTGAGGGCCTGGGCCGCGAGCAGCGCGGCCTCGGCGCTGTCGTCGGACAGACCGCGGGTGTGGACGGCGACGGCGGCCCGCTTGCGCTCCAGTCGGGCACCGGGGTGGTCCTCGATGAGCTCGGCGACGGTCGTGGTCAGCTCGTCGAGCAGGCGGCGCTGGGCGTCGTCGAGGCGGCCGTCGACAACGCCATGGGCGCTCGACTCCGCACCGTGGCTGCCCACGAGGACGATCGGCTCGCGGTCCTGCACACCGGTGAGCTCGGCGAGGGTCGTGAGGTCCCGGCCCGACACGATGGCCACGTGGGTGCCGGGCAGCCGGGCGAGCCCGCGCAGCGCGACCATCGCCCCCGGGGCGGGCACGCAGTCCGAGGGGTCGGCGCAGAACTCGGCGAGGGCCCCGTCGAAGTCGGACGCCACGAGCACCGTCCCCGCGCCGGCCAGCCGCTCGAGGGCGTCGGGCAACGTGGGCAGGGAGCGGCGGCTCACGCGCGCTTCTCCCGTGCCGCCACGAGGCGGGCGGCCTCACGCCGGTCCTCTGACGCGTACCGCTCCTGGTCGACGGCCTCCTCGTCGCGGGCGAGCTGCTCGTGGCGGCTGGGGCGCATCGGGGCCGCCTCGAGGGCCTCGAGGAACCGCGACGCCCAGCGCTGCACGTCGTTGTCGGCCACCCTGCGCCGCAGCGACCTCATGATCCGTCGCTTGTCCTTGTCGGGGGTGTGGATGGCCTTGACGATGGTCTGCTTGAGCCCCTCGATGTCGTGGGGGTTGCAGACGAACGCCTGGTGCAGCTCGTGGTAGGCGCCGGTGAACTCCGACAGCACGAGCGCGCCGCCGAGGTCCCACCGGCAGGTGACGTACTCCTTCGCCACGAGGTTCATCCCGTCACGCAGGGGGGTGACGAGCATGACGTCGGCCGCGAGGAAGAGCGCGGCCATCTCCTCCATCGGCTGGGTGTGGTGGATGTAGTGCACGGCAGGTGAGCCGAGCTCGCCGTACTCGCCGTTGATCCTCCCCACCGTGGTCTCCACCTGGGTGCGCAGGTCGCGGTACGAGTCGACCCGCTCGCGGCTGGGGGTGGCCACCTGCACGAGGGTCACCTGGGGCGGCGAGACGACGCCGTCCTGCAGCAGCTCTTCATACGCCTTGAGGCGGTGGCGGATGCCCTTGGTGTAGTCGAGCCGGTCGACCCCCAGCATGAGCACCTCGGGGTCGCCGAGCTGGCGTCGCAGCTCGGCCGCCCGCTCCCTGACCTCCGGGGTGCGGGCGAGGGCCTCGAGACCGCGGAAGTCGATCGAGATGGGGACGGCGGAGGCGCGCACCGTGTGCATGCCGCCCTCGGGGAGGCGCACGGTGACCGTGTCGGCCTTGGTCGAGGCGCGCAGGAGCTGGCGGCAGGCCCGGACGAAGTTCTGGGCGTCGGCGACCCGCTGGAAACCGAGGAAGTCGGCGCCGATGAGTCCCTCGAGGATGCCGCGGCGCCAGGGCAGCTGGGCGAAGAGCTCGACCGGGGGGAAGGGGATGTGGTTGAACCACCCGATCCGCACGTCCGGGCGCAGCTCACGCACCATCCGGGGCACGAGCTGCAGCTGGTAGTCCTGCACCCACACGGTGGCGCCGTCGGCGGCCACCTCGGCGACCGCCTCGGCGAACCGGCGGTTGACCGCCACGTAGGAGCGCCACCACTCGCGGTGGAAGGAGGCCTGGACGATCACGTCGTGGTAGATCGGCCACAGGGTGTCGTTGGCGAAGCCCTCGTAGTAGTCGCGCACCTCCTCCGCCGACAGGGGCACGGGGCGCAGGAACATCCCGGCCTCGCTGAACGGCTCGGGCGCGTCGCCCGGCTCGCCCGCCCAGCCGACCCAGGCGCCGTCGCGGTCCTTCATGACCGAGTCCATGGCCGTGACGAGCCCCCCGGGGCTGCGACCCCACGACTGGGCTCCGTCCTCACCGACGATGCGGTCGACGGGAAGACGGTTGGCCGCGATGACGAGGTCGTAGCGCCGAGGCACGAGGGAATCACTCCTGCTGCAAGCATGATGGTGCGTGGTCGATGGACCCGGCTCCTACCCTACGGGCACCGGTTGCACTCAGGGTCTGGCGCGTCCGCCCGGAGCGGTCTACCGTCCGGGTATGAAGATCTCCGACGTGCTGCGCAACAAGGGCGACGGTGTCGTCACGATCCGGCCCGACGACTCGGTCGCGCGCCTGCTGGCCGTGCTCGACGAGCACGGGATCGGTGCCGTCGTGGTCAGCGACGACGGCCTCGAGGTCGGGGGCATCGTCAGCGAGCGTGACGTCGTACGCCACCTGCACCGCACGGGCGCCGACATCGTCAACGGCCCGGTGTCGGCGATCATGACGAGCCAGGTGACGACGTGCGACGCCGACGACGACGTCGAGGCCCTGGCGCGCACCATGACCGACCAGCGCATCCGGCACCTGCCCGTGACCATCGACGGCCACCTGCACGCCATCGTCAGCATCGGCGACATCGTCAAGATGCGCATCGACTCCCTGCAGTCCGAGCGCGACCAGCTCGTCGGCTACATCCAGCAGTGACGAGTCGGTGACGACGCCCTCGCCCTTCCGGTGAGGTGAGCCGGGCTCGCCTACGGTGGGGGGATGACGGCGAACCCCCGTCGCACGGGCCCGGTCGAGACGACGGGACGGTCGGCAGAAGTGGCACCCGAGCCGCGCCAGCACGAGCGGCTCGGGCCATACCGCCTGCTCCAGCGGCTGGGGGAAGGGGGGATGGGGGTGGTCCACCTGGCCCTCGACCCCCAGGGTCGAGCGGTCGCGGTCAAGGTGCTGCGCCCCCACATCGCCTACGATCCGGACGCCCGCTCGCGGCTCGAGCGAGAGGTCGAGACCCTCGCGAGGGTGCGCGGCAGCTACGTGGCGGCGGTCATCGACTCCGACATCTTCGGTGACCGCCCCTACCTGGTCACCCGCTACGTGCCCGGCCCCTCGCTGGACGAGGTCGTCCGGGAGCACGGGCCCCTGCACGGCGACGAGCTCCACCGGCTGGGTAGGGGCCTCGTCCACGCGCTCGAGGCGATCCACTCCGTGGGGGTCGTGCACCGCGACCTCAAGCCCGGCAACGTGCTGCTCGAGGACGGCGAACCCGTGCTCATCGACTTCGGCATCGCGCACGTGGCCGACGACGTGCGGCTCACCAGTGTCGGTCTCGTCATGGGCACGCCGGGATACCTCTCACCCGAGGTGGTCGGTGGTGGCGCGGTGACCGAGGCGACCGACTGGTGGGGCTGGGCGGCTACGGTCACCTTCGCCGCGTCGGGTCGGCCCCCCTTCGGGCGGGGACCGATGGACGTCGTCCTCGACCGGGTGCGACGCGGGGAGAGCGACCTGAGCGATGTCGACCCCCGCCTGCGGCCCTTGCTCCAGGCGGCCCTGTCGCCCGACCCACGCCAGCGACCGCCGGCGGGCGAGGTCGTTGCCGCCCTCGGACGGTATGCCGACGGGAGACCGGCGACGGTCGCGGTGCCGGCGCCACTCACGCTGCCGGTCCCCGGGGCGTCACCGCAGGGGTGGCCGTCGGGCGAGGACGCCCACGTCGACCGGGGCTGGCTGGCGGCACCCCGTACGGCGGCGCTGCCGGTCACCGAGCCGCCCTGGGTCGGCGCGACGACCTGGCCCCCCGGGCCGGCGGCCGCGCCGGCACCGCAACCGGGTTGGGCAGCGCAGCCAGGCGGCGCCGCGCAGCCGCCCACTGGGTCACCCGTTCAGGGGGGCTGGCCGGAGCCTGACGGTCGGTCGGACCCGGACGACGACGGCGAGGCGCAGGAGCGCCATACGGAGGGCGACCCCCGCATCGGTCGTCCCATGCGCACCGGCACGCTCATAGCGGTGGCCTCGGTGCTGGCCACCGGCGCGATGAGCCGGCCGGGTGTCGTCGTGCTCGCGGTCGTGGCGTGGTGCTGGGTGGCGAGGTTCAGCGACCGCACGCTGTCTGCCCTGGTCGTCCGGCGCTTCGAGCGTGGTCGGAGGCGGTCCGACGTGCCGCGGGCGGTCGTCGTGAGCCCCTGGCACCTGCTCGTCTCAGCCGTCGGCACCCTCGCCGGTCTCGCGCTGCCGGCTCTCGTGGCCGCGGCGGGGGTCGTGTGCGCCGCTCTCGCTCTCGGGGCCGTCGGCACCTGGGCCCCGGCGATGGTCGTCGGGCCCTCGCTCGGTCTCGGCTTCCTGGCCGGAGCGCTGGTCGCCTGGTGGGGACCCGGCGGGGCGTCGTTGCGCCGGGGGTCGAGGTCGGTCGTGCGCACCATGGTGCCCGACGGCGTCGGCACGCAGGTGGTGGTCGGGGCGCTCCTGCTCAGCGTGCTGGTGCTCGCGCTGCTGGCCCTGCGGAACCCGGGCCAGCTCGTGTGGTGGCCTTGGTCCGGTGACCCGCTGGGCGGCCTGCTGCCCTCGTGATCGGTGGTCGAGTCCCTGAAGCGTGGGGGAGCAATTCGCCCGCCGCAATCTCGCTCAGGTAACGCACAGGTAACGAAAAGGTCACGCGGTCATTTGGAATGTCGGCCTTGACCCCGTACCGTCGTTACGTACCCGGGTCTCACGGCCGGGGTGCCAGCCCTGCTCGGTCCCTCGACCGGGAGGGCGCCAACTCCATAAGCACCACCTGCACGACCGTCGCGCCGAGCCTCGCCAGACGGACGTTCCGACCCGGAGATCCCGGGGCAACAGGCGAGGACGGGGGACCCACTCTGGGGCCACCCATTCCGGGGATACCACCCCTGGGGAGAAGCCGGTTCGCCGGCCGGGCACCTGACAGCCCGATCCCGACAGCTAACTCCGCAGGCGCACGTCAGGAAGGAACCCCATGCAGCACTACTCAGCCAAGCACGCCCTCCCCCTCACCGTCACCCGTCGGGTCAAGGCCCGCCTCGCCGGAGTCGGCGTCGCCGGCGCGACCGCCATCATCGGCGGCACCGCCCTCGCCTCCTCGGCCGACGCGGCCTCCGTCTGGGACTCCGTCGCCGCCTGCGAGAGCGGCGGCAACTGGGCCATCAACACCGGCAACGGCTTCTACGGCGGCCTCCAGTTCACCACCTCGACGTGGCTCGGCTACGGCGGCGGCGCCTACGCCCCGCGCGCTGACCTCGCGTCGAAGTCCGCGCAGATCACCATCGCCCAGCGGACCCTGGCGAGCCAGGGCCCCGGCGCGTGGCCGGTCTGCTCGGTCAAGGCCGGTCTGAGCAAGAGCAGTGGCGGCGCCTCCTCGGCCGCCGCCCCGGCCCCGACCCGCGCCGCCGCCCCGTCGACGTCGCGCTCGGTCACCCGCGCCCCCGCGGTCGCCCCCAAGACGGTCGCGAAGGCTCCGAGCCGGGTCACGTCGTCCAAGGCTGCGACCAAGGCCCCCAGCCGCGTCGCCTCGGTCCCGACCACGACGGCCAAGCCCGGCAAGGTCTTCACCGTCAAGGCCGGCGACACCCTGAGCAAGCTCGCCGCGAGCAACAAGGTCGCCGGTGGCTGGAACACCCTCTGGGCGCTCAACGCCAAGACGGTCAGCAACCCCAACCTCATCTTCGTGGGGCAGCAGCTGCGCCTCCCGGCCTGAGATCGACCGTGACGCCCGGGTGACCGGGTAGCACTCCTCCGTCGGCGCTGACGTGCGCGGGTGGGTGTCACTCCACCTCGTACAGCGCCGTACGACGCAAGAAGGCCCCGCAGGCGTCACGCCTGCGGGGCCTTCCCGCGTCCCGGGCGATCCCAGCGGACGCTCACCGCCTTGCCCGGGAGCCGAGGGGATTGGCTACCCTCGGGGGGTCGTGTCACCGTGGTGGCACGACGCAGGTCGCCGTACGACGTGTCGTGCGGCCGTCTGGCCGGCGTGGCGCAATTGGCAGCGCACCTGTCTTGTAAACAGGGGGTTAGGGGTTCGAGTCCCCTCGTCGGCTCCACCTCTGAACTGGCACTTCAGCCCTCTGAACTGCAGCGATGTGTCTCTTGAGCCTGGTCCGGCTATCGTCAGGTCTGGTCACGGATGGGCAGGAAAGTGCACGCGCATCGCACGCGCATCGCAGGACGCGGAGGCTTGGCTGGGAGCCGAGCGGAGCTGGGTCAGTGCCGGCTCCTGTGCGCCGCCCGCGTCTCGACGGCCGGACTCCCCTGCGGTGACGGTGGAGGCGTTCGCCACCGACTGGGTGGAGAACCGTCCTCTCAAGCCGCGGACCCGGGAGGGCTACGGCCATCTGCTGCGCCGCTATCTGGTGCCGGCCTTCGGTCCGTCATCGATGACGGCGGTCAGCCCGACCGTCGTCCGACGCTGGTGGCTCGGGATGGACCCGACGACCCCGACGGTCAATGCGCGGGCCTACGCCTTGCTGCGGGCGATCTTCTCGACGGCGGCGGTGGAGGAGTAGGAGGAGGAGGAGGAGGAGGAGGAGGAGGAGGAGGAGGAGGAGGAGGTGGCCAGCAGCCCCTGCCGGATCCGGGGGGCGAGCAGCTCGCCACGAGTCGTCGAGATCCGCCCGGCCACCGTCGCCGAGCTCGAGACCATCGTGGCCGCGCTCCCGGCGAACAGGCAGGCGTTGCCCTGCTGTGCGCCTGGTGCGCCCTGCGGATCGGGGAGGCACTGGAGCTGCGTCGCGGCGACGTCGACCTGCCCCGAGGGCAGCTGACGATCGGCCGGGCCGTCTCGTGGCTGGAGGGAGGCCCGGGCGTCGGGACGCCGAAGTCCCGGGCTGGGATGAGGACCGTGGCCATCCCGCCGCACATCACGGACGCACTGGCTCGTCACCTGGCTGACTTCGTCGGTCCGGGCAAGGACGCGCTCCTCTTCACGGCGCGGGACGGGAGCTCACACCTGCAGCCGTCGGTGGTCCAGGGCGCCTGGCGCAAGGCCCGCGCGGCGGCGGGGCGGGAGGACCTGCGCGTCCACGACCTGCGGCACGGCGGCGCGACGATGGCGGCGATGACCGGGGCGACCCTGGCCGAGCTGCAGCAGCGGCTCGGGCACTCGAGCGTGAACGCCGCCCTGCGGTACCAGCACGCGGCGAAGGGCTGGGACGCCGAGATCGCCAAGGCTCTGTCGGTGCTCGCGGGCTACCCGGGCCCGACCGAGTAGCCGCTTCGAGTGGCCAGGAAGGGGAGGAGAGCGAGCCCCGCGTCAGGCCGTGGGCACGGGGACCATGAGCCGGTCGACCTCGGCGGCGTCGAGCCGGATGATGCGGGGGCCGAGCCGGTAGGCGCGGAGGGACCCGTCAACGATGCGTCGTCGGAGGGTGCGCGTGCTGACCCCCGTCCGGTCTGCGGCGGCGGCGATGGACTCGTACGACCTGCGTGGCGTGCTCTGCATGGGATGACCTGTTCCGTCACCCACGAATGCCCGGTCGCTCACGTTGATGGACAGCTGACAGGCGGTGAGTGGACCGCGGCGAGGTCGAATCGGGCATCGACCGTGCGACTCGATGGGGGGTGGTCCATACGCGGCTGTGAGGGACAGCCGCTCTCGCGGCGATGGGTCAGCCGCCTTAGCCTCGCCCGTTCACCGAACGTGACCCGACACGCGGTCTGAAAAAGCGAAAGTGCCTGTCGCACAACGAGATACTGGACTTGTCTAGGGAACAGCAGTCTCGAGTGGAAGGCACTTCGCAGGTGAAGCGTACAACGGCGGCAGCGTCGAGGAAGGTGACCCGGCGGGCGCGGCGGAAGACCGGCGCCCCGGGTGGGAGAAGGACCAGGACCACCAGCGGGTGGTCGTCGGGGTTGGTGGTGTCCGCGGACGGCGCCGGGGTGGTGGCCCACGCGGGGAACGTCGCGACCCGGCTGCCGGCCGATCAGGTCGGCCTGACCGGGGTGCTCTCGACGGCGATGACCCGCCCACGGTTCACGCCCGGACACGACCGTGGTCGGGTCGTCAGTGATGTCGCTGTGCTCATTGCCGGCGGTGGAGAGGCGATCGCGGACATCAACACGCTGCGCCACCAACGGGAGGTCCTGGGGTCGGTCGCGTCCGCGCCGACGGTGTGGCGGACCCTGAAGGGGATGACCCCCGCGGTGGCGACCCGGATCGAGAAGGCCCGCGCGAAGGTCCGCGCCCACGTGTGGTCTCAGCTGCCCGGCGGGCTGCCGACCTCGAAGGTCGCGGACACCGACCAGTCTGAAGGCGGGCGACGTCGTCGTCCTCGACGTGGACGCCACCCTGGTGACGACCCGCTCGGAGAAGGAAGGATCTGCTTCCACCTTCAAGCGAGGATTTGGCTATCACCCGCTCGGCGTCTGGTGCGATAACACCCAGGAGTCGATGGCGCTGATGCTCCGACCGGGGAACGCCGGCTCGAACACCATCGCCGACCACATCACGGTGTTGACCGCGGCCATCGCGCAGGTCCCCGCCACCCACCGTAAGAAGCTGCTGATCCGCGCCGACGGTGCTGGTGCATCCCACGGGTTGCTCGAGTGGTTGACCGAGCTGAACACCAAACGCGGCCGGACAGTGCAGTACTCGGTCGGGTTCGCCGTCACCGAGAAGGTCCGGGACGCGATCAGCAAGGTCCCGAAGAAGGCGTGGGCGCCGGCGATCGATCCCGAGGGCGAGGCCCGCGAGAACGGTGACGTCGCCCAAGATCACGGGCATGCTCGACCTGAGCACGTGGCCCGACGGGATGCGCGTGATCATCCGCCGTGAGCACCCCCACCCCGGCGCGGCGCTGTCGCTCTTCGAAGAAGCCGACGGGTGGCGCTACCAAGCAGTCGCGACCAACACCCCCCTCGCGACCGGCGGTCAGGTCGCGTTCCTCGAAGCCCGCCACCGCGCCCACGCCCGGGTCGAGACCCGGATCCGGCACGCCAAGGACACTGGCATCGGCCGGTTCCCGTCCCGCGAGTACGCCATCAACCAGGCCTGGCTGATCGCGACCTCGATCGCGGCCGACCTCATCGCCTGGCTGCGGCTGCTGGCCCTACCCGAGAAGCTGAAGGCGTGCGAGCCGAAAGCGTTGCGGTACCGCTTCCTGCACGTCCCGGCCCGCCTCACCCACGGCGCCCGACAACGCCACCTACGGTTCCCGGCCACCTGGCCCTGGGCCGACGACGTCCTTGCCGTGTTCACCGCGATCCGCGGTCTCACGCCACTGCGCACCTGAGGCCCGCGACCTCACCCATCCACCCACGAGCGAGCACCACCCGGAGACCCGCCCCGCAGCGCAACGCGGCACCCCCACACGCCCAAAACCCAGAACCCTCTGCCAGCTCAGCCGACCGACCGAGACCGACGCCGGTGAATTGGCGAGGTTAGGTGTCGTGGTCCTCGCTGCGCACCACTTTTGTAGCAAGTATAGTTGACTCAGACCAACAATAGTTGCACCATTCCGCTATGGACCTCTCATTCCCCCTGACGACCATCGCGCCCACGCTCGACGCTGGAGTGTTACACGTGCTGGCGGCCACGACCGCGGGATGCACGGCCGCTGAGGTGCATCGACGCCTGGGCCACGGCAGCGACGAGGGAGTCCGCAAGGTGTTGGCGCGCCTGGTCAGGCAGGGAGTGGTACTCGTCGAGACCCCGGCCCGTTATCCCCTCTATCGCCTGAATCGGGACCACGTGGCCGCTCCCCA
>JBBRNQ010000107.1:0-15042 GCA_038230235.1 Actinomycetales bacterium
GCCCCTCCCCGAGTCCCACCACGAGCCGCTGACTGGAGCGCGACCCGATCCCGAGCCCGACGCCGCCACCGACCGTCGACGGCTCGCGGCGGCGCGCACCGTCATCACGGGAGAGGAGCACCAGGGCGAGGGCAACGCCGTCTACGTCGTCTACGTCGCAGTCATCATGGCCGGTGCGTACGGCGTGCCCGCCTCGCAGCAGCTCTTCCGCTTCCTCGACCCGCAGTGGATGGCCGACCACCTCTCGGGCGCGCGCGGCCTCGTGGCCGGGGTGGTGCTCGTGGTCGCCCTGCTCGCCCTCGCCGTGCGCGCCGGCGCGGTGCGCGGCCCGGTGGTGCCCGAGCTGCCGTACCTCGACCACGTCGCCGCGAGCCCGCTCGACCGCTACGTCGTGCTGCGCCGCTGGTGGCGACTGGGGCTGACCGGTGGGCTGGTCGGTGGCGTCCTCACCGGTCTGGTCGTCGGCGCCGGTCTCGCCATCGCCCAGGTCACCGGCCCGGTCGTGCTCCTCCCGGCCGTGGCCCTGGGTCTGCTCGTGGGTCTGCTCGTGGCCGGCGCCTGGCTGCACGGGCAGGTGCACGCCGCCCACACCGCCGATCGCGGACGTCACGGTGGCGTCCACCCACTCAGCGGTCTCGACGTCTTCCTGCGGGCCCGACCTGCCCTGCGCGGACTGCGGCTGCCGGCCCTGCGCGCCCAGGCTGCGCGGTCCGTGACCATCGGCGGGGGGGTGCTGGCCGGCGACCTGCGCGCGGTGCGCCTCGAGGTCGCCTCTCCGACGACCAGGGCCCGTCGTACCCGGCTGCGCGCCCACGGCCCGGTCCTCACCCTGGTCCTGCGCGACGCGCTCGGCCTGCGCCGGGCCCCCGGCGCGCTGGTGACGGGCCTCCTGCTGTCGGGGGTCTCCGTCTACGGGCTCGCGCACGCCGCCACCCCCGGCGTGCCGAGCGTCGTGGCCCTCGCCGCCCTGCTCGTGGGCTACCTCGGCGTCGGGCAGTGGTGCGAGGGGCTGCGGCTGCAGGGCGACAACGCCGGCACCCCGCCCCTGATCGGCCTCAGCGCCCGCACCGAGGCGGTCGGGCACGTCGTCGTGCCCACGATCCTGTATGGCGTGACCACCCTCCTCGTCGACGGTGCGGCGTGGCAGCAGGGCGGGGTGAGCGCGCTCGGCGTCGCCTGGGCCCTCGTGATGGTCGCCCCGCTGCTCGGCGGCCAGCTGATGGCCGCGTTCCGCGGGCTTCCTCCGGCAGCCGTCTTCGCTCCCGGCCGCGGCATCGGCTCGACCGCCCTCTGGTACGCCGTCCCGCTGCTCTCCCCGGCGGTGGTCGGCACGGCCGTGACCGCGATGCTCACCTCGACCGTGCTCCGGACCCAGGCGCCGCTCGCCCTCGTCGTCGGTGGCTACCTGCTCGTGACCTGGGGTCTGCGGCGGGTGCGGCTGCTCACCGACGCCCACCGCAGCTGACCCGACAGCGCGCCGCGGCAGGGAGCAGCGACACCGAGAGTCCTCACCGTCGTGCGGAGCACCGGCTCCGCCTGCTCACGGCGCGGTGCCGAAGGCAGCCGCTCCGAGGCTGGTGACCCCCGGATCGGCCGCATGGCGCTGCGGTACGGCGCCGCCCATCTGGTAGAGCCACCGGGCCAGGCTGTAGTGGTTGAGCGGGGCGTTCGAGACCTTCGGCGTCGTGAAGCTCGGGTGGATGAGGTCCATGACGACGTTCTGCGACGTCCCGCTCCCCTCGTCGGCGGTGATGACGATGACGAGCCGGCCCAGCTGGTAGTCGGGGCCAGCCATGATCTGGGGGATCCACGACTTCAGGAAGGCGTCGGCCTGGCTCATCGTGTAGGGGTTGTGCGCGTCATGGCGCAGAGAGGGGACGAGGAAGCCCACATTGGGCAGCTTCCCGGCGGTGAGGTCGGACGCCAGGGCGCCACCCTGGGGCGAGCCCGCTGGCACGTCGTACCGCCCGCACACCGCGCGCTCGTCCAGCGCGTAGGGCCAGATGGTGTGCCGGACGGTGTTTTAGCCGTTGACGCGGTCGTTGACCGGCTGGCAGCTCTTGGTGGCGTCGTCTTCATACACCGTGGCCGTCTGCCCGGCCGCGACGGCGGCGCCGAACACCGACGGGCTGTGCTGGCCGTACCTGGAGGGTTGCCCGTCGGCGGTGATGCCGAACGTGTCTCCGAAGCCCATGGCCAGGTAGTTGGGGAGCGACGGGTGGCTGACCGCCGAGTAGCTGGTAAAAGTCAGGTGGCTGTTGCCGAGACCGGTCAGGTAGGGCATGCCGGCCACCATCTGGGCCCGGGTGTGGTTCTCCTCCACGATGAGCAGGACCTTGGTCGGGAGGGTCGTGGTCGTGGCCGGGGCGGCATCGGCACCCGCGAGGGAGGAGCCAGCGGAGAGCGCTCCGGTCAGGGCCAGCGCCAGAGCGGCGAACGTGGGCACACGTGCCTTCAACGCGAGCCTCCGACGGCCGGGATGTGGCGCACAATTAGCACGCGCCGATCTCGCCTGTTCTCCGAACCGGCCGAACTGGTCTGGCATCCGGGGCATCTCGACATCGGGCTCCGGAGCACAGTCTGCGCAGTGCCCCTAGATTCGATGATGTGACGACTGCGACCACCATCAACGGCCCTCGGCACCCGCAGATCCTGTTCCGTGGCTTCTTGCGGGACGACCCCCGGTTGCTGCGGATGCGCGAGCTGGCCGGCGCCTCCCACCTGCTCGAGGGAGAGGGGCTCGACGGTCTGCGTCCCGGCGACTGGGACGTGCTGGTGGTGGAGGGTGCTGCCGTCCCACCGGCGGTCCCCGAGCGTGTGTGCGTCCTCGCGTTCGACAGCCCCGCGATGGGTCGGATGGCGGGTCATCAGGCGACCATGCACTTCACCGGCCGCCAACCCAGCCCGACGATGCACCTCAGCTCTGACCTCGGTCCGCCGATGCGTGAGCTGCTGGAGCGTGAGGCCGTGCCGTGGCTCGAGAGCCAGCCCATCCGACCGTTCCTGCAGGAGGTGCCGAGCCCCCGCCCGTCGTACGGCTATCCCTTCCCCCCGCGTGACCTCGACGAACGGGCCGTCGCCGACTGCCGGGGCATGGTCGTCGACGCCGACGGGCACCTGCTCGTCGGGGCCTTCCCCCGGGCGAAGGGCGGCTGGTGCTGGGCGGTTCCCTACCGGTCGGACCGCCCCGAGCGCTGGCTGTCCGCCGCGCTGGAGTCGTGGCGGGAGGACGACCGGACCCGCTTCGCCCACCGGGAACCGTGGCTGTCGCGGGAGCGGTGGGCCACCCCTCGTGAGCGCGCGGCCCGCGCCGAGCTCGGGTCGCTGCGGGCCCGGCGGTCAGAGCTGCTGCAGGACCTCGACGAGCGCGAGCGCGAGCTCGAGGCAGCGGTGCTGGCCGCGGCCGAGGAGGGGGAGCAGGGAGCGCGCCGCCTCCTCACGCACGCGGGTCACGATCTCGTGCAGGCGGCCGTCGACGGGTTCGTCGGTCTCGGGTTCGAGGTGCTGGCGGTCGACACCGGTCGGGTGGTCGACGGGGTCGCCGTAGTGGAGGACCTCAGCCTCACGGCCCCCGAGGACCCGCAGGCGCGGATCATCCTCGACGTCGTGGGTCATGCGGGCGAGTCCGTGGTCGACGACCTGCTCGTCGTCTCGCAGCACGCCGCCGCCACGTGGAGCGCGAGGGGACGAGCCCCCACCGGTCGTGGCTGGTCGTCAACCAGCTCCAGGGCGTCGATCCCGACGAGCGCCCCGACCTCGCCTGGGCCGGACCCCGCGACCTCGCGCCCTTCGCCCGGGGTGGCGGGCTCGTCATCGACACCCGCGAGCTCTTCCTGCTGACCAACGCGGTCGACGCCGGGCGCCTGTCGGCGGCGCGGGCCCGCACGGCGCTCCTCGAGCAGCGAGGGCTGCTCACCTCCCCGCACGAGGCACTCCGGGCGGGCCCGCGACCCCGTGGGCACTGACCTCACCGGGTCTCGTCGGTCACCTGGGGGCTGAGTCGCTCCGCTGGGTCAGCTGGTCGGGGGCTTCCACGGTGGTGGCCCCGCACGACCGACGACCATTGCCTCAGGTCGAACCGGGATGATCTCGGTCATACATACCCAGCGAGCGTGAGCAATGGTCGTCGCGAGGCCTGGTGTCGAGCCCATGGAGGTATGGAGACGCGAAGACACCCCACGTACCTGGAAGAGCCCACCTGCCCTTGCTGCATTCCTGCCCTGGGGGAGTTCGGTGAGGTACCACCACGCGGGGTGCCGGGGAACAGCATAGCCCGGCGCCGACGAGCGCCCGGACGGACGGCCCGGCCCGGCCCGGCCCGGCCCGGCCCGGCCCGGCCCGGCCCGAGATCTCGGAGGGCTCACCCCACCGGTCCGGTGGCGGCGAGCGGCAGGGAGGTCACCCGATTTCGGCCCCACCCCCACGCTCCGGTAGCCTCCTCGACGGAGGATTCGCATAGTGGCCTAGTGCGCACGCTTGGAAAGCGTGTTGAGTGAAAGCTCTCAGGGGTTCAAATCCCCTATCCTCCGCCAGGCCACATCGCACAGGCGGCTCCGCTCACCGCGGGGCCGCCTCTGTCGTCCCGGCCGCGCCTGCCGTATGGGGCCGCCGCCGTCCCTCAGCCGCCGCCTGGCCGCCGCCGTCACTCAGCCGCCCCTGTCGTACGACAGCGGCCCCTGGCCTGGGTCCACGACGTCCAGTCCCGCCACGTCGTCCCGTCCTGCTTTGTGTACGAGTCCGCCGTGTGCTGGCATGGAGTCATGCGCCCGCCCCTCGTCGCCGTCACCGTCGCCGTCGCCGCCGGTGCCGTCCTGCTCACGGGCTGCGGCAGCACCACCACCCCCGCCACCCCATCGGCGGCAGAGTCGGCCGGGGAGTCGTCGGGGGCGTCCCCTACCGTCCCGGCCGGCGTCTTCCCCGTCGTCATCGCCCGCACCGGAGGGATCGCCGGGTTCTCCGACCGCGTCACCGTGCAGGCCGACGGCAGCGCGCAGGCCTCGACCCGCCGGGGCCCAGGGGCCCCGTGCCGACTGACCGCCGGCGCGCTCACGCGCCTCGAGCAGGCGGTCACCCTCTTGGCTGCCGCGCCCGCTCCCCCGTCGACGACGTCCGCACGGGTGAGCGACGAGCTGGTGACGACGGTGCAGACACCCGCGGCCCGAGGGGCCGTCCGCCTCGACGACGCCCCGAAGGGAGCGGCGACCGTCGTCGGCGAGCTCCTTGCCGAGCTCACCCAGGACCCGGGCTCCCGCACCCTGTGCCCGCCCGGTTGATCCAGCACCCTCCATACGCCCCCCGTCCACGTCCGCATGTTGCCCCCGACGTGCCCGTTTCCGCTCTCCGAGAGGCGAATCCGGGCACTTCCCGAGCAACAAGCGGACTGGGGGTGCCCGCCGTACGGTGTCCCGTACGACGGGCCGCCGCGTCAGCTCGCGACGGAGGTGTCGTCCACGACGAAGCTGGTCTGCAGGGACGAGTCCTCGACCATGAGGAACTTCACTGTCACCGACTTCCCGGCGTAGGCCGCGAGCGAGTAGCTCTTCTGGGTGAAGGTCGCGTTGGTGCCGACGTTGCTGAAGGTCGCCAGCGTCGTCGTGGTCGTACCCGACACGACCTGCACCTTCATCGTGTCGTAGGCCGTCGTCCCGGTCTCGGCGGTGTCGGTGCGCAGCCAGAAGGTCAGCGCCGGCGCCCCCGCCGCGGGGACGGTCACCGTCTGCTGGCCCGACTCGGTCGCCGCCCGGCCGTTGCCGCCGAGCCACAGCTTCCACGACCCGGCGTGGGCCGGCCGGGAGGTGCTGTTGGTGATCGCGCCGGCCGTGGCGCTCCAGCTGACGTTGCCCGACTCGAAGCCGGGGTTCAGCAGCAGGTTGGTGCCGGTGCCCCCGCCACCGCCGGTGGCGCCGCAGGTCTCCGTACCGGCGGGGACGCCGATCGCGGAGAAGGAGGCCGCGATGTTGGCGCAGACCGTGGGGTCGGTGGCGTAGAGGTCCTTCGCCGAGCGGATCGCGCCGTTGCGGGCCGCGGCGTAGTTGCTGCTCGAGGTGAGGTAGGTCGACAGCGTGCGGTACCAGATCTTCTCGGCCTTGTCGCGACCGACGCCGGTGACGGTGGAGGCGTCACAGGTCGGGCTGTTGTAGCTGACGCCGTTGATCGTCTTGGCGCCGGAGCCCTCCGAGGCGAGGTAGAACCAGTGGTTGAGCGGGCCCGAGGAGTAGTGCGGGTCGAGGCTGCCGAGGGTGCTGCTCCAGCAGTCCCTCGACGCCCCGTCCTTGCTCGGCTTGTCCATGTAGCGAAGCGGCGTGCCGCCGGGGCCGAGCTTGATGAGCTCGCCGATGTTGTAGTCCGGCACGTCGTTCGGGTTGTTGGCGTAGAACTCGACCGACGTCCCGAAGATGTCGGAGGTCGCCTCGTTGAGGCCGCCCGCGTCACCGGTGTAGACCAGTCCGGCCGTGTTCTCCGTGACGCCGTGCGACATCTCGTGCCCGGCCACATCCAGCTCGGTGAGCGGGCTGGTGTTGCCTGCGCCGTCTCCGTAGGTCATCTGGGTGCCGTCCCAGAACGCGTTGGAGTAGGCGTTGCCGTAGTGCACCCGCGAGCGCACGCCCGTGCCGTTGTTGTAGATGCCGGCCCGGCCGAGCACGGTGTTGTAGAAGTCGTAGGTCTTCTCGGCGCCGTAGTGCGCGTCGACGGCGGCCGTCGCGCGGTCGCTGACGGCGCCGTTGCCCCAGACGTCGTCGGCGTCGGTGAAGGTCGTGCCCGTGCCGCTGGTGGCGCCCTTGAGGTCAGTGGCGAAGTTGCCCACCGGCGCGTCCTTCATCGTGTACGTCGGCGCGGCACCCGTCGTCCCAATCGCGACCGTGCCGACGTACTTGCCGTTGCCGGTGCCCTCCTGGATGTCGTCCCAGCTCGTGAGGGTCTTCCCCGTGCGCGCGTCGACGACCGTATGCAGCCGCGTCGGCGTCTGGTCGGCCCGAAGGCCCTCGGTGACGACGTCGTACGCGAGCACCGGTGCCTTGCCGCCGGCGTAGACCACGAGCTCACCGCGCAGGGCCCTGGCCGCCCGCAGACCCTGTGGGGCGACCTTGGCGACCGTGGCGAGGGCGGCGGAGGCGGCGAGCGCCGGGGTGGTGGAGGCGATGGCGACCTTGCCCGAGGCGTTCCAGGTCACGCTGCGGACGGCGCCCGCGCGGTCCTGGTGGGCCACGAGGTCGCCACCGATCACCCGCAGCCCGTCGAAGGTGCGGTCGTAGCGCACGTGGGTCGCGCCGTCGGCGTCGCGGATGACGTCCTTGACCACGAGCTTCTCGCCCGCGGACAGGCCCAGGGCCTGCCCCGTCCGGGCGGCCGCGACCTGCGCGCCGGCCAGGAGGGTGGCGCGGTCGGGCGCGCTGGCGCCCACCGCGGTCTGGGCGCCGACGGCCGGGACCAGGGCGGCCGCGGCGAGGGTCGCGACCGCGGTCAGACCCGTGAAGAGGTGTTTCACGAAGAGCTCCTTCGAGGAGGGGGCAGGGCCGGCAGGGGTGGACCGGCGCAGGTGGGGGCACGCGACCTGCGGACCGTGATCGGTCCGGGAGGCGGCGTGCCCCGAATCTGTCGGCAGGCCGGGCGACCGTCAATGCCCTTGGTGATCTCTTGAAGGAATGCTGGGTGATTCCGGTACGGAATGCGGTCAGGGGGTGACGGGGGCGCCCTGCGGCACCAACGGTCCGCCGGGCCGCTCCGGGTCGGTCCCGCCGAGCTGCGGCGGTGGACCGGGGCGTCGTGGAGCGGCCGCGTCGGCACTGCCCAGCACCCGCCGCAGCTTGAGGGCCGCGAGGAGGGCGAGCAGGCTCACGACGACGTGGACGACGACGAAGACCCCACCGTGGCCGGTGCCGAGCGCGAGCCCGGCGAGCAGCGGGCCGGCGGCCGAGACCCCCGTCTGCAGGGCCGCGAGCAGCCCGAGGGTGGTGCCCGCCGTCCCGGCCGGGGCGTGGGCGGCGGTGAGCGGCCCGAGCAGGGGGGCGAAGAGGGTCTCCCCCACGGCGAAGAGGCCGAAGCTCGTCACGAAGAGGGTCGCGGCGAGCCCGGGCGTGTGCATGGCCACGGCGAGCAGGCCCCAGCACCCGATCCAGATGACCCCGACCGCGGCGAGCATCGACGCCGCCCGACGACGGGCGGTGAGCCGCACGACGAGCATCTGCAGGACGACGATGACCAGGCAGTTGACGGCGGCGGCGGTGCCGATCGTCTGCTCGGGCACGACGAGCACCGTGAGCGCGAAGGCCGGAAGCCCCGACTCGAACTGCGCGTAGAACCCGAGCGAGATGGCGACGGTGACGAGGGCGATCCAGCGCAGCGCCGGCACGGCGAGCACGGCCCGCAGCGCCGAGCCGGTGGAGGCGGGCACCGGGTGGGCGGACAGGTCGGTGTCGCCGGCGGCGTCCGCTCGTCCCCCGCCGCCCGCTCCCCGCCCCGCCAGGGCGAGGATGCCCCCGGCGAGCAGGAAGCCGGTGGCGGCGAGCGCGAAGGCGCCGCGCATGCCGTCGACGTTGTGGAGGTCGACGCTCTGGGCGGCGATGAGGGCGCCGAGCGCCATGCCCACCGACGAGCCGGTGAAGGCCCAGGCGAAGACCGTACGACGATCCGCCGCACCCGACCAGCGCAGCACCAGCACCGACTGTGCCGGCTGGGCCGCCGTGATCCCGAGGCCCAGCACGGTCATCCCGGCGAGGAAGACCGGTGGGCTGTCGGCCAGCAGCAGCACCACGCTGGCGGCGGCCGCCACGAGCTTGGCCACCACCGCCACCCGCACGGGCGGGAGCCGGTCGGCCAGCCGGCCGCCGAAGGGCGCAGCGACGAGCGCTGCGAGGGAGAACAGGCTGGAGGCGAGGACCGCCACGAGGGTTCCCCATCCGCGGGTCTGCGCCGCGTAGGCGTACTGGTAGGGCAGGACGGCTCCCCAGCCGAGCATCCCCACCGCGCCGGCGACGACGACAGCAACCGGACGACGCTTCATACCTGACCTACGACCTTCGTGCTCGAGCCTGCTCCTGTGACCTCAGACCCAACGCCAGTGTCAAGACTTTCGATACCAATACTTCGATGTCGAAATATTAGCATGGCAGGATGTGGTCGTGAGAGCCGGGAGCAGCGAGGGCGAGAGCATCACGAGCACCGAGCACTACCGCGCGGCCGTCGCGACCTACGTCGCGGCCGGGGGTGAGGAGACGGTGCAGCGGGTCGTCACCGCCATCCACGCCCTGCACCGCCGGCTCAACCAGTGGTACGACGCCCAGATGGCCGACCTCGGTCTCAGCCAGGGCGAGTGGACGGTGCTCTCGAGCCTGGCCATGGCCCCCGAGGGCACCGTGCTGACCCCCTCCCAGCTCGCCGAGGCGGCGAGCGTGGCGCCGTCGTCGATGACCCACCGCCTCGACCGGATGACCGACCGGGGCCTGGTCTCGCGGGAGACCGACCCGGCCAACCGCACCCGGGTGCTGGTGCGGCTGACCACCCCGGGGTGGGAGCTCTTCACCGAGGTCGTCCGCGGCTCCGACCTGGTCGAGAGCGACGTGCTGAGCGCGCTGTCGGGCGACGAGCGCGAGCAGCTCGCCGGGATGCTGGAGCGGGTCGTCACGGGCCTCGACGCGCACCTCGCCGACGACTGAGTCCCACGGAGTCCGGGAGGACGCGAGCGCTCCTTGGTGGGTCTCAACCACCCGCTTTCGCGTGCACCTCGATCCGGAGTCCGGGAAACACGGTCTCGGGGAACTGGTCGCACAGGTACCGGGACAGCTTGCGCAGGATGCTGAGCCGGTCGAGACGACACCGGAAGCGAGGCGCGGCGCCGCCTGCGACGAGCTGCAGGCGACGCCGCGGGCAGTGCGGCGTGGTCAGCCCGCAGCACCGGCCGGGGTCGTGGTCACCTTTGTTCCCTCGAGCTGGTTGGCCTTCGTCGCGTAGTCGTTGGTGAACGTGTTGGCCAACGTCACCTTGGCGACGTCGACACCGTTGACCTTCTCCATGTTGAAGACCGTCTTCGGACCACCGGCGGGCATGATGCCGTCAGGCAGGAACTGCCCCTTGTCGGTCGTCAGTCCGGCGATGTACTGGTCCTTGGTGATGGTCTTGTTCGCCACGAACTGCGGCGGCAGGGCGTTGGCGATGTCGGTGGCCGAGTGGGTGCTGATCCACTGCATCGTGGCGACCAGGGCGTTGACCACGCTCTGCGCCTCCTTCTGGTGGTCCTTGACCCAGCTCGCCTGGGCGAGGAGCCCTGCGGCCGGCCAGGCTCCACCGAGGGCATCGGTGGCTCCGGCAGTGCTCGCGAGGTCGATCGCTGAGTACGCGATGTTCTTGCTCTCCAGCGCCCCGACGGTCGGCTGGGTCGTCATGACGCACTGGGCCGAGTCACGCTGGAGCGCGGCGATGGCGGTGGAACCGGCCCCCACGGCAAGGGTCTGGTAGTCCTTGCGCGCCAGTCCCGCCTTGGAGGCAATGAACTGGGTCAGCTCGTCGGTGCCCGACCCGAGGTCGGTGACGCCCATGGTCTTGCCGCGGAAGTCGGCGCCGCTGTGCACCCCGCTCTTCATACCGCACATGACGCGTTCGCCCGGAGCTCCGGACAGTTGAACGAGGTTGATGACGTCCTTGCCCTTGGCCTGGAAGTCGATGGTGTGGATGTACCACGCTCCGGCCATGTCGACCTGGCCGGAGGCCATGGCCTCCTCGGCGCCGACGCCGCCGTGGGTCTCGGTCGACAGCTCCATGTTCACCCCGTACTTCTTGTAGAGGCCGAGGTTCTCTGCCAGCTGGTACGGCAGGTAGATCTGCTTGTCGATCCCTCCCACCATGAGCTTGACGGTGGGGAGTGTGCCATCGGCCGCCGTTGCTCCACCGCCCCCAGCGCTGGTGTTCGTGCCGGAGCACCCGGTCATGGCCAGGGCGACCAATCCGATCGTGGCTACCGAGATCATGGGCTTGTACATCGTTGTACTCCTGTCGATTCTTTGTCGTGCGAGTCTGGTGTGGAACGGGTCGAGCTGTGGGACGGCTTACCGAGCCAACGTCGTGCGGTCAGATGGCCTGCACCTCTGTTCGACTGGGCGGGCGCCACGACAGCACCCGCTTCTCGAGCAGGGTGATCAGGAACTCCGCCACGAGAGTGACGACCGAGGTGATGAGCATCGCGGCGAAGACCGTGTCCATGTCGAACTGTCCCTGGGCCTGGCTGATGATCAGCCCGATGCCGTGCTGGGCTCCGAGTACCTCGGCGACCAGCGCGCCGATGATCGCGAAGCCGAAGGCCGTGTGCAGGCTGGCAATGATCCACGTGAGGGCCGACGGGATCGTGACGTGCCGCGCGATCTGCAACGGGGACGCACCGAGCACCCTGATGTTGGCAATCAGGTTCGGGTCGACCTCGCGCACGCCCTGAAAAGCGTTGAAGAAGACGATGAAGAAGACGAGCACCGAGGCGAGCAGCACCTTGGGGAAGGTGCCGAGCCCGAACGCGACGATGAAGATCGATCCGAGAATGATGCGGGGGATGGAGTTGAGGACCTTCAGATACGGGCCGAAGACCTCGGAGAGGTAGCGGCTCTGACCCAGCAGCAGCCCGAGCACCACCCCGCCCACCGTGCCCAGGAGGAACCCGTACAGGGCCTCCTGGATCGTGATCCACAGGTTGAGCCAGATCGAGCCGAAGGCGGTCCCCTCCGTGAAGAGGCTCACCAGGCTGTCCCACACGCCCGTCGGCTGGCCGAAGAAGAACTTGTCGACCCACCCCACGCTCGTGGCGAGCTGCCATCCCCCGATGAACACGACCGGCACGATGATGCGTCCCAGCCAGATGAGCCGCGTGCGACGGTGGCGCGCCCTGCGGGCGGCGTCCTGCAGGGTCCGATCCGGGGGGGCTGCAGTGGGAGGGACGGACGAGTAGTCGACGTTGGTGGTCATGCCCCACCGGCCGTCTGGGCGTAGGCCCGCTGTACCTCGTCCTTGAGTGACTCCCAGATCTTGTTCTGGAGCTCGAGGAAGCGGGGTTCGTGCCGGATGGTCTGCACGTCGCCACGGGGGCGCGGCAGGTCGATGTCGAAGGCGTGCTTGATCGAGCCCGGGCTGCTCGTCATGATCAGCACGCGGTCCGAGAGCGCCACGGCCTCGTCGAGGTCGTGGGTGATGAACAGCACCGACGGGCGCAGCTGCTCCCAGAGCCCCAGCAGCTCGGTCTGCATGATCGCCTTCGTCTGCACGTCGAGTGCACCGAACGGTTCGTCCATCAGCAGGATCTTCGGCTCGTTGATGAGCGCCGCGGCCATGCCCACCCGCTTGCGCATGCCCCCGGAGAGCTGGTGCGGGTAGCGGTCCTCGAAGCCGGAGAGACCCACGCGGCGCAGCCAGTCGCGTGACAGCGAGACGGCATCCTTCTTGCCCATTCCCTTCAGCGTGGGGCCGGCCATCACGTTGCCGAGCACCGTCTTCCAAGGGAACAGGGCATCGGACTGAAACATGAAGCTCACACCCTCGGTGATGCCGTTCACCTCCTTACCGCCGATGGTGACCGAACCCGCGCTGGGCCGGTCGAGACCCGAGACCTGACCCAGCGTCGTCGACTTGCCGCAGCCGGTCGGGCCGACGATCGCGCAGAACTGGCCCGGCTCGATCACGAAGCTGACGTCCTGGATGGCCGTGAAGGACTCTCCCTTGGCGGTGAGGAAGCGCTTGCTCAACCCCCGCAGCTCAATGCGGCCGGCGAGGTCGTCGGTCACGGCTTGGGTCGACGTCTGAGCCCAGCTCGGCTCGTCTCGATGGGGCGTTCGCACGTCCATGTGCGGGTCCTCTCAGATGGGATGCTGCTCTGGACGAACCCGAACGTAGCTTCGTGTTGCCCGGCTGGCACGGTTGCCGGCGTATCCCGCTTTTTCCGCTATTCATGGAGTTCTGCGCGTTCTGCTCACACTGCTTGTCCTGAGCACGACCGCGATCACACTGAGCGCGTGCGAACCCGGATGCGTAGGCTCTCCAGCCAGATCCTGCTGGCCCAGCTGACCATCCTTGCCGCGACCATCGCGGTGGGTTTCGCGCTCTTCGCCCATGAAGCGCGGGGCCATCTCGATGCGCAGTACGAGGCCCGCGCGGCGTCGATCGCCGCCAGCGTCTCCGGGGTGCCGAGCGTGAGAGCCTGTATGGCCAAGGCCGCTCCGGGATGCCCCACGGCGATTCAGCAGACGGCCTCGTCGATCGAGGCGTCGACCGGCGCCTCGTATGTCGTCGTGATCGACATGGCCCGCGTGCGGCACTCGCACCCCGACCCTGCGCTGGTCGGGCAACAGGTCGAGGAGCCGATCATCACGACGGACGGCCAGATCCACCTGGGAGTCGACGAGGGCAGGACAGGGCCGTCCGCAAACGGGAAAGTGCCGCTCTACGGCCCCGACGGAACCATGGTCGGCGAGGTGTCCGTCGGCATCCGGGAGACCTCCGTCTCCGCCGCACTCTGGCACGAGCTGCCCTCCTACGCCGTCTGGTTCGCCATCGCGCTAGCCCTTGGTTCCCTGGCTTCGCTCGCCCTCGCGGCCCGTCTGAAGCGCCGGACATTCGGTCTGGAGCTCGACGAGATCGCGCTGCTCCTGCAGGAGCGAGAGGCCATGTTGCACGGCGTACGCGAGGGGGTCATCGGTTTCGACGAGCGCGAACGGATCAGCGTGGTGAACGACGAAGCCCAGCGGCTGCTTCGGGTGTCGGTCAACGCCGTGGGGCGCCACCTCGACGACGTGCTACCCGAGGGCCGACTGCGCGACGTGCTTTCGGGGCGCGACGGCCGCGGTGATGACATCGTTCTCACCGACGACCTGAGCCTGGTCATCAACCGGAGACCGGTCAGCGTGGCCGGCCGGTCACACGGCGCGGTCGTCACCTTGCGCGACCGGACCGAGATCGCCGGGTTGCGCAGTGAGCTGGACGGCGAACGTGGGCTCACGGAGTCGTTACGAGCGCAACAACACGAGTTCGCCAACCGCCTGCACGCCGTGGCCGGCCTGCTGCAGCTCGGCTGCGCGGAGGAAGCGCTCCAGTACGTCCTCGAGATCCGTGGAACGGCAGCCGAGTTCGACAACACCCTGCGGACGCACGTCCAGTCTCCCCAGATCGTCGGTCTCCTGCTGGGGAAGGCTGCCGAGGCCAGCGAACGCGGAGTCGAGCTCGTCATCACACGGGAGACGTGGCTCAGCGAGTCTCCAGACAGGGTGCAGGCTCTGACCAGCATCATCGGCAACCTCATCGACAACGCCATCGCGGCTCTGGCTGGGGCGCGCGCACCACGAAGGGTGATCGTCGACATCGTCGAGGACGACGAAGAAGTGCGGATCACGGTGTGCGACAACGGGCCCGGTGTCACGACCGGCAACGAAGAATTCATCTTCCACGACGGCTTCACGACGAACGTGAGTGCCTCAGGTCGTCCCCGAGGGCTGGGGCTGGCCCTCGTCTCACGGCTCGTGACGCAGCTGGGTGGGTCGACCGAGGTGTCGCGGGGGCCCGGTGCCGAGTTCACCGTGCGCCTCCCCACGCGGCGCGCTCCGGTACCCGTCGCGGCACCGGGCCCAGCACCCACCAACCGACGTGCGCCGTGACCACAGGCGACGCGCTCACGGTGCTGGTCGTCGACGATGACTACCGCGTGGCAGACATCCACGCCACGCTCGTGAACCGGGTGCCCGGCTACGAGGTCGTCGGGAAGGCCCGCACCGCAGCCGAGGCACGCGATCTCGCCCGGTTGCTGCGGCCCGACCTCGTGCTGATGGACATCTACCTCCCTGACGGAAACGGGCTCGAGGTCTTCCGGTCCCTTCTCGAAGCGAGTGACCCGCCCGACGTCATCGTCGTCTCGGCGGCGAAGGAGATCGCCACCGTTCGGGAGGCGATGCAGCTGGGGGCGGTGCACTACCTCGTCAAGCCCTTCGACTTCACCGCCCTCGTCGACCGACTGGTGGCCTACCGACAGCTACGACGTCACCTGGCCACCCTGCCCGAGCAGGCCAGCCAGTCCGACGTCGA
>JBBRNQ010000108.1:0-15029 GCA_038230235.1 Actinomycetales bacterium
GCCCACCACTGAAGCCCACCACTGAAGCCCACCACTGAAGCCCACCACCGAACCCGTGGGCCCACCCGCTACCGGAGGCCGTGGTCGCCCTGACCACGCCTCGTCATCCGCTCGAGCACGCCAGGAGACAACGATGTACGAAGCCCCTCGCCGAGGATTCCTCAAGGTCGCCGGAGCCGGCGTCGCCGCCGTGGGCGCGGCGGCCGCCACCGCCTCGACGGCCTCGGCCGCCCCACCCCTGCAGGTCCCGGCCGACGCCAGCGGCGCCCTGGTCGCCTACATCACCGACGTCCACGGGGGAGAGATCTCCGTGATGGTCGAGGGTCGCGAGGTCGTCATCACCGACCACGACCTCGTCGCCCGTCTGGCCCGCGCCATCCACACCCGCACCGGTCACAGCGTCATCTGACCGGTCCCTCTTCCCTGCACGCGAAAGGTCACAACCCGCA
This sequence comes from Actinomycetales bacterium, assembly GCA_038230235.1. Taxonomy (GTDB): domain Bacteria; phylum Actinomycetota; class Actinomycetes; order Actinomycetales; family Dermatophilaceae; genus Lapillicoccus. The sequence continues at coordinate 450 of JBBRNQ010000108.1, forward strand.
TGTCCTCACACCGCGAAGCCCCAGAGATCTCCAAGGACCCGGCCGCCGACAACACCGACGTCTACGCGTTCGTCGACGCCACCGACCCCACCAAGGTCAACCTGATCGCCAACTTCAACCCCTTCGAGATCCCGTACGGCGGACCGAACTTCAGCGAGTTCGCCGACGACGTGCTCTACACGATCAACATCTCGAACTCCGGCACGTCTCAGGCCGACATCAGCTACCAGTTCCGGTTCACGACCACGATCCGCAATGCCGCCACGTTCCTCTACAACACCGGCCCCATCACGAGCATCACCGACACCGCGTGGAACCGGCCCCAGACCTTCTCCGTCACCCGGGTCCTCCGCGCGTCCAACGGCACCCTGACCTCGTCGGTCCTCGGGACCGGCCTGCTCGTGCCGCCCTGCAACGTCGGGCGGCGCAGCACCCCGAACTACCAGACCACCTTCGGTGGGGACGCCGTGCAGCCCCTGGGAACGGGGCGCAAGGTCTTTGCCGGGCCGCGCTCCGACCCGTTCTGGGTCGACCTCGGCAGCGTCTTCGACCTGGCCGGTCTGCGCCCGCTCAACCCCGCCCACCTGATCCCGCTCCCGGTGATGGCCGGCATGAACGGTCTGCAGGGCCTCAACGTGCACACCATCGCCCTCCAGGTGCCGAAGACCGACCTGACCGCGGGCGGGATCAACCCCACCGTGCAGAACTCCTCGGCCTCGGTCATCGGGGTCTGGTCCAGCACCTTCCGCACGCGCGGACGGCTCTTCGACTCGACCACGGCCAAGTACAAGCCCTTCGGCGACAACGTGCAGATCTCGCGGCTCGGCAACCCCCTGGTCAACGAGGTGCTCAACCCCATGTCGGTCAAGGACAAGTGGAACTCGCTACCCCCCAGCGGTGACGCGGCCTACGCGGGCAACGTCGACCACCCCGAGCTCGCGGGCCTCCTGCCCGTCCTCTACCCCGGTGCCTTCCCCCGCCTCGCGGCCTACACCGCCTCCCGGGCGGACCTCGACGCCATCCTGCTCACCGGGATCCCGGGCAGCGTCCTGGGCGGGGTGTTCACGACGTACACGGGTCCGGTCAAGGCCGACATGCTGCGGCTCAACCTGGCGGTGCCACCGAAGACCGCCGGCACCGAGAACCCCGGAGGCGTCCTCTACGGCGACAATGCCGGCTTCCCCAACGGCCGTCGTCTCGTGGACGACGTCGTGACCATCGAGCTGCGGGCCATCGCGGGCCTGTCCATCCCGCTGGTGGACTCGTCCTACACGCCGGACGCCATCCTCGCGGGCGATGCACTGCGTGACGGCACGAGCTACACCAACGCCCCGCTGCTGAACGGTTTCCCGTACGTCGCCCCGCCGGCCAGCGGGTACGCCGCCACCCCTGGTGCAGCGGCCGCCGCTGTGAGAGCGAAGGTCAAGCCGGCCCGCCACTGAGGGACCGAGCCAGCGTCCGCGTCCCGGCGGTTCCAGCACCGGGACGCGGACGAACGGGTTCAGGGGGGTGACCGCTGACAGACTGGTGCCATGAGCGACCACCGCAAGCCCGTGGAGTGCTGGCTCACCGACATGGACGGCGTCCTCGTGCACGAGGAGCGGGCGATCCCCGGCGCGGCCGACTTCATCACCCGTCTGGTCGAGCTGGAGCGGCGCTTCCTCGTGCTCACCAACAACTCGATCTACACCCCTCGTGACCTGCGAGCCCGGCTGGCGCGCAGCGGGATCGACCTCCCCGAGGAGGTGATCTGGACCTCGGCGCTCGCGACGGCGGCCTTCCTCGCCGACCAGCGCCCCGGCGGGTCGGCGTACGTGGTCGGCGAGGCCGGGCTGACGACGGCGCTGCACGATGCGGGCTACACGCTCACCGACCGTGACCCCGACTACGTGGTCCTGGGGGAGACGCGCACCTACTCCTTCGAGGCCATCACGAAGGCCATCCGCCTCGTCGACGCCGGCGCGCGGTTCATCGCCACGAACCCCGACCCCAGCGGCCCGAGCCCTGACGGCCTGATGCCCGCGACCGGGGCGGTCGCCGCCCTCATCACCCGCGCCACCGGCCGCGAGCCCTACTACGTCGGCAAGCCCAACCCCCTGATGATGCGCAGCGCCCTCAACCGCATCGACGCCCACTCCGAGACCACGGCGATGATCGGTGACCGCATGGACACCGACGTGGTCAGCGGGCTCGAGGCCGGTCTGCGCACCTTCCTCGTGCTCACCGGGTCGACGCAGGCCGAGCAGGTCGAGCGCTTCCCCTTCCGGCCCACCTACGTCGTGGACTCCATCGCCGACATCGTGCCGATGGTGGCTCAGCTCGCCGATCCGAACAGGAGTGCTTGAGCTCCGTGGCCCCCTCCTCCGGACGCCGTGACGGCGGCCCCGAGACCGACGCCGAGGTGCCGTCGTACTGGCGGGGGCTGGGGCTGCCCGGGCTCGCCGACATCCACGTGCACTTCCTGCCGCCGTCGATGCTGACGAAGGTCTGGGCCTACTTCGACGACGCCGAGCGACACTACGGCCGGGCCTGGCCGGTCCGCTACAAGCTGCCCGAGGACGATCGGCTCGCCCGCGTGCGGGCGCTCGGCCTGCGCGGCATCCCGTCCCTCACCTACCCCCACAAGCCCGGTATGGCGCGCTGGCTCAACGACTGGTGCACCGACTTCGCCGCCCGGGTGCCCGACGCCGTCCACAGCGCGACCCTCTACCCGGAGGACGACTGCGCGTCGTACGTCGCCTCGGCCCTCGCCGGCGGCGCGCGCCTGTTCAAGATGCACGTGCAGGTGGGGGTCTTCACGCCGGACGACCCCCGGCTCGACGGTGCGTGGGCGCTGCTGGAGCAGGCGCAGGTGCCGGTGGTCCTCCACGCCGGCTCGGCCCCCCAGCCGGGCGAGCACACCGGGCCGGCGCCCGTCGCGCGACTGCTGCGCCGCTTCCCGCGACTCGTGCTCGTCATCGCGCACCTCGGGATGAGCGAGTACCACGCGTTCGCCGACCTGGCCGAGACCCACGAGGGAGTGCACCTCGACACGACCATGGCGGGCACGGACTTCGTCGAGGCCTTCGCACCCATGCCCCCCGGTTACGTCCCACGGCTGGCCGGGCTGCGCGACAAGGTCGTCCTCGGGTCGGACTTCCCCAACATCCCCTACCCCTACGCGCACCAGCTCCAGGCCCTCGACCGGCTCGGGCTCGGGGACGACTGGCTGCGAGCGGTGCTGTGGCACAACGGCGCCCGGCTCATGGGTCTGGACCGGCCTGGGTCAGCTGGGGTGGTCGAGCCTCCGTCCGTCTCCTGACCGCACCTCCCCGTGGTGGCTGCGGTGGAACCGCCCTGGGCCCTTATCCGGTGGGCCACACAATCGCCTCGAACTCGGCGCGCAGGCGCCGCCCCCGCACCGGGTTGACCGACTCGACCCAGCCGACCCGACCGTCGAGGTGAGCGCGGAAGTGGGGGTGCCCGGACCGGTTGGCGACCTCCACGCCGTTGCGTCGAGCGTCGTGGAGCACCGCCCGGAGCTGATCGTGATAGCCGCGCGGCACTCCCAGCCGGTCGTTGGTCACCAGGCCGGTGACCTCCTGTCGGTGGTGGGCGTTCCGGACGCGGGTCTTGCTCGTGTTGATCGCGAATCCCTCTTCCTGCGCGATCAGGGTCGCGATACGAATGAGCCTGGCTACCTTGACCTTTCGTGCGGAGAAGGCGAGGTCGTCGGCATACCGGGTGTAGGTCAGACCGGCAGTGGCGGCGTAGCCCGTGAGCCGCCGGTCGAGGGTGAAGCAGGTGAGGTTGGCCAATGCTGGTGACGTCGGAGCACCCTGTGCGAGATGGCGGGCACGGAGCTGGGCGCGGAGCCGATGACGTTCGGAGGGGTCGCCTCCGGCGGGCATCTGCGTCAGCACCTGCGCCGGTGTCTGGTGGGTGCAGAGGGACGTCAGGGTCCAGGTCACCGATTCCGGATACCCCATTCCGCGGAACAGGCCATTGACCCGAGCGGCAGTGATCGTCGCGAAGAACGTCCGGAGGTCGAGGCAGACGACGGTGTCAGCCCCGACGTGGGCGGCCGCGTTGGTCAGGGCGCTGCGTCCGCTGACGAACCCGTGGGCGGCTGGATCGACGGGCACCCACCTGAGCACGGTGTCCAGGGTTCGTCGAAGCACGGCGCGCAGCAACGGAGTGGGCGCTTCGAGGAGTCGCGGCACGGTGCCCGCACGGAGGACCCATTGATACCGATAGAGGTGCAGCGGGCCGGTCGGGGTTCGGCGCTGCAGACCCTTCGCGTCGGCAGCCCAGGTCAGCTGGTCCAGGGGCAGCTCCAGCAGCTCTGCGAGTGTGGCGAGGTCGTGGACGGCGGGAACGGGCCACCTCTGGGGGCCCATGCCGGCCGGACCGAGCGCGATGCTCCGGAGTCGGATCGGTGCGCCTCGCTGCGCCGCTCGCCGGGAGTGTTCGCGCAGCGGAGTGGAGGTGAGGAGGAAGGTCGCCAGCTCGTGCGGACGGTCGACGGGAGCGGAGCGGTACGCCGCGAGGACGGGTTCGGCGACCTGCCGCAGCCAGCGGTACCGGCGACCCAGGGTCTCGGCGCCGGCGACGACGAGCGCCCGCTCGGTCCAGTCCGAGGCGTCGAGGAAGCCCCAGGCAAGGCCGCGGGACACGTGCTCAGCTGAGTCGCGACTCACGGGCCGGCCGAACCACGGCGTCTGGTGGTGGCGCTCCGCGACCTGTCGTGCACAAGCGGGTGCCTAGCTGCGCGAAGCGCAGTGCGGCACCTGCGGTCCTGCGGCCAGGCATACCTGCTGTCACCGGAGGGAACCTCGGGCGCCGACCTGCCGAAGCGGGTCGATGTGTCTCGCGGGCGCCACCACACAAGACACAGTCTCACCCATCCGGGCGAGTCCGTCCCAGCGGCGGCAGGGCGTGTCCACCGCCTGGGCAAGTCGGCCGGCTCGGCCGGAGCGACCGTCTGGCGGTGATGGCGCTCAGCGGCACCAGGCCCTGAGTCCCGCTGCCAGAGACGGTTTGGCCGTAGGGCGCCCCCCACCTAACGTCAGGGGGTGAGTGACCCCGCGGCCGTCGACGCCCTGACCCGCCCGGCGCGCGGCCGCACCGCCGGGGTCGGGAGCGGCGTGGTCCTCGCGACCTCGAGCGGAGCGTCGGTGCAGTTCGGGGCGGCCCTCGCTGCCCGACTGTTCCCGTCCGTCGGCCCCCTCGGCACCGTCGGGCTGCGGCTCGCCGCGGCCGGGCTCGTGCTCACGCTCGTCATCCGCCCGTGGCGACGACGGTGGAGTCGGGCCGACCTCGGCGCGGCCGCTGTCCTGGGCCTCGTCTTCGCGGCCATGAACACCTCGCTCTACCTCGCGCTCGACCGGCTGCCGATCGCCACGGCGATCACCCTGGAGTTCCTCGGGCCGCTCACGCTCGCCATCGTCACTGCCGTCGGGTGGCGCGTGCGGGTCTGGGCGCTGCCCGCCGCCGCCGGGGTGGCCCTGCTCGGCGGGGAGCTGCGGGCGCACGACCTGGTCGGCGTCGCGTTGGCGCTCACGGCCGCAGTCTGCTGGGCGGCCTACATCGTCGTGAACGGGCGCATCGGGCGCACCGGCACCGGGCTGGCCGGGCTGACCGTCGGCACCCTGGTCGCCGCGCTCATCGTCGTGCCGGTCGGGGTGGTGTCGGCGGGTACGGCGCTGCTGCACCCTGCGGTCCTGGCCACCGGTCTCGCGGTGGGGATCCTGTCGAGCGCCCTGCCCTACAGCCTCGACCTGCTCGCCCTGCGGCGACTGCCGACCGCGGTCTTCGGTGTGCTCACCAGCCTCAACCCGGGTATGGCTGCGCTGGCCGGGCTGCTCGTGCTGCGCCAGGCCCTGCCGTTGGCCTCCCTCGCGGGCATTGCCCTGGTCACCGTCGCCAGCGCGGGGGTGACGCTCGCGCCGGTGGTGCGGCGTGCGGCGCCACCCGCCTGACGGTCGGGTCGGTCGCCAGGTCGGCGCGGGCCTTTGCAGCCAGCACGGTCGGCGCGGTCGGCGCGGTCGGCGCGGTCGGGCGCGGTCGGCTCAGCTGAGGTCGCGCATGGTGCTCGTGGCGGCGTCGATGACGCGCTCGAGGGCCCCCGGGTGGTAGACGCAGGCGCCGACCTCGTAGCCACCAGAGAGGTGGTCCTCGCGCGAGGGGAGGTAGCCTACCGACGAGTGCGCGTAGCCGGCGACGAGCACGGTGCCACGTCCCTCTTCGCGAATCAGCCTGCCCGCCAACGACATCGGCTCTCCGGGCAGGGCGACGAGCTGCAGGTCGAGCCCGAGACGCACGACCTGCACTGTGAGCCGGTCGGTCTCGTCGTAACAGCCGAAGAGGTTGCCGTGGCGCGCCCGCAGGCTGCGTACCCACACCTCCGACCGGGAGAAGGGATCGCCCAGCGTAGGCGACTCGTGCCGGCCCGGCCGTGGGGCGAGGTCGACGTCGACGAGCACCTCGGCCACCCGCAGCGGCGCCGGTGCGACGACGCGGCACCGGCTGCGGCCCGCCGCAGGGAAGACGGCCTCGTGGCTGGGTGACTCCGTCGTGAGCCCCAGCACGAGTCCCTGCCCGTCACGCACCAGCTGGAGGGCCGCTGCGGCAATGATCTCGCCGATGCGCACGGCGTCGGCCTCGTCGCGCCGCGAGACCACGGGGTTGATGTCACCGGCACACCCCTGCAGGTACGTCGTGCCACCCCCCACCCAGCGGTCCAGGGCGCCGCACGCCGCCCCGGGGAAGTCGGGAGCCCACCGCAGCGTCTCGGGTCCGTGGACCGTGGCGTGGCAGGCGAAGGAGATGATCGTGGCCACGGGGTCGCCGCTCTCGCGGTCGAGTGCGGCCAGCACCGTGAGGGTCTGGTCGGGCTGCTGCGCCCGGCTCCGTCGCTGCGCGCTGACCCCGGCGACCTCGGACTCCCCGGCGACGAGCACGACGTCACGCCGCCCCGCCCAGGCCCGCTCGGCGGCCCGGGCGCAGGCGTCGGCGACGAAGTGGCGCAGCACCGAGCCGGCGGTGGTGGCGAGGTCGGCCGGGCCGCAGTGGGTGTGGGTCGCGCAGACCACGACGTGCTCGGCCGGCACCGGGGTCGCGGCGGCGACAGCCTCGCGCACGGCGTCGGTGAGCGCGCGGGTGGTGGTCAGCAGGTCGAGGACGACGATGGCGACCGCGGTCGTGCCGTCGTCGACGACGGTGACGCGGGTCATCAGCTCGGCCGCCGTGTCGTTGGCGTCGACGACCCGGGCCGCGTAGCCGGCCATCGGTCCGGGTGGCGGGGTGATCACGGCGCTGGCGGCGCCGACCCGGCTGCGCAGGCCACCGAGCTGCTCGTGGCGGCCGGGTCGCAGTGACGTCTCGGGGTTCACAGGGTTGCCTTCTTCGCACACTGGGTCGGTCTGGTCTCGTGGGGCGAGCCGGTGAGGGTGGAGGCGGTCGTGGTGCGGTCCTGGTGGGGGCGGAACCGGCACGGTCGAGCGCGGACGCTGGGGTGAGGGCGAGGGTCGGGTGCTGCGTGGGTCGGGTGCTGCGTGGGTCGGGTGCTGCGTGGGTCGGGTGCTGCGTGGGTCGGGTGCTGCGTGGGTCGGGTGCTGTCGTGGGTCAGGACTCGCGTCCGGCAGCCGGTCCGGCGGTGACGGCGAAGCAGTGGGGCTCGCGCAGGTCCCGGGCGGCGAAGGCGGCGGTCACGGCGGCCGAGACGGCGTCGGCGTCGTCGGCCCGCACCAGGGCGATGGCGGAGCCTCCGAAGCCGCCCCCCGTCATCCGGGCGCCGAGCGCACCGGCCGCGACGGCCGCCTCGACGGTCACGTCGAGCTCGAGGCACGACACCTCGTAGTCGTCCCGCAGGGAGGTGTGCGAGGCGAGGAAGAGCTGCCCCACAGCATCGAAGTCGTCGTCGCGCAGGGCGGCCACGCACTGCCGCACCCGCTCGATCTCGAGCACGACGTGGCGCACGCGGGCCCGGGTGGTGTCGTCGGGGAGCCGGCCCAGGGCGTCGTCGAGGTCGACCGGGTCGATCTCGCGCAGGGTGTCGACGCCCAGGGTTGCTGCCGCGGCCTCGCAGGTGGCCCGGCGGTCGGCGTACTGCCCGTCGACGAGCGCGTGCTCGGCGCGGGTGTCGACCACCATCAGGGCCAGCCCGTGAGCCGCCAGGTCGAAGGGCACCTGGGTGACCTCGCCGGTGAGGCAGTCCAGCAAGATGGCGTGGGCCGGCGTCGAGCGCAGCGACGCGGCCTGGTCCATGCCGCCGGTCGGTGCGCCGGCGATCTCGTTCTCCGCCCGGTGGCACCACGACGCGAGGGTGGCCCGGCCGGCGTCGTCGGCGAGCAGGCCGAGCCCCAGCAGGTCGCTGGCCGCCGCCGCGACGCAGCACTCGAGGGCGGCCGAGCTCGACAGCCCGGACCCCACCGGCACCTCGCTGGTGAGGTGCACGTCGGCTCCGGGGAACGCGTGCCCGGCCTCGCCGAGGGCCCAGGCCACGCCGGCGACGTAGGACGCCCAGCCGCCCGGCTGCTCTGCGGAGATGTCGGCAACCGCCACCTCGACGCTCGCGAGCGGCTGGCCCGGCACGTCGCTGCTCACGCGCAGCAGGCCGTCGTCGCGCAGGCGGACTGCGGCCCGGGTCCGCTGGGGCAGCGCGATCGGCAGCGCGAGCCCGCCGTTGTAGTCGGTGTGCTCGCCGATGAGGTTGACCCGGCCCGGGGCGCCCCATACGCCGGACGGCTCGGCACCGACCACCGATCGGAAGCGGGCGGCGGTGGTCGAGGCATCGGACACGGTCCCCACGCTACCGACCGCGGGCGCCTCGTCGGGCGAGCGCTCCCTCGCCCGGCGCGTCGGTGGGGCCCCGGTGTCCGACCGCACCCGTGTTGTCCGGCTCTGGCCACCTGACACAATGGCGCCCATGTCTGCAGACCGGGTCGACGACGACTTCGACCCCGACTCCGACCCTGACTCCGTGGCCCAGGTGATGGGGGTCTCCATACCGGTGCCGGCCCCCTGGGGGGAGCACCTGCAGGCCAAGCGCGCGTCGTACGGCGACCCCCTGGCTCGCCTCGTGCCCACCCACGTCACCCTCCTCGGGCCGACGGCCGTGTCGCCGCGCGAGGTCGACGACCTCGTCGCGCACCTGCACTCCGTCGCGGCCACAGCCTCGTCCTTCCCGATGGTGCTGCGCGGCACCGGCACCTTCCGGCCGGTCTCCGACGTGGTCTTCGTCCAGGTGGCGCGGGGCATCTCGGGGTGCGAGCAGCTGCAGCGGGCGATCGCGACGCCGCGGTGGGCCGGCGAGCCGACCTACCCCTACCACCCGCACGTGACCGTGGCCCACGGCGTCGACGAGCACGCCCTCGACCTCGCCTTCGACGACCTCGGGTCGTGGTCGGCGGCCTTCTCGGTCACGAGCTTCCACCTCTACGCGCGGGCCGCCGACGGGACCTGGACCTCGCGGCGCGAGTTCGGTCTGACCGCGGTCCCGGCGCAGGAAGTGGGCAGCCCTCGATGAAGCGGCTCCTCGCACCGTTCCTCACGATCTGGGGGCGGATCCAGACGACCGAGGCCTGGCGGGCGTGGACCCGCTTCGGTGAGGCGCGCGGCAACCTGCTCGCCGCCGGCATCGCCTTCTACGGCTTCTTCTCCGTCTTCCCCGCGGCGGCGCTCGCCGCGGCGGTCTTCGGTCTCGTGCTGCGCGGCCGGCCCGACCTCGTCGACAGCATCACCAGGGCCGCGAGCACGTCGCTGCCGGGGGTGATCAAGACCAGTGCCAGACCCGACGGGCTGATCACGCTGTCGGCCCCCTCGGTGTCAGTGGTGACGATCAGCGGTCTCGTGGGTCTCGTCGGCCTGGTCTTCGCCGGCACCGGCTGGGTGGGGGCGCTGCGCGACGCCATCCGCACGATCTTCGGCATGTCCGGTGCGCCGGGCAACGTCGTCACCGTGAAGCTGCGCGACCTCGGCGTCTTCGCCTCCCTCGGTCTGGCCGTCGTGGTCTCCGCCGTCCTCACGAGTGTGAGCGGGGCGCTGAGTGGGCTCTTCGAAGGGGTCCTCGGCTCCACCCTCAGCGCGCTCGTGGTCGGGGCGACCGGCATCCTCATCGGGCTCGCCGTCGACTTCGGGGTGATGCTCGTGCTGCTGCGGGTGCTCTCCGGGGTGCGGCTGCCCTACCGCGACCTCCGGTCCGGGGCGCTGGTCGGGGCCGTGGGACAGGGCATCGTCAAGATCTTCGCCGTCGCCCTCATCAACAACGCCATCAAGAACCCCGTCCTCGGCTCGGTCACCGTCGTCATCGGCCTGCTCTTCTGGCTCAACCTCATCGCCAAGCTCATCCTCGTCGGGGCCGCCTGGGCCGCCAACGACGCCGAGGTCGAGCTCGCCCGCCTCGAGGCCGAGAGCGGTGAGACGGTCACCGACGACGAGGTGCACGCGTATGCCGTGCGGACCGGTCGCGACGCCGCCCTCGGCACGCTCGCGCCGGCGCCGGCACCGACCGGTGTCGCCTCGGTGCTCACCCCGACCGGGGCGCACGCGATCGCGTCCCGCCGGGGGCGGCTCCCCAAGGGCCGAGAGGCCCGGATCGCGGCCGCCGACGCCCGCGCCTCCGACCGCCGGGCCGCCGCCGACACCGCCTCGCGCCGCAGCCGGGCCACGGCCGGGCTGCCCGACTTCGGCCAGCGGGCGCAGGACCGCACCACGATCACCGCCGGCGCCGTGCTCGGGGCCACGGTCGCCCTCGGCCTGGCCTCACTGGGCCGCACCCTGCGTGCAGTAGCCGGCCGCCGCAGCTGAGACTGCCAGCCGAGAAGGCGGCGCAGCACGCGGCGCGGCCGCGGCTGCATACGGGGGCAGGTGCCCGCGAATGCGCGGCGGCGCAGGTGGGGCGGGCTGCATACGGGGGCACGTGCCCGCGAATGCGCGGCGGCTGAGGCGGCGCAGGCTGCATACGGGGGCAGGTGCCCGCGAATGCGCGGCGGCGCAGGTGGCGCGGGCTGCATACGGGGGCAGGTGCCCGCGAATGCGCGGCGGCGCAGGTGGGGCGGGCTGCATACGGGGGCAGGTGCCCGCGAATGCGCGGATCACCCTCGCGCGGTTGCCCGGCGCTCGAAATCCGGTGGAAACAGGGCATTCGTATGCTGGGCGCTCCAGCTCTACGCGGGGGGAGGGCCGATGGTGCACACGGTTCCGGAGCGCTCGTGCCCCGATGAGGGCGATCGTGGGCCCTTGCCGCTGGCGGGCTTTCGCATCGCCGTCACCTCCGACCGGCGCAGCGCCGACCTCGTCTCGGCGCTGGAGCGGCTCGGCGCCTCGGTGCTGCATGCGCCGGCGCTGCCCATCGCCCCCATCGAGCACGACGACGAGCTGACCTCCGACACCAGGGCGGTCATCGCGGCCCGACCCGACCGGGTGGTCATCACCACGGCCTACGGTATGAGGCGGTGGATGGAGGCCACCGACGCGGTGGGGCTCGGCGACGAGCTGATGCACGTGCTGCAGGAGTCGCAGATCATCGTGCGCGGGCCCAAGGGTCGCGGTGCCGTGCGGGCGGCGGGGCTCGATGACGACGGGATCGCCGTCGACGAGCGCACGTCGACCTGCATCGACATGCTGCTCGAGAGCGGGGTGCACGGGCTGACCGTCGCCGTGCAGCTCCACGGGTACGCCGACGTGGAGCAGCTGCAGCGTCTCGAGGCAGGCGGCGCCAGGGTCGTCACCGTGGCGCCCTACCGCTGGAGGTCGCCCCACGACAGCGAGCGGCTGCAGCGGCTCATCGAGGCAGTCTGCGCCCGTGGGGTCGACCTGGTCACCTTCACCAGCGCCCCGGCGGTGGACGCGCTCGTCGGCACCGCCGGCGAGCTGGGGTGTGCCGACGACCTCGTCGACGCCCTGCGGGGTGACGTCGCGGCCGCGGCCGTCGGCCCCGTCACCGCAGTTCCCCTGCAGGAGCTGGGGATCGAGCCGATCGTCCCCGAGCGCCTCCACCTCGGCGCGCTCATTCGCGTGGTCTCCGAGCACCTCTCGAGCGAACGGGTGATGCGGGTCGACACGGCCCTCGGCCCGGTGCAGGTGCGTGGCCGCTCGGTGGTGCTCGGCGAGGAGTCGGCGATCCTCCCGCCCGGGCCGTTGGCGATCTTCAGGGCACTGGCGGCCGCAGGTGGCGCGGTGCGGTCGCGCGACGAGCTCATCGCCACCATGCCCGCGGTCGACGGGGCCGGAGCCGAGCACGCGCTCGACGTCGCGATGTCACGGCTGCGTCAGTCGCTCCCCGACGCCGGGCTGGTGTCGACCGTGATCAAGCGCGGGTACCGGCTGACGGTGTAGCCGCAGCGGCACGCCAGGGCCGAAGCGGACGCACCAACAGGCAGAGCCTCAGGCGCGGAGCTCCATACCTGTATGAAGCGGGCAGCGCCGGGGCTTCTGCCGGTTGATGCGTCCGCCCCTCCGAGCACAACCCTCGTCCGCGCCGGCGCGCCCCCAGAACGCGTCGGCGACCCCACCTCACGGTGAGGTCGGGACGGCGCGAGGGATGGGCCCCTGGGATAGGGGGTGATCGGTCGCGCGAGACGGCGACGTTCTACCCCGCGACCCCAGGAGCCCGCCCGACCCCGACCGGGGCGAAGGCAGGGGGTGATCCGTCGCGCGGCGCCGGCGCGTCGTCGTCAGGTGCGAGGCCGCTTGGCCCGGAGGGTGAGGACACCCAGGGCGAGGACGCCGGCGACGACGGCGGCCAGCCCCGCGGCATACGGCAGCGGTGAGGACCGGTTGCCACCAGCCCGGACCTGGCGGCTGGCCGTGTCGCCCGCCGTGGCCGTGTCGCCCGCCGTGGCTGTGCCGCCCGCCGTGGCTGTGCCGCCCGCCGTGGCCGTGTCGCCCGCCGTGGCCGTGCCGCCCGGTGCGGCCTCGGAGCCCGGCGTGGGGGGCGGCTGGACGCCTGCGGGCTTGGGTACGGGGGCGCGCCACTCCGGTGGCTGCGGGGCGCCGGGGGCGACGAGGAAACCGACGGGGCGAAGAGCCGTGCGGTGGGCGAAGGCCCAGTCGAGCAGTGCCGCCGTGGGCTGCCAGCTCGGCAGGGTGACACCCCCCAGCTCGGTGACCAGCAGGGTGTGTGTGCCGCGGGTCGCCGTGCCGATGAAGGTGTGGCGGGCACCGGTGGTGTAGCCGTTCTTCACGCCGGTGGCGCCGGTGTAGTGCTCGAGCAGCTGGTTGTGGTTCTGGATCTGGAAGGGCGGGAACACTGTGCCCTTCGGGTCGGTGCCGCCCGGGAAGAGGTAGCTGCGGACGACGGCGTCGCGCCGGTACTGCGGCAGCCGCATGACGGCCCTCCCGACCAGCGCGAGGTCGTAGGCACTCGTGCGCTGACCGGCGACGTCGAGCCCGGACGGGTCCTTGACGACCGTGTCCCAGGCGCCGAGCCGCGCCGCCTGCGCGTTCATCGCCGCCACCGTCTTGGCGCGCCCTCCGTACGCGTCGGCCAGGGCGTACGCACTGTCGTTGCCGCTGACCAGCACCAGCCCGAGGAACAGCTGCCCCACGCTGTACGGCGCGCCCTCGACGAGCCCCACGCGGGTGCCCTCGGCACGCGTGGCCGCCGTCGACGCACGCACCACCCGGGCGGGCGCCAGGGCCGGCATCGTGACGAGCGCGAGCAGGGTCTTGACCGTGCTCGCCGGAAGCAGCAGGGCGTGCGGGTTCTTCGCCGCCAGCACCTCACCCGTGTCGAGGTCGGAAATCGTCCACGCGACGTCGCTCACCGGCGGCGGCGCAGGCACGGAGGCGGCCGCCTCGACGACGGTGCCCGAGGTGGCGAGTCGGGGCCCGCCCACCGTGTGCTCCGGCGCAATGGTCGGGCCCCGCTGGGGCCGGGGCGGCACGAGCTGGCAGGTGGGCGGCTCCGGCACCCCAGGAGTCGCGGGTGCTGGCTGCGGGGGCTGCGACGGCTGCGGGGGCTGCGGGGGCTGCGGGGGCTGCGGGGGCTGCGGGGGCTGCGACGGCTGCGGGGGCTGCGGGGGCTGAGGGGGGTGCGGCACGAGGGTCGGGGTGGACCCCGGTGGGCACGGCGCCGGAGTCGGTGTGACAACGGCCCGGGGCGCGGAGGTCGAGTCGGCGGTAGCCGCCGAGGCGGGCTCCATACCGGAAGCACCGAGCCCCGCCGCCACCGAGACCAGCACCACGGCGAGGCGGTGAACGCCACGTGCACCCGCTCGCCGTGACAGACCGGGGGGACGCGACACGCCCGAGGAGCGCAGGACACCCGAGCGGCGCAGAAGACTCGAGCGGCGCAGAAGACTCGAGCGGCGCAGAAGACCCGGGAGACTCGACGGCGGCATGGTCGTTCCAGCGTAGACGTCGCCTTGTTGCCCCCGACAGTCCCTTCGGAGGCGCTTGGGGGGCGGGAACGGGCACGTCCGGGGCAACAAGCCGACGTGGGGGTGGGCTTGCGCGGGGGCGCGCGGGGGGTGCGGCGGGTGGCCCCGTGCGGGGGGGGTGCGGCCGGTGGCCCCGTGCGGGGGGGGTGCGGCGGGTGGCCCCGTGCGGGGGCGTGCGGCGGGTGGCCGCGTACGCAGGGGTGCGGCACGAGGCCCC
>JBBRNQ010000109.1:0-14811 GCA_038230235.1 Actinomycetales bacterium
CGGGCGCCGTCGGCAGTCGCTGCCGCGCTCCCCGCCTGCACGCCCGCCCGCAGGGCGGCCTCAGGCTCCTCGTTCCTGATCAGTGCCGACAGGACCCCGGCGTTGAAGGCGTCGCCGGAGCCGGTCGAGTCGCGGCACTCGACCGGCGGCGCGGGCACGTGCACGGGCTCGGCGTCGGCGGTGAACCAGCGCCCCCCGTCGGCGCCGTAGGTGGCGGCGACCGCCCGCACGTGCCGGAGGACGACCGCCGCGCCGCCCAGGGCTTCGAGCTCGATCTCGTTGGGCAGCAACAGGTCGACACCCTCGACCCAACCCAGGAAGGTCTCGGCCCCGACCTCGGCCACCAGCTCGGCCGACTGCGGGTCGACCGACGTCGTCCACCGCGCCTCGCGAGCCTGCGCCAGCGCGGCGAGCCCCGCGGCACGCGAGGTGGGCGAGAGCAGCACGTAGCCGCTGAGGTGCAGGTGGTGGTGGAGCAGGACGGCCGGCTCGGGACCGGGCGACGAAGAGATGGTGAGGTCGATGTCGTCGGGCGACAATGCGGCGTTGGCCCCCCGGTCGGAGAGCATCGTGCGGTTGCCCTCGTCGTCGACCAGGACCACGACCACGCAGGTGGGGAGCTCCGCGTCGGTCGCCAGGCGACAGACCACGCCGGCCCGCTCCAGCCCGTGCCGGGCGGCCCGGCCCGCCTCGTCGTCGCCGACCCGGGCCACGAGCGAAACCGGCACACCGTACGACGCCAGCCAGGCGGCGGTGTTGGCCCCGGCACCGCCCGGCACGAGGTGGATCTCCGCTGGGGACTCGCCACCCTGCACGAGGGGTAGCCGTGGCCGGGTGAGGACGTCCACCCCGGCGTCGCCGACGACGACCACCCTCCTCACGACGCCGTCCCCGCCGGGCCCGCCATCGCCGCCAGCTCGACCGCGACCTCGCCGGCGAGGCTGGCGTTGGCCAGCACGAGCTCGACGTTGGCCCGCAGGCTCTCGCCCCCGGAGTGGTCGTGGAAGAACTCGAGCAGGCGCGGCGTGACGTCCTTCCCGGTCACTCCCTCGCCGGCCAGCAAGGCCAGGCCCTCGGACACGAGCCGGTCGTGGAGCGCCCGGTCGACCTGCCGGTCCACCGGGAGCGGCTGGGCGAGCACCACCCCGGCCGAGTCGGTGGCGAGGAGGCTGCGGGCGTGGGCGACGGCGGCGGCCTCGCTCGCCGTGTCGACCCGCCACGGCACGGGGTGGCCCGAGTCGCTGAGATAGAATCCTGGGAACTGGTCCGTGCGAAAACCCAGCACGGGCACCGACATCGTCTCCAGGGTCTCGAGGGTGCCGGCGACGTCGAGGATCGACTTCACCCCGGCGCACACGACGAGCACCGGGGTCGTGGCCAGCACACCGAGGTCGGCCGAGACGTCGAACGTCGTTGCCGCGCCTCGGTGCACACCACCCAGCCCCCCGGTGGCGAAGACCCTGATACCCGCCCGGTGGGCCAGCGCTGCGGTCGACGCGACCGTCGTGGCGCCGGTGAGGCCGAGCGCCACCGCGACACCCACGTCGCGGGCGCTGAGCTTGAGCACGTCGTCGGTGCAGCAGATCTGCTCGAGCGCGGCCCGGTCGAGCCCGATGTGGACGCGCCCGCCGATGACGGCGACCGTCGCGGGCACGGCGCCGGTGCGTCGTACGGCGTCCTCGATCTCACCACCCACCCGCAGGTTGTCGCCGCGGGGGAGCCCGTGGGCCAGGATCGTGCTCTCGAGGGCGACCACGGCGTGGCCGGTCGCGAGGGCCTCGGCGACCTCCGGCGTGATGTGCGCCGGGAGGGCGGGCAGGGTGCTCGGCATGCTCGCAGCGTAGGCGACGGAGTGGGCGGAATCGCGGCTCGCACCGGCATTCAGCCCCCTCGGGCGGCGGGGAAGGTCGTGTTGCCGGTCGGCGACTGCTTGGTGCTGACGTGAACGTGGTGGTGGGCGAGGTGCGGCGCCCCCGAGAGCACCGCGGAGGGACGCAGCCTCCCTGCCCGGGCCGGTCGCGACCCCGGGGCTAGCCTTGTGTCGTGACCCGTCCGGACCCCGTCCCCACCCTCCCGGACACCGGTACCGCACCCGTCGCACGGGGCGGCGACCTCGAGGCCGCGCTCCTGGCACTGCGCCGCGACCTGCACGCCCACCCCGAGCTCTCGCGTCAGGAGACCCGCACCACTGCGCTCGTCGCCGACCACCTCGAGGCGGCCGGGCTCAGCGTTCGGCTCCTGCCGGGCTCCGGCCTGACCGCCGACATCGGGCCGGCCGACGCGTCGTACCGCGTGGCCCTGCGCGCTGACCTCGACGCCCTCCCGCTCACCGAGGCCACCGGACTGCCCTGGACCTCGCAGGTGCCCGGCGTGTGTCACGCCTGCGGTCACGACGTGCACACGACCGCGGTGCTCGGGGCCGGGCTCCTGCTCGCCGGCCGGGCGGGGGAGCTCGCGGCCCGAGGGCTCGCCGTACGCCTGGTGTTCCAGCCGGCCGAGGAGGTCATCCCCGGCGGGGCCCACGACGTGATGGCCGCCGGCGCGCTCCAGGGGGTGGACCGCATCCTCGCGCTGCACTGTGACCCCACCATCGACGTCGGCGAGGTCGGCCTGAAGGTCGGCGCGGTCACGGCCGCCGCCGATGCCGTCGAGGTGACGCTCATGGGCCGGGGCGGGCACACCTCGCGGCCCCACCTCACGCAGGACCTCACCTACGCCCTCGGCAAGGTCGTCACCGACGTGCCGGCGGCCCTCTCGCGGCGGCTCGACCCCCGCGCGGGAGCAGCGCTGGTCTGGGGGGCGGTGCACGCTGGTGGAGCGGCCAACGTCATCCCCTCGAGCGGCAGCGCCGTCGGCACGCTGCGGATGCTCGACGCCCAGGTCTGGACCACCGTCGGCCCCCTGCTCGAGGAGATCGTGCACGCCGTCGTCGCGCCGTACGGCGTCTCGGCGCACGTGCGTCACACCCCCGGCGTGCCGCCGGTGGTCAACGACCTCGCGGCCATCGAGGCGCTTCGGGCTGGGGTGCTGGCGGCCGGAGCCGTCGAGACGCACACCGCGCAGTCGCTCGGCGGGGAGGACTTCGCGTGGTATCTCGGGGTGGTGCCGGGAGCGATGGCCCGGCTCGGCACCCGCACCCCGGAGGGGCCGACGTATGACCTGCACCAGGGCGACATCGTCATCGACGAGCGTGCGGTGCTGCTCGGCGCGAGGCTGCTCGCCGGGGCCGTGCTGGGCGCGCGGTGACGGTGCCCTGCTGCCCGGGACCGGCAGCCCCGGCCCGTCGCGCCCCTGTAACGGTTGGGTGAACCGGCGGCTGTGCGTGGTCACGCGGTGGGGTCGCTCGGGTAGGGTCACGACGTCCGGGCGCCACCGTCGGTGCTCTTCGAGATCGTGGAAAAAGGAGAGCGCTTTGCGTTCATCGATGAAGGTTGTAGCGGGTGCATCGCTGCTGGCGATGGGTCTTACGGCGTGCGGCAGCAGCACGAGCACCAGCGATCCCGGAGCAACCAGCGGCGCCCCGGCGGCCAGCGGCCTCAAGGTCGGCATGGCCTACGACGTGGGCGGGCGCGGCGACCAGTCGTTCAACGACGCCGCCGCGGCCGGCCTCGACAAGGCCAAGACGGAGCTCGGCGCCACCTCGAAGGAGGCAGCAGCAGCCAACGGGGAGTCCGCGGCGGCCCGTCAGGAGCGGTTGCAGCAGCTCATCGACGCCGGCTACACCAACATCGTCGCCGTGGGCTTCGCGTACGCCCCCGCCGTCGGCAAGGTTGCCAAGGCCAACCCCGACGTGAAGTTCGCGATCGTCGACGACAGCTCACCCGACTCGGCCGGTGCCAACGTCGACCAGATCACCTTCGCCGAGAACGAGGGCTCCTACCTCGTCGGTGCGGCCACCGCGCTGAAGTCGACGACCGGCAAGATCGGCTTCGTCGGCGGCGTGCAGACCGACCTGATCAAGAAGTTCGAGGCGGGCTACGAGGCGGGCGCCAAGGCGGTCAACCCCGCCATCAAGATCGACGTCAAGTACCTCACCCAGCCGCCGGACTTCTCGGGCTTCTCGTCCGTCGACAAGGGCAAGGCTGCGGCCGACGGCATGTACCAGGGTGGGGACGACATCGTCTACCACGCGGCGGGCGGCTCGGGTGGTGGCGTGTTCACCGCGGCCAAGACCGCCGGCAAGCTGGCGATCGGCGTCGACTCCGACCAGGCCCTCACCGCAGCGCCCGACGTGCGCAGCGTCATCCTCACCTCGATGATCAAGAAGGTCGACGTCGCGGTCTTCGACTTCATCAAGTCGGTCAAGGACGGCTCGTTCAAGGCCGGCAACAACGTCTACGACCTCAAGGCCGGCGGTGTCGACTTCTCGACGACCGGTGGCAAGGTCGACGACATCAAGGCCAAGCTCGACGCCTACAAGGCCCAGATCATCGCCGGCACGATCAAGGTCCCGACCACGCCCGGTGCGTGAGCTGCCAGCGCGGCGTTGAGCACGACAGGGCCCGGGTGCTGCGCAGGGCGCACCCCCCGGGCCCTGTGCTGCGCCAGGTGCTGTTCCTCGGCTCTGGGCTGTCGTAGGTTGAGACCCCCTAGCCCACCTCCCGGTGGCCCGGACGAGGAGAGTGCACCATCACCGACGCCGCCGTGACGAGTCCGGTCGGGTCCGCTCCGCAGGCCCCGCCCGCCGTCCAGCTCACCGGGATCACCAAGCGCTTCCCCGGGGTGGTCGCCAACAAGGACATCGAGATGTCCGTCGCCCGGGGCACCGTGCACGCCATCGTGGGCGAGAACGGCGCTGGCAAGTCGACCCTGATGAAGATCCTGTACGGCGTGCAGCAGCCCGACGAGGGCACCATCGCCGTCGACGGCACGGTGCTCAGCCTGCGCAGCCCCACCGACGCCATCAAGGCCGGCATCGGCATGGTCTTCCAGCACTTCATGCTCGCCGACAACCTCACGGTGCTCGAGAACGTCGTGCTCGGTGCCGAGAGGAAGCACGGTATCGGCGACGCGGCGCGGGCCGAGATCTCGCGGATCAGCGCTTCATACGGGTTGGGGGTGGACCCCGACGACCTGGTCGCCGACCTCGGAGTGGGCCAACGACAGCGCATCGAGATCCTCAAGGTGCTCTACCGCGGCGCCCACATCCTCATCCTCGACGAGCCGACCGCCGTGCTCGTGCCGCAGGAGGTCGACGAGCTCTTCGGCAACCTGGCGGCGCTCAAGGCCGAGGGCCTGACCGTCATCTTCATCTCCCACAAGCTCGACGAGGTGCTGAAGGTGGCCGACGAGATCACGGTGATCCGGCGCGGCACCACCGTGCGCACGGTGGAGCCGGCCAGCGTCAACGCCCGCCAGCTGGCCGAGCTGATGGTCGGCTCCGAGCTGCCGTCGCCGAGCACCGAGGAGTCGACGGTCACCGACCGGGTCCTGCTGACGCTCGAGCACGTCTCACTGGCCGGGGCGGCCACGGGCAACCGGGCGCTGCTCGACGAGATCAGCCTCACCATCCACGCGGGTGAGGTGCTCGGTATCGCCGGCGTCGAGGGCAACGGGCAGGCCGAGCTGGTCGAGGTCGTCATGGGCATGCGCGACGCCTCCTCGGGCACGGTGTGCCTCGAGGGCACCGACATCACCGACTGGCCCGTGCGCGAGATCCGTGAGGCCGGTGTGGGTTACATCCCCGAGGACCGGCAGCGGCACGGGATGCTGCTCGAGGCGCCGCTCTGGGAGAACGTCATGCTCGGCCACCAGACTCAGAAGCCCGCCCTCGGCGCGGGTGGTGTACTTGTCGACGCCAGGGCAGTGCAGCGTGAGACCGAGGAGATCGTGCGCGACTACGACGTGCGCACGCCGTCGATCTTCGTCACCGGCGAGTCCCTGTCGGGCGGCAACCAGCAGAAGCTCATCATCGGTCGCGAGATGCGCCAGCACCCCCGCGTGCTGCTCGCCGCGCACCCCACCCGCGGTGTGGACGTCGGCGCCCAGGCCGCGATCTGGGGGTACATCAAGCAGGCCCGGCGCGACGGCCTCGCGGTGCTGCTCGTCTCGGCCGACCTCGACGAGCTGATCGGGCTCTCCGACACCATCCGCGTGATGCTGCGTGGAGCCCTGAGCGGGGACTTCGACCCCGACACGGTGACCCGCGAGCAGCTCGGCTCGGCGATGACGGGGGCGACCGGTGCCGCTTCGGCCGAGGCTCCGCCCGTCGACACCACGACCCCCGGGAAGGGCGTCAAATGAAGCGCCTCGACTGGCGCCGGGTGGGCCTCGGGCTCGCCGCCCCGGCGCTCGCGGTCGTCGTGGCCTTCGTCGTGACGACGGCGATCCTCCTGCTCGCCCAGGACCCGGTCGGCGCCGTCTGGGGGCAGCTGCTCAAGGTGCCGCTCCCCCGCCAGATCGTGGCCGTCGTCAACGCTGCGACGGTCTACTACATCTCGGCCGTGGCGGTGGCCATCGGCTTCCGGATGAACCTGTTCAACATCGGGGTCGACGGCCAGTACCGGGTGGCGTCCTTCGCGGCGGCCGTGTTCGCCGGGCAGGGATGGCTCCCCGGATGGCTCAACATCGTCGTCGCGCTGATGGTGGCGATGGCCTCGGGTGCCATCTGGGCCGGCATCGCCGGCCTCCTCAAGGTCGGCCGGGGAGTCTCCGAGGTGATCTCGACGATCATGCTCAACGCCATTGCCACCTACCTCGTCTCCTTCCTGCTGGGCAAGACTGCGGTGAAGGTGCAGGGCAGCAACGCCACAAGCACCAAGGCCCTCCCCGACGACTCACGGGTGCCGGGGATCTCGGTCGACGGCATGCTCGCCACCCCCAGCAAGGTCTACGGGCTCATCGTGCTCGCGCTCGTCGTCGGGTTCGTCTACTGGTTCGTCCTCGAGAAGACCCGCTTCGGTTTCGACCTGCGCGCCACCGGCCGCTCCGAGTCGGCGGCGGTGGCCAGCGGCGTCGACGTCAAGCGGATGGTGCTGACCTCGATGCTGCTCTCAGGGGCGGCTGCGGGGCTGGTCGGGATGCCCCTGCTCTTCGGGCAGGACTACCTCTACGGCGACACGGTGCAGTCCGGCCTGGGTTTTGCCGGCATCGCCATCGCCCTGCTCGGGCGCAACAACCCCGTCGGGATCGCGTTCGCTGCGTTGCTGTGGGGCTACCTCGACCAGCAGAGCAACGGGCTGCAGATCGCGGCCGGTGTGTCCGACCGGCTCGTGCTCGTCATCCAGGGGGTCATCGTGCTGTCAGTCGTCATCGCCTACGAGCTCGTGCGGCGAGCCGGCATCCGGATGGAGCAACGGCGCGTCGCCCGCCAGCTGGCTGCCGGTGATGCTGTCGCCCCCGCGACGCACGGGGCCCCGGCATGAGCACCCGCATGCTGGAGGACGCCGTCACGCAGCCGAGACCCGGCCGCGTCAAGCCGCAGGGGCGGCCGTGGTGGTTCTGGCTCGCCCTCGTCGCGGCTGCGCTGCTCGTCGTGTCGACCGTGCGGGTGGTCACCGGGGCCAACGACATCGACTCCGCCGGCGCGCTGGCCGCGGCCATCGCCCTCGCGATGCCGATCGGTCTCGCCGGGCTCGGCGGCCTCTGGAGCGAGCGCGCCGGGGTGGTCAACATCGGCCTCCAGGGGATGATGGTGCTCGGTACCTGGGGCGGCGCCTTCTTCGGCTACCACTACGGGCCGTGGGTCGGCATCCTCGGGGCGATCCTGATGGGCGTCGTCGGCGGCGCCGTGCACGCCCTCGCCACGGTCGTCGTGGGCGTCGACCACATCGTCTCCGGCGTCGCGATCAACCTCCTCGGCCCTGGCGTGGCCTCCTACCTCGCGGTGCGCACCTTCAGCGACCTGCCCGGTGGCGGCCCGACCCAGTCGCCACCCCTGGAGAAGCTGCCCGCGGTCAGCATCCCGGGTGTGAACGACGGGCTCCGGTCGCTGGAGTCGACGCACACCTGGCTCGTCGCCGACCTGGCCGGCACCCTGCGTGCGGTGACGACCAACGTCAACGTGCTGACCCTCATCGCGATCCTGCTCCTCGTGGGCACCTGGTACATCCTGTGGCGCACGCCCTTCGGCCTGCGGCTGCGCTCGTGCGGTGAGGCCCCCGAAGCCGCCGAGACCCTCGGGGTCGACGTCGTGCGCTACAAGCTCGTCGCCGTGCTCATCTCCGGGGGGATCGCGGGGCTCGCCGGTGGCTTCCTCGTGCTCGTCGCCTCGAACCTCTACCGCGAGGGTCAGGAGGGCGGGCGAGGATTCATCGGCCTCGCCGCGATGATCTTCGGCAACTGGCGCCCCGGCGGTCTCGCCGGTGGGGCGCTGCTCTTCGGCTACACCGACGCGATCCAGCTCCGCGGCAGCGCCGACGTCATCCGGGCCTTCCTTCTCCCCGTCGGGATCGGCCTCGTGCTGTGGGGCGCCTGGCAGCTGTGGCGCCGGCGGCAGGGCAAGCCGGTCACCGGTGTCGTCACCGTCGTCATGGGCCTGCTCGCCATGGTCTGGTTCCTGCTCAGCTCGCGCGTGCCCGACGAGTTCACCGGCATGACGCCGTACGTCGCGACGCTGCTCGTCCTGGCCTTCTCGTCGCAGCGGCTGCGTATGCCCGCGGCCGACGGACGGGTCTATCGCAAGGGGGAGGCCGGATGACGTCCCATCACCCCGAGCACGCGCTGGGGATCGTCCCCGACGTCGACTGGGAGTCGTTGCGGGAGCGGGCGGTCGAGGCGATGGGCCAGGCCTACGCGCCCTACTCCAACTTCCCCGTGGGCGTGGCGGGGCTGGTCGACGATGGGCGCGTTGTCGTGGGCTGCAACGTCGAGAACGCCGCCTACGGGGTCGCGCTGTGCGCCGAGTGCGGCATGGTCTCGCAGCTGCACGTCGGCGGCGGCGGGCGGCTCGTGGCCGTGGCCTGCGTGGGCGGCGACGGCGAGCCCCTGATGGCCTGCGGGCGGTGCCGCCAGCTGCTGTGGGAGCACGGCGGGCCGACCTGCCTGGTCATGACCCCCCAGGGGGTGCTGCCGATGAGCGACCTGCTGCCGCAAGCCTTCGGGGCAGACGACCTCGACGCCGCCCGGCGGGGCGAGGCCTGACCCACCCACGCCCAGACCCGACGGGCGTCGCCCGGCGCCCGGTCGGCCATGATGGATCCATGAGCAGCACCGCGCCAGACCCAGCCCAGCCGTACGAGGCCCCCATGACGTACGAAGCCTTCGACGTCGTCGACGTCATCGTCACCAAGCGTGACCGCGGGGTGCTGTCCGACGGCCAGATCGACTGGGTGGTCGACGCCTACACCCGCGGCGTCGTCGCCGACGAGCAGATGTCGAGCCTGGCCATGGCCATCCTGCTCAACGGGATGGAGCGCCGCGAGATCGCCCGGTGGACGGCGGCCATGATCGCGTCGGGAGAGCGGATGGACTTCTCGTCCCTGTCGCGACCCACCGCCGACAAGCACTCGACCGGGGGCGTCGGCGACAAGATCACCCTGCCGCTGGCGCCGCTCGTGGCGGCCTGCGGGGTCGCCGTACCGCAGCTGTCGGGGCGTGGGCTCGGGCACACGGGTGGCACCCTCGACAAGCTCGAGTCGATCCCCGGATGGCGAGCGGCCCTGTCCACCAACGAGATGCTGGCCCAGCTCGACGACGTCGGCGCGGTCATCTGCGCGGCCGGCGACGGGCTGGCCCCGGCCGACAAGAAGCTCTACGCCCTGCGTGACGTGACCGGCACGGTCGAGGCGATCCCGCTCATCGCCAGCTCGATCATGAGCAAGAAGATCGCCGAGGGCACCGGCGCCCTGGTGCTCGACGTCAAGGTCGGGTCGGGGGCGTTCATGAAGGACGTCGCGAACGCCCGCGAGCTCGCCGAGACCATGGTGGCGCTCGGTACCGACGCCGGGGTGCGCACCGTCGCCCTGCTCACCAACATGCAGACCCCGCTCGGTCTCACGGCCGGCAACGCGCTCGAGGTGCGCGAGTCGGTCGAGGTGCTGGCCGGAGGCGGCCCGGCCGATGTGGTCGAGCTGACCCTCACCCTGGCCCGCGAGATGCTGGCCGCGGCCGGTCGCGCCGACGTCGACCCGGCCGACGCCCTCGCCGACGGGAGGGCCATGGACGTGTGGAGGGCGATGGTCCGGGCGCAGGGTGGCGACCCCGACGCCCCGCTGCCGACCGCTCGCGAGACCCATGTCGTGCTCGCCCCCGCCGACGGCGTGCTCGTGCAGCTCGACGCGCTGCAGGTCGGCGTCGCGGCCTGGCGTCTCGGGGCCGGGAGGGCGCGCAAGGAGGACTCGGTGCAGGCCGGGGCCGGGGTGGAGCTGCACGCCAAGCCGGGGGCGACCGTGCGCGCAGGCGAACGGTTGCTGACGCTTCATACGGACACGCCAGAGCGGTTCGCCCGGGCCCTCGAGGCCCTCGACGGTGCCTTCACCCTCGCCCCCGAGGGGTCGCGGCCCGACCTGCTGCCGCTCGTCATCGACCGCATCGGCTGACCTGGGCGGCACCGGAGGCGGGCGCTAGGGTGAGTCCCGTGACGGCTCAGTTGACGCAGGACGTGCTCCGTCGAGCCCCGAAGGTCGTGCTCCACGACCACCTCGACGGCGGGGTGCGACCCGAGACCGTCGCCGAGCTCGCGGAGCAGATCGGCTGGCCGCTACCAGTCGAGGGGGCCGATGCGCTGGCGGCGTGGTTCCGTGACAGCGCCGACAGCGGATCGCTCCCGCGCTACCTCGAGACCTTCGACCAGACGCTGGCCGTGATGCAGACCCGGGAGGGGCTCTTCCGCATCGCGTCGGAGTCGGTGCAGGACCTCGCCGCCGACGGGGTCGTCTACGCCGAGAGCCGCTACGCACCCGAGCAGCACCTCACCACGGGCCTCACCCTCGACGACGTCGTCGAGTGCGTCAACGCCGGCTTCCGCGACGGTGAGCAGCGGGCGGCCGCCGCGGGCACCCCGATCCGGGTGCGGGCGCTGCTGACGGCGATGCGGCACGCAGCGAACAGCCGCGAGATCGCCGAGCTGGTGGTGCGATACCGCGACGACGGGGTGGCCGGGTTCGACATCGCGGGCGCCGAGGCGGGCTACCCGCCCACCCGCCACCTCGCGGCCTTCGAGTTCCTGCGCCGCGAGAGCGCGCACTTCACGATCCACGCCGGCGAGGCCTTCGGGCTGAAGTCGATCTGGGAGGCGTTGCAGTGGTGCGGCGCCGACCGTCTCGGGCACGGGGTGCGGATCATGGACGACCTCACCATCGAGGGGCTGCCCTTCGACGAGTGGCTCGCCGCCGCAGTGGCGGGCGGCGTGACGTCGTACGACGAGGTCGACCTGGGCAGTGTCTACCTCGGGCTGCTCGCGGCCTACGTGCGCGACCGCCGGATCCCGCTCGAGATGTGCCCCAGCAGCAACCTGCAGACCGGGGCCGCCGTGTCGATCGGGCTGCACCCGATCACCCTGCTGCGGCGGATGCGCTTCCGGGTCACCCTCAACACCGACAACCGGCTCATGAGCGGCACGACGATGACGCGCGAGGCCAGCCTGCTCGCCGCCGAGGCGGGCTGGGACCTCGCCGACCTGCGGTGGGTCACCGTCAACGCCATGAAGTCGGCGTTCCTGCCCTTCGACGAGCGGCTGGCGCTCATCGAGGGGACCATCAAGCCGGGGTATGCCGTGCTGGACCTCGAGGCCTGAGACGACCTCCGTACCCGGGCGCACGCGGGTCGGGGAGTGGGCCGCGGGGGTAGGGCGGGGGAATGGGGCGTCGCGCATAACGGGGCACCTGCCCCCGTATGCAGCCCCGCCCCGCACCTGTCCCGCGCATTCGCGGGCACGTGCCCCCGTATGCAGCCCCGCCCCGCACCTGTCCCGCGCATTCGCGGGCATGTGCCCCCGTATGCCGGCCCGCCCCGCATCCACCCCGCATTCGCGGGCACCTGCCCCCGGATGCGGGGCGGGGCGTCGGGTTCAGCGCCAGGGGGTGGGGGAGAGGGGGTCGGGGACGAGCAGCCGGCGCCGCAGCGCGTCGTCGCGCTGGAGCCGCTCGAGGTCGCGCCGTCGACGGTCCGCCACGACGGCCGCGAGCACGTACTCCGGGTGGTTGCCCGGGGGCGGTGGCGGGGAGACGTAGAGCGCGACCTCCTCGAAGAGGGACAGGCCCATCGCCTCGCGGGCCTCCGGGGTCATCGACGCCGCCGCGGGCAGGAAGGTGCGGATCGACATCGCCAGCTGGTCGGGTAGGGCCCCGATGTCGGCGTTCCAGGCCCAGTTGGCCAGCTGCGGCGGCATCGGCAGTGGGGGCGCGAGCCGGGCGGTCACGCGGTCCCGCACGACGTAGGTGCCCGCTACGAGGTCACCGATCCGCTTGCCCCGCTTGCTGATCACGCAGCAGATGACCGCGGGGATGCCGTAGAAGGGATAGATCTCGAGGTAGCGCAGCAGCCCGCGGGCCAGGGCGTGGCGGAAGGAGATCGGGCCGCCGTCGTCGCGCACGGCCCGCAGTCCGAGCGCCATCTTGCCCGGCGTGCGGCCGCGGGTCACCGTCTCGAAGGCGATCGGGAGGGCGACGAGCACGAGGACCGTGCAGATCAGGATGACCGCGGAGGTGAGCGCGTCGTCGACCTGGGCGGTGAGGGCTCCGGCGAGCGTGAAGACCCCGGTCAGCAACGCGATCATCACGATGTAGTCGATGATGCCGGCGAGGATACGTGGCCCGATCGACGCCGGGGGCAGGTCGATGGCGACCCCTTCGCCGGTGACGAGGTCGTCCTCACCCACGCCGACCGTCTGGCTGGTGGTGCTCATCCCGACCCCCTGCTTCCGGTGTGGCGCTGCCTGAGCAGCGAACCCCGAGAATAACCTGCGCCCGCGTGGGGGCGGGGGTGTCGGCATACAGTGTGCGCGTGGACCTCGACGCCTATGTCGCCGCGCACCAGCACGAGTGGGGGCGCCTCGACCAGCTGACCTCGCAGCGCGGCAAGCTGTCGGGGACCGAGGCCGACGAGCTGCTCGACCTCTACCAGCGGGTGGCGACCCACCTGTCCGAGATCCGCACCCGCTCGCCCGAGCCCACCCTCGTGGCTCACCTGTCGTCGCTGCTGGCCACGTCCCGCCTCCGCTCGGCCGGCACGCGCACCTTCACCTGGGCCGACGTCGTGCGCTTCCTGACCACGACGTTCCCCGCCGCGCTCTACCGCACGCGGCGGTGGTGGGTGACGGTGCTCGTGGTCAACGTCGTGCTGGCGTTCGTCATGGGCTGGTGGCTGGTAAGCCACCCGCAGTTGGAGTCGGCGCTGATCTCGCCGCAGGAGGTCGACCAGCTGGTCAACAACGACTTCGCGAGCTATTACACGGAGAATGCCGCGGGGTCGTTCGCGCTGAAGATCTGGACCAACAACGCCTGGGTGGCAGCCCTGTGCATCGCCTTCGGGGTCTTCGGCGTGCCGGTGATCTACCTGCTGTTCACCAACCTGGTCAACGTCGCCGTGATCGGTGGGCTGATGTGGAGCCACGGCCGCGCCGACCTCTTCTTCGGCCTGATCCTGCCCCACGGGATGCTCGAGCTCACGTCGGTCTTCGTCGCCGCAGGGGTGGGGCTGAAGATCTTCTGGGGCTGGGTCGAGCCGGGTGCCCGCACTCGCGGCGAGGCCATCGCGCAGGAGGGGCGAGCCGCGATGTCGGTGGCCCTCGGGCTGGTGCTGGTGCTGCTCGTGACCGGCATCATCGAGGCCTTTGTCACCCCCTCACCGTTGCCGACCTGGGCCCGCATCGGCATCGGCGCCCTCGCCGAGATCGCCTTCCTCACCTACGTCTTCACCCTCGGGCGCTGGGCCGTACGACGCGGCGAGACCGGCGACGTGGCCCTCGCCGACCGCGGCGACACCGTCCCGGTGGTCTGACCGGGTCGCGGCCCCCGGCCCGCCCCCGCCCGCCCCCCTCCACCGCCTTCCGAACAAGGGAAACCCTTCATTCCGGCGGTTCCGAGGCCCCGGAACGAAGGGTTTCCCTTGTTCGGAACGTATGGGGTGGCGCCCGGGGCCCGGGGCCCGGGGCCCGGGGGACGGCGCGGCGGGGAGGGTTACAGGAGGCCTTGGCTCTTCAGCAGCAGGTAGTGGTCGGCCAGCTTTGGCGGGAGCTGCTCGGGGTCGGCTTCGATGACCGTCACCCCGAGCCGGGCCAGGGTGGTGGCGGTGCGGTGGCGCAGGGCGAGGGTGCGCTCGGCCGCGGCCGCGTCGTAGGCGTCGGCGCTGGTGCCGCGGCGCGCGGCCATGGCGCCGAGCTCGGGGTCACCGACGGACGCGACGACGACGCGGTGGTGGGTGGTGAGGGCCGCGAGCGTCGGCAGCAGCGTCTCCTCGACAGCGGCCGGTTCGAGGGCCGTGAGCAGGACGACGAGGGCCCGACGACGGCTGGTGTCGGACACCGCAGCGGCGAGCGTGGGCCAGGAGGCCTCGAGCAGGGCCGGCTCCAGGGGCGACATGGCCTGCACGAGCTCGCCGAGCAGTGACGCGCGGTTGGTCGACCCGACCCTGGCCCGCACCCAGCGGTCGCCGGCGATGAGGTCGACCCGGTCGCCGGCCCGGGAGGCGAGCGCGGCGAGCAGCAGGGCGGCGTCCATCGCGCTGTCGAGGCGCGGCATGTCGAGGACGCGGCCGGCCGAGGTGCGCGAGGTGTCGAGCACGAGGATCACCCGGCGGTCGCGCTCCGGCTGCCAGGTGCGGACGACGGCGTGCTGGCGCCGGGCGGTCGCCCTCCAGTCGATCGAGCGCACGTCGTCGCCGTCGACGTAGTCGCGCAGGGAGTCGAACTCGGTGCCCTGCCCACGGATGCGC
>JBBRNQ010000110.1:0-14563 GCA_038230235.1 Actinomycetales bacterium
CTTCCTCGTCACCCGCGTCGCCGACCTCGGCTTCGTGCTCGGCATCATCCTGCTCGCCCACGGGGCCGGCTCGACCCGCATCGCCGACGTGCTGCGGCACGGCACCGGTTTCGGCTGGTT
This sequence comes from Actinomycetales bacterium, assembly GCA_038230235.1. Classification (GTDB taxonomy): domain Bacteria; phylum Actinomycetota; class Actinomycetes; order Actinomycetales; family Dermatophilaceae; genus Lapillicoccus. The sequence goes on from JBBRNQ010000110.1 coordinate 121, forward strand.
CGCCTACGCCCCCCTCACCGACCAGGGCCTCGCCGACCCCTCCGGCCCGTTGGGCACGCTCACGGTGTCGGGGCCCGCCTCGACCCTGGCCCTGGTGGCGCTCCTGGTCGGCATCGCCGGAAAGTCGGGCCTCGTCCCCTTCCACGACTGGCTCCCCGACGCGATGGAGGGCCCGACGCCCGCGTCCGCCCTCATCCACGCCGCGACCATGGTCGCGGCCGGCACCGTCGTGCTCGCCCGGCTCTCCCCGCTCTACCTCCAGGACCCCACCGCCCGCGCCGTCCTCGCCGTGCTCGTCGCCGTGACCATGGTCTGGGCCGCGCTGCTGGCGTGCCTGCAGGCCGACCTCAAGCGGATGCTGGCCTACTCGACGCTCAGCCAGGTCGCGATCATGATGGCCGCGCTGGCGGTGGTGCCCGACGCGTCCTCCGACACCGGACTCCAGGTGGTGGACAACCCGGAGAGCGGCGTCGTCCAGACCCTCTACGACTCGGTGTGGTTCGGTGTCAACGACGTCGCCTCCGCCGGGCTCGGCCACCTGCTCTCCCACGCCCTCTTCAAGTCGCTGCTCTTCCTCGCGATCGGCTGGCTCTCGGTGCTGGCCGGAGGCACCGCCGTCGCGGCGCTGCGCGGCCGAGCCCGTGGGCGCGGAGCCCTCACCTGGGCCCTCGGCATCGGCCTCGCCTCGCTCGCCGGCGTGCCCCCGCTCGTCGGCTTCTTCAGCAAGGACGGAGTGGTCACCGTCGTCGAGGAGTCGCTCGGCGCCAGCTGGTCGGCGTGGGTCCTCCTGGTCGCGCTGCTGCTCACCGTGGCCCTCACCGCCGCCTACTCCACCCGCGCGTGGCTGCTGCTCACGACCGAGCCCAGCCTGGCGGCCGCCGAGGCGGCCGAGGGCCAGGCCGAGGACGTCGAGCCCGCCGCCGCGGCCGGTGACGAGGCACCGACGGGCGAGCACGCGGCGCGACCGGTCAGCCTCTCCGCCGCCGTCGTCGTCGCCACGCTCGCCGTGCTCACCGTCCTGGGCGGTCTGCTTTTGCTCCTTCTGCCCGGCGGACTGCACCTGAGCTGGCTCTCCGCCGTCCTGTCGGTGCTCCTCGTCGCGGGGGCCGCCTACCTCGTGTGGACCCGCTCCCGGGCCGGCGCCGACGCCGCCGACCTCGTGCCGGAGCGCCTGCGGGCCCGGGCCCAGACCGGCTTCGGCGTCGACGCGGCCTACGTCGCCGTCGCCCGGGCCGTCGTCGGTCTCGCCACCGCGGTCGCCACAGTCGACCGGGTGACCCTCGACGCCTACCCCACGCTCGTCGCCCGCTCGGTGCGCGCCGCCGGCCGCACCGGCGACGCCGGCCACCGCGGCGCCCCCTCGTCGGGGCTCGTCGCCGTGCTCGTCGGTGTCGTCGTCCTCGCCGTCGCCGGGGTGACCCTGTGGTCCTGACCCTGCTGCTGCTCGTGCCGGCGCTCACCGGGGTCGTGCTCCTGGCCGTCGCCCGCAGCGACCGCGCCGAGAGCCCGGGCGCGACCCAGGCGGTGGCCCTCGCCGGCAGCCTCGTGGCGCTGCTGCTCACCGTGGTCGCCGCAGCGGCCCGCCCCGAGATCGACCTGCGCTGGGTGCCCACCCTGGGGGTGCGCTGGCACCTGGCCGTCGACGGCATCAGCGTGCCGCTGCTGCTGCTCACGGCCGCGCTCACCGTCGTCGTCGTCGTGCACGCCCGAGGGCGTGAGCCGGCCCGGTCCGTGCTGGGGGAGCGCTCCGCCGCCACCTTCTACGCCTGCATCCTGCTCGTCGAGACCGGTGCTCTCGCGACCTTCCTCGCCCGCGACGCCATCCTCTTCTTCGTCGCCTTCGAGGTCGTGCTCGTGCCGATGTGGGTGCTCATCGGCCGCTTCGGGGACGAGCACCTGAGCGAGCAGACCCGCGCCGACGCCTCAGGACGCTTCGTGCTGTTCACCGTGCTCGGCTCCACCCTCATGCTGCTCGGCATCCTGCTCGTCACCACCCGCACCGGCACCTCCGACCTCGTGGCGCTCGCCGCCGCCCATGGCGCGGGACTCGACCGCGGCACGCAGGCCGCCGCGGCGGTCCTGCTCGTCGTCGGGCTCGGGATCAAGATCCCCCTGTGGCCGGCGCACAGCTGGCTACCGCCCGCCCACACCGTCGCGCCCACCGCCGGTTCGGTGCTGCTGGCCGCCGTGCTGCTCAAGATGGGCACCTACGGGATCGTGCGGCTCGTCGTGCCGGTCGTGCCCGACGGCTTCGCGGCGGTCTCCCCGTACCTCGCCGTCGTCGGGGCCGTGGCCACCGTCTGGGGAGGGCTCGCCTGCCTCGTCGAGCGCGACCTCAAGCGGCTCGTCGCCTACTCGTCGGTGGCCCACATGGGCTTCGTCGCCCTCGGGCTCGCCTCGGGCACGTGGACCGGGCTGCAGGCGGCGCTCTTCGGCAACATCGCCCACGGCGTCGTGTCGGCCCTGCTCTTCCTCGTCGTCGGTGGCCTCAAGGAGCGGTGGGGCAGCGCCGACCTCGAGGTCGCCCGCGCGGCGCTGCGCGACGTCTCGCCGCGGCTGGGGTGGTCGCTCGTCGTCGGCTTCGCCGCGGCCCTGGGGCTGCCCGGCCTCATCGGCTTCTGGGGAGAGCTGCTCGCCCTGTATGCCGCGTGGTCCCCTGCCGGTGCCCGCCCCGTCGGCGTGTTCCGCGCGGCGGTCGTCGTCTCGCTGCTCGGCCTCGGCCTCGCGGCGGCCTACGCGCTGCGGGTCCTGCGCCTGGTGTGGGTCGGCGGGAGCAGCGAGCGCTGGGTCACCCCCCTGCCCCAGACGGGGCCGGCCCGCGACGCGAGCGGCCGGGAGTGGGCGGTCGTGCTGCTGCTCGTGGTCGCCACCGTCGCGGGTGGCGTCCTCCCGCGCCCGCTGATGGCGACGACCGCCGACGACGCCCGGGCCACCGTCGGCGAGGCCGGGGTCACGGGGCCCGGTGGTGGTCGGTGACCACCTTCGACTGGGGTCTGCTGCTGCCCGTCCTCGCCCCCGTGCTGGGGGCCGTCGTCGTGCTCGTCGTCGACATCGCCGTCCCCCGGGTGGTTCTCGGCCACTACGTCGTCGCCGGCATCAGCCTCGTCATCGCCGCGGCCGCGACGGTGCTCACCCTGCGGCCGCCCGTGGGTGATGCCCACGCCACCTTGTGCCTGCCGGCATCGGGCGACCAGGCCCGCACCTGCTTCTACTCCGTCACCGGGGTCGGCGCCGGGCTGCAGCTCGCTGCCCTCCTGGCCGCCGCCGTCACGCTCCTGCTGGCCGCCCCGCTCGAGCCTCGTGGTGAGCGCGACCGGACCCCCGTGACCGTGGCCCTGCTGCTCGCCGCGACCGCTGGTGCCGTCGGTGTCGTCAGTGCCCGCGACCTCGGCTCCTGGCTGGTGACCCTCGAGCTGGCGACCCTGCCGGTGATCGCGCTGTCGGCCCTGCCCGGCACCCGCCGGGCGCTGGCCGGGGCGGTGCAGCTGCTCACGACCTCGCTGGTCTCCTTCGCGGTCCTCGCGCTCGCCGCTGCCTGCTGGTACGCCGCGACCGGTACCCCCCGCCTGAGTGCCGAGGCCGTGCTCGAGGTGACCGGCACCCCGCAGAAGGGGCTGCTGGCCCTGGCCGTCGTCCTCGTGCTGGGGGGCATCGGCTTCAAGCTCTCCCTCGTGCCGTTCCACGCCTGGACGCCGACGACCTACGCCGGCGCGCCGCTGCCGGTCGCCGTCTTCCTCGCCGGGGTCTCCAAGATCGCGGCCCTCGGCGCCCTGCTCGTCGTGGTCACCGCGCTCTCGTCGCTCGGCAAGGCCGCCCTGGTCGCCACCGCGGTGGTGGCGGTCGCGAGCATGACCCTGGGCAACCTCATCGCGCTGCGCCAGGACGACGTCGTCCGGCTGCTCGCGTGGTCGACGGTCGCTCAGGCGGGGTGGGTCGTCGTCCCGCTGGTGAGTGTCTCCGCGCTCGGGGTGAGGGCGTCGGCGTCGTACCTGCTGACCTACGTCGTCGCGACCCTCGCCGCCTTCAGCGTCGTGGCCGTCGTCGTCCGGGCCTCGATCGGCCGATCGGGCCGCAGCCTCACGTCGTACGACGGGCTGGTGCGTCGCCATCCCCTCCTCGGTGGGGTGCTCGCGCTGGCGCTGACCACCCTGGCGGGGCTGCCGCCCGGCGTCATGGGGGTCGTGGCCAAGGTCGTCGCGCTGCGCCCGGTCATGGCCGAGGGCTGGTGGGTGATCGCCCTCGTGGCCGCGCTCAACGCCGTGCTCGGGGTCGCCGTCTACCTGCGGTGGTTCCGGGTGCTGGTCTCCCGCCCGGGTGAGGCGCAGGCGCAGGCCCCCGTGACGGCAGTGCCCCTGCACCGGGCGGCGGTCGTGCTCACCGGCGGGCTGCTGGTGGCCCTGTCGGTGCAGCCGCAGCTGCTGCTCGGCCTGCTGGGCTGAGCCGCCGTCGAGCGATCGGTCGCGTGCCCGGTCGCGCTGGCCGAGCGGACGACCGGCGGGGAACGCCCCGGCGGCACCCGGCGTTTCCACGACATGCACCGCCACTTCAACGGGCTCAAGACCGCGGCCCTGTTCGGCGCGATCTGGGCCCTCCTGCTCGGCCTCGGAGCGCTCGTCGCCGGAGGTCGGTTCATCTGGGTCTTCGCCCTCATCGGTGTCGCCACGACGTTCTACGGCTACTGGAACAGCGACAAGCTGGCCATCAGGGCGATGCACGCCTACCCGGTCAGCGAGACCCAGGCCCCGGTGATGTACCGGATCGTGCGCGAGCTCTCGACGCGCTCCGGCAAGCCGATGCCGGCGCTCTTCGTGTCACCCACGGCCGCGCCCAACGCCTTCGCCACCGGGCGCAACCCCTCGCACGCGGCCGTCTGCTGCACCGAGGGGATCCTCCAGCTGCTCGACGAGCGTGAGCTCCGGGGCGTGCTGGGGCACGAGCTGCAGCACGTCTACAACCGCGACATCCTCACCAGCTCGATCGCCGCGGCCGTGGCCGGCATTATCACGTCGGTCGCCCAGATGGCCATGTTCGCCGGGATGTTCGGCGGGTTCGGGGGCAGCAACGACGAGGACCGTCCCAACCCGCTCGCCCTGCTCGTGCTGGCCCTGCTGGCCCCCATGGCCGCCACCGTGATCCAGCTGGCCATCAGCCGCACCCGCGAGTACGACGCCGACGAGGACGGTGCCGCCCTCACCGGAGACCCGCTCGCGCTGGCCTCCGCGCTGCGCAAGCTCGAGGCGGGCGTGGCCCGCGCGCCGCTGCAACCCCAGCAGCAGATCGTCAACGCCAGCCACATGATGATCGCGAACCCGTTCCGGGCGCAGGACGTGTCCAGGCTCTTCTCCACGCACCCGCCGATGGCGGAACGGATCGCGCGGCTCGAGACGATGGCGTCCGGCACCCACGGGCGCTAGCTGTCCTGACCCGCCGGGGTGGCGGGCCGCCTCAGCCGCCGAGGGCCTTGAGCACCTGCCTCGCGAAGCCCTGCTCGCCCCGCAGGTTGGGGTGGACGGTCATCGACGTGGTGCTGCCGATCACCGGCTCGATCCACCGGGTGGCCAGGGGTGCGCAGGCGTCGTGCCCGTGCGAGGCGACCCAGGTGTCGACGTACGTCGCGCCCGTCTCGGCCGCCGCCTGCGCCATGACGGTGTCGAGGTGGCGTTCGATGCGGCTGAGGTAGGCGACGTCGCCGCTCGCGAAGGGCATGACCGGGTAGCAGCCCACCGAGCCGGGCAGGATGTGGGGGTAGCCGATGACCAGGACGGTGGCCCGCGGCGCCTTCTGTCGCACCGCGAGCAGCGCCCGCACGAGGTTGGGGTGCACCTGGGCGTCGATGATCGCGTCGAAGCGTCCGCCGTTGCGGTCCCGGCACGGCGAGCCGGTGCCCCCGGTGGAGTCGGCGGCCGCGGAGCAGGTGCCGACGAAGTCGCCGAAGAGCCCGCCGTCGTTGCCACCCAGGGTCATCGTGACCAGCGCGGTCGAGGCACCCACCGCGTCGAGCTGTGCCGGGACCGTGGCGGCCTGCGGTGCCGTCAGGTCGGCCGTGGTGGCGCCGCTGCAGGTGACGTCGGCGAGGGCCAGGGACAGCCGCGAGGCGACGACACTCGCGTAGTTGCGGGTCGAGCGAAGGCACTGCGGCGGTGACCCCGCCTTGCTGGGGGTCAGCCCGGCGCCGGCCGAGTAGCTGTCACCGAGCGCGACGTACGACGACCCGGCAGCAATGATGCTGACGGCGGGGGAGGACGTCGCGAAGGGGCCGGTGGGTCCTCCCGTCGGAGCCGTCGGAGCCGTCGCGGCCCGGGCCCCGCCGGCCGCGGCCGCCGTCCCGATCAGCAGGACGGCCGAGGCGGTGACGAGCACGCGTCTGACCTGAGCGCGGGGGCGTCGGCGTTGGCGATGGTCGGAAAGTGCACGAATCGTCATCGTCAGCTCCTTGAGGGTGAGGAGCATCACAGGCAACACTGGCTGGCGTGCCCCTGCCCTCGTCAGTGAGATCTTTGCGCTCCCGGGGTGGACTGAGCCTATGCGGAGCGGGCCGGGGGTCAGGGCTGATTCGCCGGAGGGCGGATCTCCCCCGACCCCCGCACGACGAGCGTCGGCGGGACGATGTGGCGTCGAGCGGGGGAGGTGTCTCCGTCGATGCGGGCGTAGAGCTGTCTCGCGGCCTCCTGGCCCAGTCTCGTGACGTCCTGTCGCACGACCGTGAGAGCGGGGTCGAGCAGGTCGGCGAGCGGGAAGTCGTCGAAGCCCACGAGGGCGACCGTCTGCGCCAGCTGGAGCTGGCGCAGGGCCCGTGCGGCCCCGATCGTCACCGTGTTGCGGCCGCAGAAGAGGGCGGTCGGCGGGGCGTGCGTACCGTCGAAGAGCGACAGGGTGGCCTCCTGCGCCGCATTGCTCGAGCGCAGCCCGGTGACGAGCAGGGCCGGGTCGAGCACGACCCCGCCTGCCCTGAGCGCCTGCTCGAACCCCTGCTGTCGCTGTCTCGCCGTCTCGATGGTGTCGAGGTCGGCGAGGTAGGCGATCCGCCTGTGGCCGTGCTCGATGAGGTGGGTGGTGCCGGCGACGGCGCCGAGCACGTTGTCGACGAGCACGCAGTCGGCGACCACGCCGTGGGGCTCGCGGTCGACGAAGACCACCCTCAGCCCGGCGCGCAGGTCGGCTTCGAGGTAGGTCTGGTCGGTCGAGGCCGGCATCATGATCAGGCCGTCGACCCGGCGGCTGACGAGGTCGGCCACGAGGATGTGCTCCCGGTCGGCTTCCTCGTCGAGACTGGCGGTGAGCACGACGTCGCGACGGGTGCGTGCCGTGTCCTCGAGCGCGCGCAGCAGGCTGGCCGAGAAGCTGTTGCTCACGTCCTGCAGGAGCGCGCCGATCACGCCCGTGCGGCTGCTGCCGCGGCGCAGGTTGCTGGCCGACAGGTTGTGTCGGTAGGCCAGCCGGGTGGCCGCCTTGCGGACCTTCTCTGCCAGCTCGGGAGCGACGGTCGTCTCCCCGTTGACGACGCGCGACACCGTCTTCAGGCTCACCCCCGCGAGGGCGGCCACGTCACGCATGGTTGCCCTGTCGGCAGGGTGCTCAGCCACGTCCCATCCTTCTCCTCAGTCGGGCTCCCGCAGGCTCTCACCTCCGTGCCCCGGGCTAAGACATCGTTGTCTCGCTCCGTGTCACAGTTTAGGCACACGCGTTGACGCAAGCGCAAGATGCGGCTATAACTATCCCCAGACAACGTTGTCTCTACCAGGAGGAAAGCATGACCCTGCACGTCAACCCCCGCCGTACCCGTACGGCCGTCGTGGTCTCAGTCGCGGGCCTGGCCCTCGGTCTGTCGGCCTGCTCCAGCAGCAGCAACAGCGGCTCCGGCGCGACCGGTGGCAGCGGCGACAAGATCGGTGTCTCCCTCATCACGAAGGACTCGACCAACCCCTTCTTCGTCGCCATGCAGAAGGGCGCCAAGGACGCCGCCACCACGGCCGGCAACGTCGACCTGACGATCGCCTCGGGTGCCAAGGACGGCGACGAGGCCGGTCAGATCACGGCCATCGAGAACTCCGTCACCAAGGGGGACAAGGGCATCCTCATCACGCCCAACGGCCCCGGTGTCAACGCGTCACTGACGAAGGCCCGTGAAGCGGGGCTCTACGTCATCGCCCTCGACACCCCGCCCGACCCGGCCAGCATCGTCGACATCACCTTCGCGACCGACAACTTCAAGGCCGGCACCCTCATCGGCAAGTGGGCCAAGACCCAGCTCGCCGGCAAGCCGGCCGTCGTCGCCCTGCTCGACCTCTTCAACGACAAGGTCGTCTCGGTCGACTACAACCGCGACCAGGGCTTCCTCACCGGCATGGGCATCCCCGTCGGCGACCCGAAGAAGAACGGCGACGAGGCCAAGACCGGCAACTACGACGGCGGCACCTACACCATCGCGTGCAACGAGCCCACCCAGGGCGCCGAGGACGGTGGCCGCACGGCCATGGAGAACTGCCTCACCAAGAACCCCAACATCAACGTCGTCTACACGATCAACGAGCCGGCTGCAGTCGGCGCCAACGCCGCCCTCAAGGCCTCGGGCAAGACCGGCGCGCTCATCGTCTCGGTCGACGGTGGCTGTGCGGGTGTGAAATCGGTGACCGATGGCGTCATCGGGGCGACCAGCCAGCAGTACCCTCTCAAGATGGCTCAGCTCGGTGTGGAGGCGATCTCCAAGTTCGCGAAGGACGGAAGCAAGCCGGCGGTTTCCCCCGGTCTCGACTTCTTCGACACCGGCGTGGCCCTCGTGACCGACAAGCCGGCCACCGGCGTCGAGAGCATCACCAGCGACGCCGGGTCGAAGATCTGCTGGGGGACCGCGTCGTGACCGCGACCGCCACGAAGGGTGGCGCTCCTCAGAGCGCCGCCCAGGCAGAGCTCTCACGCCGCTCTCAGAGCCCGGCCCAGCGGGTCCAGCACCTGCTGCACTCCCACCCGGCCATCAGCCCCGCGTTGATCCTCGTCCTCACCGTGGTGGTCTTCTCCATCATCAACCCCCGGTTCTTCACGGCCAACGCGCAGTCGACGCTGGTGCAGCAGAGCGCCATCGTCGCCGCCCTCGCCATCGGGCAGACCCTGGTCATCCTCACGGCGGGCATCGACCTGTCCGTGGGCGCGGTCGCCATCCTGGCGATGATGGTCATGGCGACCCTGTCGAGCAAGAACGGAGTCCCGGGTCCGCTCGCCCTGCTCATCGGGATCGGCCTGGGCACGGCGGCGGGCTACCTCAACGGTCTGTTCGTCACCCGGCTCAACCTGCCGCCGTTCATCGTCACCCTCGGCACCCTGAGCATCTTCACCGGCCTGGCCCTCCTCTACTCCGGTGGGGCCAGCGTCAACGAGAGCCAGATGCCGCCCCTGCTCAACTGGACGGGTAACGACTTCTCGATCGGGGGCTTCCGCATCACGACCGGGGTGATCGTCGTCCTCGTCATGTACGCCGTCGTCGGCTTCGCCCTCAGCCAGACCGCCTGGGGCCGCCACATCTACGCCGTCGGTGACGACGCCGAGTCCGCCCGTCTGTCGGGTATCGCCAGCAAGCGGGTGCTCCTCTCGGTCTACACCGTGGCCGGCGTCATCTTCGGGATCGCCGCGTGGTGCCAGATCGGACGGGCCTCGGTGGCGTCCCCCAACGGCATCGTGGACGCCAACCTCAACAGCATCACGGCCGTCGTCATCGGGGGGACCAGCCTCTTCGGCGGACGTGGCGGGGTGCTCGGCACCCTGCTCGGGGCGCTCATCGTTCAGGCCTTCTCCACCGGCCTGTCCCTGGCTGGGGTCGACCCGAACTACCGGCTCATCGCCGTCGGCGTCCTCGTCGTCGTCGCCGTCTCGGTCGACCAGTGGATCAGGAAGGTCAAGTCATGAGCACCCAGAGCACGGAAGCTCCGGCTTCTGCCAGCGCCACCACCCAGAAGGGTCGGACTCCCGTCCTGAAGGGCACGGGGATGGTCAAGACCTTCGGACGGGTCGTCGGTCTCGACGGCGTCGACCTCGAGGTCTACGCGGGTGAGGTCCTGGCCATCATCGGCGACAACGGCGCCGGCAAGTCGACCCTGATCAAGTGCCTCTCGGGGGCCTACACCCTCGACGCGGGCGAGATCCTGCTCGACGGCACGCCGGTCTCGTTCAAGAAGCCGCAGGACGCTCGTGACGTCGGCATCGAGACGGTCTACCAGCAGCTCGCCGTCATCCCCGCGCTCGACATCGCGAGCAACCTCTACCTCGCCCGGGAGGAGCGCCGCAAGGGCCCCCTCGGCTCGGTCCTGAGGATGCTCGACAAGAAGGGCATGCGCGACCGCGCCGCCCAGTCCGTGCAGGACCTCGGCATCCAGACCATCCAGAACATGGGCCAGGCGGTCGAGACCCTGTCGGGTGGTCAGCGGCAGGCGGTGGCCGTGGCTCGCGCTGCAGCCTTCGGCAGCAAGGTCGTCATCCTCGACGAGCCGACGGCCGCACTCGGGGTCAAGGAGGGCAACGCCGTCCTCGACATGATCAAGGGGCTACGCGACAAGGGCATGCCGGTCATCCTGATCAGCCACAACATGCCGCACGTGTGGGAGGTGGCCGATCGGATCCACATCCAGCGGCTCGCCCGTCGGGCCGCCGTCATCGACCCGAACGAGTACACCCCGCAAGAGGGCGTGGCCATCATGACCGGTGCCATGACACCGGACGAGGTCCTGGCCAGGGCTGACGATCGTCGTACGGCGGGGAACGGCTCCGCGTGAGCGCCACGGCTACGGTCGTCGTCGGTTACGTCCCCACCCCCGAGGGGTCGGCTGCGGTCGACCTCGCCATCGAGGAGGCCCGCCGACGCTCGGCGAAGCTCGTCGTGGTCAACACCTCGCACCACGGCGACTTCTCCCACCCGAGCTTCGCCACCGAGCAGGACATCGACGCCCTCGATGCCCAGCTCGGTGCCGCCGGTCTCGACCACGAGATCCAGCGGCCCATGGACGGCGCCTCGGCGGCCGACACGATCCTCACGGTCGCCGAGCAGGTCAGGGCCGAGCTCATCGTGATCGGGGTGCGTCGCCGCTCCCCGGTCGGCAAGCTGCTCACGGGGAGCACCGCCCAGCAGGTGCTCCTCGACGCGGACTGCCCGGTGCTCGCGGTCAAGGCCACGACGGCCTGAGCCGTCCTCCCGCACGACACGATCGGCGCCGACCCCCCAGGGGCGGCGCCGATCGTCGTACGGCGCGCTGCGCCCTCGCCTCAGGCGCGCGCGATCGCCTCGAGGGTCTTGACGCCGTCGGCGATCCGGGAGGCCTGCGACGCGGTCCCGCCGACCGACTCGGCGATCTGGGCGACCGCGACGGACTGCTCCTCGATGGCTCCGGCGAGAGTGGAGTTCTGGGCCCGCAGCTCGAGGATCTCGCTCGCGATCCGCGCCACGTGGGTGACCGCGGCGGCCATGTCCTCCTCGACCTGGGCGATCGTGGTGTTGATCCGCTCGGCATTCTGGCCGGACTGACGGGCCAGCTCCTTGACCTCGCCCGCCACCACGGCGAACCCCGCGCCCACCGAGCCGGCCCGGGCGGCCTCGATGGTGGCGTTGAGGGCGAGCAGGTTGGTCTGGGCGGCGATCTCGGCGATGACCTGCGAGGCAGCGACGACCCCCTGGCTCGAGCTGGACAGCTGCGACATGAGGCCGGCGGCGTCCCGGGCGGTGTCCGCCACACCGGCGCTGATCCGGTCGGTGGCCTGGGCCGTGCGCGAGAGCTCGTGGATGGCCTGCGACAGCTCTGCCACCGCACCGGCCGTGGTCGAGGCCTCGGCGCTCACCGCGTCCGCCGCGGAGGAGAGGTCGGCGGCACGGTCGCTGACCAGGACCGCCCGCTCCTCACGTTCGGCGAGCTGCTCGGCGGAGGTGCGGGCGCGGAGGAGCACCGCCCGCTCGTCGGCCTCCCGGGCGGCCAGGGTGGCCTCGACGGTCTCGACCTGCGCGCGGGCTGCGGACGCGGTGACCTCGTCGAGCCGGGCCCGCAGCCAGAAGGTGCAGCCGACGACGGTCGCGCACACCGGCAGGACCGTGACGACGAACACGGGCCACGCCTGGGATCCGTGGGCGAAGTAGGCCGTCACCGAGAGGGTCACGAGGTTGAGCAGGGTGGCGCCGACGACGTCACCCAGGTCGAGGGCCAGGCCCGTCCACAGGCTCACCGCCAGCACCCCCAGCGCCACGAGGACGAGCTCCCAGCCAGCCGCTCTCGGGGGCGCAGAGGTCCAGCACCACTGTCACGAGGCCGACGCCGATCCACAGGGGCGCCAGCAGTCGACCGGAGACGGCGACGTCGTGCGCCTTGGAGGAGCGCGGGACAGCATTCATGGTGAAGGAATCGACCGGCACACCGGCGGGGTGAGCAGAACCTGACCTGCGTCCCGCGGTGACGAGCCGGCCGGTTTGCGTCAGCGGTAGTTGGTGAACTGCACCGCCGTGTCGAGGTCAGCGCCCTGCACGAGGCGCTGCACCACCTGCAGGTCGTCACGTGACTTGCTGGTCACGCGCAGCTCGTCGCCCTGGATCTGCGACTTGACGCCCTTGGGTCCCTCGTCGCGGATGAGCTTGCCGATCTTCTTGGCGATCTCCTGCGAGATGCCTTCCTTGAGGCTGATCGGCAGGCGGTACTCCTTGCCCGAGATCTTGGGGGTGGGGGTGTCGTCGCCGTAGTCGAGGTGCTTGAGCGAGACCTTGCGCTTGACCAGCCAGGTCTGCAGCACGTCGAGCACGGCGAGGGCGCGCTCCTCGGAGTTGGCCTTGATCATGATGCTCTCGCCGGAGAGCTCGAGCGAGGCCCCGACGTTCTTGAAGTCGTAGCGGGTGGAGATCTCCTTGGCCGCCGTGTTGACGGCGTTCGCCACCTCCTGGTGGTCGATCTTGGAGACGATGTCGAACGACGAGTCGGCCATGCTGACGGTGCTCCCTGGTGCTTCGGTGGTGTCCGGGGTGAGGCCCGGTCGGTGCCTCGGTGGTGTCCCGGTTGGTGTCTTGCTGGGTGTGGCGTGGTGTCCCGTGGTGTCTCGGTGCGGATTTCATCGGGGGACCCGTTGCTTGCTATCCTTCCATGCGCGCACCGAGGCGGGTTGCCCGAGCGGCCAATGGGAGTGGACTGTAAATCCATCGCGCAAGCTTCGTAGGTTCGAATCCTTCACCCGCCACCAGCGCACGCGCACGACCCCCGACCAGCGAGAGCCGGTCGGGGGTCGTCTGCGTACGGGGTTTTGCGCCACGGGGACGCGCCGGCTGCTACTCCCCGACGCGACCGTCGATGCACTCGCGGAGCAGGTCGGCGTGGCCGCAGTGCCGGGCGTACTCCTCGATCATGTGCACGAGGATGTCGCGCAGGACGTTCCCGTCGGCGCCGACGTGGTCCATGGACGGTGCCGCGTCGACGTAGGCCTCGGCGAAGGCGACCTCCTCACGCCACAGCGTCCACGCCTGCGCGACGACACCGTCGTCGGCCACCGCCCCCTCGAACTCGCCGTCGGGCCCGGCCTCACGGAAGTGGCGGGGCCCCTCGACGCCCGCCAGACGCGTGCGGAACCACACCTGCTCGACCCCCGCCAGGTGCCGCAGCAGGCCCAGCAGCGACAAGGTCGACGGCGGCACCGACCGCCGCGCGAGCTGGGCGGCGTCGAGCCCGGCGCACTTCAGTTCGAAGGTCAGGCGGTAGTGGCGCAGGTAGTCGGTGAGGGTCGAGCGCTCGTCGGTGCCGGTGCCCTCACCGCGCGGGTCCTCCTCCGGCGGCAGCCAGCGTTTGCCGGCCCCCACGAGCCGGCGCCGGGCCCGCATCACCGCGTCGGTCACGCTCACCTGCTCACCGGTCTCGGGGTGGGCCTGCTCCCGGGTGCGCGCGTCGGCGGCGACCACCTCCCAGGCCTGCGGGTCGAGGCTCTGGGCGACCTGCTGGGCGGTCGGCATCATCGAGTGGCTGCCGTGCCGCATCCCGGTGTGCAGGTCGTCCGGGTGGTGGCCCACGATCAGCAGCGTCCCCCCCGGCCGCACGACCGACGCCAGCTGCGCGTGCAGCCGGCCGAGGTCGGGCTGCGGCAGGTGGGCGAACTGCGCCGACACCAGCCCGTACGTCGCCTCGCCCGGCTCCCACGCCGTGAGGTCGGCCTGCACCCAGGTGATCCGGTCGGCGACCTCGGGCACAACCTCCCGCGCGTGCCCCTCGGCCCGGGTCAGCACGACGGGGGAGATGTCGAGCGCCGTGACCTGCCAGCCCTGCCGCGCCAACCAGATCGCGTCGGCGCCCTCACCGCACCCGACGTCGAGGACGGTGCTCGGCGGCAGCCCGGTCACCTCCTCCACGAGGCGGGGGTTGGGCTGCCCGCTCCACAGCCGCTCCGCGGCGCCATACCGCTCGTCCCAGAACTCCTGGGTGAAGCGCCAGGGGGAGTCCGGCTC
>JBBRNQ010000111.1:0-14460 GCA_038230235.1 Actinomycetales bacterium
CACCGGTGTCGCCACAGGTGGACTGATCGACGTGACGCTCGACACGACCAACGCCCAGCCGGCCGTCCCGGCCGGCGTCAACCTGACCACGTACGGGATCGGGGCCGACGGCAAGATCACCGGACAGTTCTCGGACGGTGTGCAACGGGACATCTGCCAGGTCGCGCTGGCCGACTTCACCAACCCGATGGGGCTCGAGAAGGTCGGTGAGACGTCCTACCGCGCATCCTCGGCGTCCGGGGCGCCCCAGCCCGGCACCGTCGGCACCGGCCGGCTGGGTTCGCTGCAGTCCGGGGCGGTCGAGATGTCCAACGTCGACCTCGGCGCCGAGTTCACCAACCTCATCCTGGCCCAGCGTGGCTTCGAGGCGAGCTCGAAGGTCATCACGACGTCCGACCAGGTGCTCGACTCCCTGATCAACATGAAGCGCTGACCGACGGTGTGACCGATCCCTGGCCGTTCACTAAGGTCTGCCGGTCCGTGGCCGATAGACAAGGTGAGCGGCCACGGACGGCCGCCTACACCAGCACTAGGAAGGTGCGACATGATCACGCTTACCCGCATCTCAGGATCCGTGTTCGTGTTGAACGCTGACCTGATCGAGCGCATCGACTCCACACCAGACACGGTGATCTCGCTCGTCGATGGCAAGAAGTACGTCGTCCTCGAGTCTCCCGAGGCCGTGATGATGGCGATCCGGATGCTCCGTAGCGACATCCTCGCCATGAGCTGCCGACCCCAGCAGCTCGACGCCACGAACGCGTTCTCGGGGACCCACGCCCAGCCGCCGCACCTCTCCGCGGTCGCCCCGCTGCGCACGGAACGCTGATGGACCCGGCACCCGCGATCGGCATCGCCGGCGGCTTCGTCGTCGTCGTCGTCGTCAACGTCATGGAGGGTGGCAACCCGATGACGTTGCTGGCCCCGCCCGCGCTCATCCTGATCTTCGTGACGAGCATCCTGGTCACCGTCGCCGGCGGCACGATGGCCGACGCCAAGAACGCCGGCACCTCGCTGGTGCGGGCGTTCACCGGTGGTGTTCCACCGGCGAGCGACCTTGTCCCCACGGTCGTCTCCCTGGCCGAGAAGGCTCGCAAGGAGGGGCTGCTCGCACTCGAGGACTCGGCCAAGTCGGTCGAGGACCCCTTCCTCCTCAAGGGGATCACCATGGCCATCGACGGCACCGACCCGGAGGAGCTGCGCGACATCCTCGAGTCGGAGGTCTACGCCAAGCGGGCCGCCGACAAGCAGGGCGCCAAGTTCTTCGCCGACTGCGGGGCCTACGCCCCCACGATCGGCATCATCGGCACCGTCATGGGTCTCGTGCACGTGCTCGAGAACCTGTCCAACCCGGGCAAGCTCGGTCACCTCATCGCCGCCGCCTTCATCGCCACCCTGTGGGGAATCACCTCGGCGAACGTCATCTTCCTCCCGCTCGGCAGCCGTCTCAAGCGGCTGAGCGAGCTCGAGTGCGGACGCATGGAGATCGCCATCGAGGGCGTCGCCGCCATCCAGGCCGGCTCCAACCCCCGGATCGTGGCCCAGAAGCTGCGTTCCCTGCTGGCCAACGGGGCCAGCGAGGCCGAGGCGGCCTGACGTGTCCGGACACAAGAAGGGGGGACACGAGGAGGAGCACGAGAACCACGAGCGCTGGCTGGTCAGCTACGCCGACATGATGACGCTGCTCATGGTGCTCTTCGTCGTCATGTTCGCCATGAGCACCGTCGACCAGAAGAAGTTCAACGCCCTCAAGGCCGGCCTGGCGACCGGGTTCGGGCAGTCGACCAGCGTGCTCACCGGCTCCACCTCGATCCTCTCGGAGCCCGGCACCTCGATCGCCATCCCGATCGCGCCCAACGAAGCCGTCAAGGACCTGCCTCCGGGTGACCAGAAGGAGGTCCTCAAGGCCATCGCCAAGACGGAGCGCCTGGCGGCTGACCGCAACCAGGCCAGTGCGACCGCGGAGACCGCGTCACTCACCAAGGTCTGGAAGCAGATCTCGGCCACCCTGAACAAGCAGGGCCTGGGTCAGGACGTGAAGGCCGCGATCGACCAGCGCGGTCTCGTGATCAGCCTGGTGTCGCGTCACGTGGTCTTCGAGCCGGACGTGGCCCAGCTCTCCCCGAGAGGCCTGCAGATCGTCGCGGCGCTGGCCCCGGTGCTGGCCGGCCTGCCCCAGAACCTCGAGGTCGACGGCCACACCAACCAGGTCAACGTCAAGCCGAGGTACTTCCCTACGGACTGGGAGCTGTCGTCAGCGCGGGCCGTGCAGGTGCTGCGCTACCTCAACGAAAGCGCAGGCATCTCCAACGACCGCATGATCGCCACCGCGTTCGGACACACCAAACCGCTCGAGGACCCGGCCACCCCCGGATCACAGGACATCAACAAGCGCGTCGACATCGTGGTGCTGACCAAGCTCCCCGCAGAGTCCCAGGCCCTGCTGAAGAAGATCTCCCTCAGCAATTGACGAGGATCCTCCTCGTCGCCACCACCACCAGCCCACAACCCAGAAAGGACCGCCCTGATGAGCGTCACCACCATGAAGAAGGACGGCGAGGACGCCGAGGCGGCCGCGCCCAAGAGCAAGAAGATGCTCATCATCATCATCATCGCGGTCGTCGTGCTGCTGGGTGGGGGTGGTGGCGCCTTCTTCATGATGTCGTCGAAGAAGGGCCCGGCCGAGGTACCGAAGGACGTGGCCGGCATCGTCGTCCCCCTCGACGCGATCCAGATCAACCTGTCCGGTGACCACTACCTCCGGGTCGGGATCTCGCTGCAGATGACGTCCAAGGCCGGAGCCGAGGCGGACGGCGGGAAGGCCCTGGACGCCACCATCGCCGTGTTCAGTGGCAAGACGGTTGCCGAGGTCAACGACCCGAAGGCGAGGGCGAAGCTCAAGGTCGAGCTGGTCAAACGCCTCCGCGAGCTCTACGAGCAGACGGTCATGGACATCTACTTCACGCAGTTCGTCACCCAGTAGGGGCGTTCTCCTCAGGTGCCGGTGCCGGGGGACGATCCGTCTCCATGTGACAACACCGCAGGTTTCCCGCAAGGGCCCCGGACTCCGTCGTAACGGCACCGTCGTGCCCTACGACTTCCAGCGACCCATCCAGCTCTCGCGGGAGCTCTCACGCATCCTCCAGCTGGCCTTCGACGACTTCGCCCGTCAGGCGACGACGCTGTTCACCTCCACCCTGCGCACCGTGTGCTCGGTGACCCTGGCCTCCATCGACCAGCGCAGCTACGCGGAGTACATCGGTTCGCTCGGCGGACTGACCTACCTGTCGATCTTCACCGCAGACCCCATCCTCGGTCGGTGCATGCTCGAGCTGCCGATGCCGGCGGCCATGACCTGCATCGACCACATGCTCGGGGGCCCGGGTTCGGAGACGCAGCCGCAGCGCGCTCTCTCCGACATCGAGGGCGGGGTGATCGGCAAGTTCGTCGTGCGGTTGCTCGGCGAGATGCGCTACTCCCTCGAGGGCACGCTGCACATCGACCCCGTCGTGACCGGGGTGGAGTACAGCCCCCAGTTCGCCCAGGTGGCCGGTGCCGCCGATGTGATGGTCGTCATCAGCTTCGACCTGCTCGTCGACAAGCGGACCTACCGTCTGACCCTGTGCATGCCCTTCAACGGGCTGCTCCCGCACCTCGTGGCCGCAGCCGCTCCCGCGCCGGTCTCCGAGCGGGAACGGTCGCTGCGTGCGCACTCGGCCGAGCTGCTGAGGGAGAAGTTCGAGACCGTCCCGGTCGAGGTGACGGTGCGGTTCCGCACCACGCGCATCTCCCCGGACGTCTTCGCCGATCTCGCCCTCGGAGACGTCATCCGTCTTTCCCACCCCGCCGCCGCGCCCCTCGAGGCGACAGCCGACGGCACCGCGTTCGCGCACGTCACTCCGGGGACCAAGGGTCCCCGGCTCGCCGCCCTGATCGTGGGCACCACCCAGGAGGCCCGATGACCACCAGCCCGACCACCCCCCTCGCCGATGCCGACCCGGACGAGCTCGCCGGCCGCGCCGCTGCGGCCGCCGCAGCCGTCCTGCCCTCGGCGACGCCCCTCAACGCCAGCACCCCGCAGCAGGGCTTCGAGCAGCTGCTGCCGATGTTCGCCGTCGGCGTGGTCGCACGCCTCACGGGCCGGACGGAGTCGATCGGCATCCTGGTGGCCGACGAGCTGGTCGAGGCACTCGCGTCGAGCCCCATCCCCGGCCTCGACCTCGCAGCGGCCGTGCAACCCGCCATCGACGCAGCCGCAGCCGCACTCGGCTACGCCGCCGAGCCGGCCGGGGAGGTCGTGCTCGACCAGGTGAACGGGCAGATGGGTGGTGAGGTCGTCGGGGTGCCCCTCATCGGCTCGGGGTTCGCGGCCTGCGTCCTCATCACCGCCAGTGCGCTGGCCCCCGCCGCGCCGGAGCCGGCCAGCCGCAACGACTTCGCCCCGGACCCGTCACTGCCCACGCCACCTCCGGGCCCGCGACCGGCCGTCTCCGAGCCATCGGGCCCCCGTCGCGGCATCGAGATGCTCCACGGCGTCGACATGGAGCTCACGGTCGAGCTGGGCCGGACGAGGATGACGGTGCGCGAGCTGCTCGCCCTCTCCCCCGGCGACGTGCTCGAGCTCGACCGCGCAGCCGGGAGCCCCGCCGACCTGCTGGTCAACGGTCGCCTGATCGCCAGGGGCGAGGTCGTCGTCGTCGACGAGGACTTCGGTCTGCGGGTCACCGAGATCGTCGACTCGGTCGCCACCTGAGATGGGCGAGCTGGTCGTCAGGCTGATCTTCTCGCTCGCCGTCGTCGTCGGCCTGCTCATCCTGCTCTCGCGGGTGGTCGGGCGTCGCTTCGGAGGGAGCTCACGATCGGTCGTCAGGGTGCTGCACCGACAGCCGCTCAGCCGCTCGACCGCTGTGGCCGTCGTGTCGGTCGGCTCCCGGGTGCTCGTCCTCGGAACCACTGAGCACCAGGTCAGCCTCCTCGCGGAGCTCTCACCCGAGGAGGCCGCCATCGCCTCCGACCCGGGGCCCGCTGACACGCACCCTCGTGATCCGGGTCGCTCCTTCGGCTCCCCGATCTCGCTCGACACCCAGGCGACCCCGGACCACCTCGACACCGACCCGGACTTCGGCCGCGACCTGCAGGACGCCCTGACCGCGGACACCCGCCTCGAGTCGCTGCCGTCGGGCGGTGGCACCCGTCTGACCGGGTCGCTGCTCAGCCCCCAGACCTGGCGCGATGCCGTCAGCGCAGCACGGGGACGGGTCCGATGAGCCTCCTGCGCCGGATCGGCGCCGCCGCCGGGCTCGTCGTCGCCCTGATGACCCTGCTGGCCCCGGCCTCGTCCGCGGCGGCACCATCGGTGCTGACCACCGTCAGCACCACTGTCTCTGCGGCCCCGTCCCGCCCGACCGTCAGCCTGCCGACCCCGACGACCACCACGGCGACGGGAACGACCAAGGACACGAAGGCGGTGACCTCGGGCCCGGTGGGCCCGGTCGGCCCGGTGGGGGCCAAGGGCCAGGATCCCAGCACCGTCGACGTGCAGCTCGGGGGTCTGACCGACAAGCCCGGCACCTCGGTGGTGGTGATCCTCGCCGTCACCCTGCTGTCCCTGCTGCCGGCCCTGCTGCTGACCTGCACCAGCTTCACCAAGATCCTCGTGGTGCTCGGTCTGACCCGCAACGCCCTCGGCCTGCAGCAGACCCCACCCAACCAGGTGCTGACGGGCCTCGCGCTCTTCCTCAGCCTCTTCATCATGGGCCCGGTCCTCTCGCAGATGAACACCACCGGCCTGCAGCCCTACATGAAGGGCACCAAGACCTCGTCGCAGGCCTTCACCGACGGCGTCAAGCCGCTCAAGACCTTCATGGTCGCCCACACCGACAGCTCCGAGCTCCAGCTGCTCACCGACGTCGCCAAGCGGCCCCAGCCCAAGTCCACCGCTGACGTCGAGCTGACCACGTTGATCCCGGCCTTCGTCCTCAGTGAGCTGAAGGAGGCCTTCATCATCGGGTTCGTCATCTTCATCCCCTTCCTGGTCATCGACATGGTGGTCAGTGGGGCGTTGATGGCCCTGGGCATGATGATGATGCCGCCGGTGATGGTCTCGCTGCCCTTCAAGCTGCTGCTGTTCGTCATGGTCGACGGCTGGGCCCTGGTCATCAAGGCACTCGTCGCGAGCTACTCCTAGCCATGACCGACGCCTCGATCATCGACATCGCCCTGCGCACCATGATGGTGGCGCTCGAGCTGTCGGCACCCATCCTCGCGACCTCGCTGGTCATCGGCTTCGTCATCTCGGTCTTCCAGTCGATGACCCAGATCCAGGAGGTGACGCTGGCCTTCGTCCCGAAGGTCATCGGTGTCGGTGTCGCCCTGTTGTTGTGCGGCAACTGGATGCTGCACACGATGATCACCTTCACGGTCAACCTGTACGAGCAGCTGCCCGCCCTGCTGCGGTGAGGCAGCGATGACCATCGCGCTGGCCGGTGACGCGCTCACGGCCTACCTGCTCGCCACGGTGCGCATCATCGGCTGGCTCGTCGTCGTGCCGCCCTTCTCCTCCAAGGTCGTCCCCAACACCGCCAAGGTGGTGCTCGCCCTGGGCCTCGCCTTCGGCGTGAGCTCCGCGTCCGCCCCTGCGGCGGTCCCGCAGACGGCACCCGCCCTCATCGTCGCGGTCGTCACCCAGGCCCTCATCGGCACCGCCCTGGGCTTCGTCACCTACCTGATGATGGCCGCCATCGGCGCGGCCGGCACGCTGATCGACGTCTTCGGCGGGTTCTCCCTGCCGCAGGCCTTCGACCCCCTGGGCATGAACATGAACACGGTGTTCGGCAAGTTCCACCAGATGCTCGCCACCGTGCTGCTGTTCGTCACCAACTGCCACCTGCTGGTGATCGGCGGCCTGCTGCGCACCTTCCACTTCCTGCCGGTGGGCCAGGCACCGTCCCTGCCGCACAACGCCGACGTGCTCTCGACCGCGTTCTCCCTGATGTTCATCTCCGCCGTGCAGATCGCCCTCCCCATGATCTCCGTGCTCTTCGTCGCCGACCTGGGGCTGGCCCTGCTGACCAAGGTGGCTCCCCAGCTGAACGCCATCAACGTGATGTTCCCGGCCAAGATCGGGCTCGTCCTGCTGGTCCTCGGGTTGTCCTTCCCCGTGCTGCCCACGGCAGTGGAACGGCTCAGCACCCTGGCGACCCAGGCCATGGCCAGCCTCGTCGGGGCAGGCTGACGACGTGGCCGGGGACAAGACCGAGAAGCCGACCGCCAAGCGCCGCAAGGACGCGCGCAAGGAGGGGCAGGTGGCTCGTACGCCGGATCTCGGGGCGTGGGCGGTGGTGCTCCTCCTCGGGATGGCGATGCCCACGGCACTCGGCCGCGAGCTCGACGCCGTACAGCAGCTTCTCGCCGACTGTCTGCGCTTCGGCGGTCACCCGACCGTGCCGGGCCTCGCCGTCCTCCTGCGGCGTGCTGTGTCGCACGTCTTCGTCACCGTGCTGGTCCTGGGGTCGTCGGTCATGCTCGTCGCCGTCGCGGCAGCGGTGGCCCAGGGTGGCTTCTTCGTCTCCACCAAGGCGGTCAAGCCGAAGCTCGAGAAGCTCAACCTGATCAAGGGGGCCAAGCGGGTCTTCGGCCCCCAGGCTCTCTGGGAGGGGCTGAAGATGCTCATCAAGAGCTCGGTCGTCGCCCTGGTCGTCTACTCCGCCATCATGTCGATGCTGCCGCTCGTGGGTGGCATGCTGCCCGTCCCCCACGTGCTGGGCGCCATCTCCGACGCGGGCCTCGGCCTCCTGCGCAACGTCGCCATGGCCGGGCTCGTGCTCGCCGGCGCCGACTACCTGATGGCCCGCCGGCGGATCGGCAAGCAGACCCGGATGACCAAGGAGGAGGTCAAGCAGGAGTACAAGCAGTCCGAGGGCGACCCGATGCTCAAGGGCGCCATCCGTTCGCGTCAGCTCGCCATGGCGCGTAACCGCATGATGGCCGACATCCCCACCGCGGACGTCGTGCTCGTCAACCCCACGCACGTGGCGGTGGCTCTGCGCTACGACCCCGAGAAGGGAGCACCCCTGGTGGTGGCCCGAGGCGCCGGTGCTGTCGCTGCCGCCATCCGGGCCAAGGCGGCCGAGGCGCGGGTCCCCCTGGTGCGCGACGTCCCCCTGGCGCGCTCCCTCTACGCCGCGACCCGCGTCGGGCAGACCATCCCCCCCGAGCTGTTCGCCGCCGTGGCGACAGTGCTCGCCTTCGTCATCAGCCGCCGCACCCAGGGTCAGCACGGAGGCGAGCACCGTTCCCCGCGCCCCGGCGTCGACCTCCCCGCCGTGCTCCCGGCCGGACGACGTCGCAGGAACCCCTCAGCCACGCCGGCGGCCGGCCGATCTTAGGTCCGAGGCCAGGACGGCATCTCCACGAGCCAGGACGGCAGACACGCTTCGGCGAGCAGTACGAGAGGCAGCCCCCCCGTGAAGCGAGCGACTCAGCTGAGCGTTCCACTCGCGATCGTCTTCGTCGTCATCATGCTGGTGGTCCCGCTCCCCGCCATGCTGCTCGACATCCTGATCGCACTCAACATCACCATCGGGCTGCTGGTGCTCCTCACAGCCATGTTCGTGCGCCGCCCCATCGACTTCGCGGCGTTCCCGGCCCTCATCCTCGTGCTCACGCTCTTCCGCCTCGCCCTCAACGTCAGCGCCACCCGACTGGTGCTCCTCGACGGGTACGCGGGTGACGTCATCGGCACCTTCGGCCACTTCGTGGTCGGCGGGTCGCTGATCGTCGGCCTGATCGTCTTCGCCATCCTGCTCGTCATCCAGTTCGTCGTCATCACCAACGGTGCAGGACGAGTTGCCGAAGTGGGCGCCCGCTTCACCCTCGACGCCATGCCGGGCAAGCAGATGGCCATCGACGCCGACCTCAACTCGGGCCTCATCGACGAGGACCAGGCCCGCAAGCGTCGGATCGAGGTGCACGCCGAGGCCGACTTCTACGGCGCGATGGACGGCTCCTCCAAGTTCGTCAAGGGCGACGCCATCGCCGCCGTCGTCATCACGCTGGTCAACCTCATCGGGGGCTTCGCGGTCGGGGTGGCGCAGAAGGGCATGTCGCTCCCGGAGGCGGTCTCGACCTACAGCCTCCTCTCGGTCGGCGACGGCCTGGTGTCGCAGGTCCCGGCCCTGCTCCTGTCGGTCGCCACCGGCCTGATCGTCACCCGGTCGACGACCGAGGACGACATGGGATCCGACATCCTGCGCCAGATGGGGGCCCAGCAGATGCCGCTGCGGGTCGCGGGCGGGGCGGCCCTCGCCCTGTGCCTGATCCCCGGGCTGCCGAAGGTGCCGTTCATCCTCGCCGGCGGCCTCATGCTCCTGGCCTCCACCCGCGTGGCCGGGGACAACGACGAGAGCCAGACCGCCACTGCCCTCCCGGCTCCGGCGTCCCAGACGCCGGAGGACCTCATCGAGGAGATCCAGATCGACCCGCTGGGACTCGACCTCTCGGCCGACATCATCGACCTCGTCGACCCGTCGGTCGGGGGCGACCTGCTGCAGCGCGTCAAGTCTCTCCGACGCAAGGTCGCCAACGACATCGGGGTCCTCATCCCCCCGATGCGCACCCGCGACGACGTCGAGCTGCCGATGCACACCTACGTCATCAAGCTCTTCGGGATCGAGGTGGCCCGGGGCGAGGCCCCCCGCGGCCAGGTGCTCGCGATCGGTGACTACCTCGACTCCCTGCCCGGCACCGTCACCCAGGAGCCGGTCTTCGGTCTCGAGGCCAAGTGGATCGCGGCGGAGCTACGCAACCACGCCGAGCTCAGCGGCGCCACGGTGGTCGACCGCAGCTCGGTGATCACCACCCACATCGCCGAGGTCGTCACCACCCACGCCGCCCGTCTCCTCGGGCGCGAGGACGTGCGGATGCTCACCGACGTCGTCAAGCGCTCCCACCCCGTCGTCGTCGAGGAGCTCACCCCGGCCCAGCTCACTCTCGGGGAGGTCCAGCGCGTGCTTCAGGCGCTGCTCGACGAAGGCGTCTCCATCCGGGACCTCGTGCGCATCTTCGAGGCCCTGTCGTTGCGTGCCCCGACCTCCAAGGACCTCGACGGGCTCGTCGAGAGCGCCCGCAGCGCCCTCGGACCGGCCATCGTCGCGCCGTACTCGACCGATGGTCTGGCCCACGTGATCAGCATGGAGCCGCGGCTCGAGCAGCTGCTGCTCGAAGCCATGAGGCCCACCGAGGTCGGTCCGCAGCTGGTCCTCGATCCCGACGTCGGCCAGTCGCTCATCACCCAGCTGGCCCAGCTCGGTCGGGAGGCCGAAGACACCAACGTGCGACCGGTGCTCGTCTGCGCCCCCCAGATCCGGCCCGCCGTGCGCCGTCTGCTGCGGCCGAGCATGCCGGGGCTCCCTGTCCTGTCCTACCAGGAGCTGGTCGGGTGCTCGCAGGTGCGCTCGGTCGGAGTGGTGTCGATGGCCGCGATGGCGCTCGCGCCGTGAGCCCCTTCTCCTGGCCGGTGCTGCTGCCCAGCCTCGCCCTGAGCTCGCCTGTCATCCTCGACGCCTACAGCGGTGCCGCCACCTGGACCGACGCGCTCAACCGCTTCCTGCTCGTGCTCGGGGTCTGCTGGGTCGCGGTCTCGGTCGTGCACTCCTTCGCCTTCCCCGGGTCAGCCCCCGCCTCCGGTCGCGATCTCGGACCCGACACGGCGGAGACCACGGACGACGCGTACGACGCGTACGACGACGACGGCGGCTCGTACGACGGCGGCTCGCCCCAGGGCGTGCCGCCGCAGCACCGTGACTAGGAGTTGATCCGCGAGACCGTGAAAGCCTCCGCCAGGCGGCCCTCCGGCAGGCCCGCCCAGTCGGCCGTACGCCTCCCCCACTCCCGCAGGAAGGTCGGCAGCTCGTCGCCCTGGTGACCGGTCTGGGACACGTGCGCCTGGAGCGCCCGCACCTTGCGCGGGAACGTGTCGGTGATGTCGACGACGTACGACGGCTCGCCGTGCGCCATGAGCCAGAGCTCGGTGACCTTCCACGGAGGCAGCCCCTCGTCGAGCAGCTCCGGCCAGGCGAAGGGGTTCTCTGCGGCGGGGTAGACGGCGCGAACCGTGGCCTCCCCCGCGGCGAGGTGGTCGGGGTGGGAGGCCTGCATGCGCTGGTAGATCCGCTCCGGTGACTGGCAGAGGACCCGTCGCGGCCGGACCTCCCGGATGAGGGCGACGATGGCCCGCTGCAGCTCGGGTGCCGGCACGAGCCACCCGTCGCTCCACCCGTCGACGAAACGCACGTCGGTGACGCCCAGCACGGCCGAGGCCGCCCTCTGCTCCGCCTCACGGATCGCCGGCATCTCCGACCGCGGGGTGTCGTCGAATCCGCCCTGCTCGCCGCGGGTGCACAGCAACAGCGTCACCGACACCCCCGCGTCCACCCAGCCGGCGATCGTGCCGGCGGCCCCGAAGTCGGCGTCGTCCGGGTGGGCTGCGACGACGAGCGCCCGCTCCACCTCGGCGTCGGGCAGGGGGTCGGCCCACTCGAAGACGCCTCCCCTCCCCGGGGGGACCTTGATGCCGTGGCTCATGCCGACAGCCTAGGTGTCCGGGATACCGGGCCGGGGCCCCGCACCTGTCACCCCGCAACCCGCGCACCCCGCACACCCCCGCAGCCCGCGACGACGTGCCGCATGACGGACCGGCCCGGGTGCTGCGATAGCCTCGACCGCCGTGACCCAGCCCCCGACCGCCGTGACCCTGCGCCCCATCGGCGCCGACGAGCACCTCGCGTTCGTCACGGCGCAGTCGGGCAGCTTCCTGCAGACGCCTGCCTGGGGGCAGCTCAAGAGCGACTGGAGCAGCGAGTCGCTCGGCTGGTTCGTGGGGGACGAGGTGGTCGCGACCGCCCTGGTGCTCTACCGCAAGATCCCGCGCGTGGAGCGCTCCCTCGCCTACGTGCCCGAAGGCCCGGTCATGGGTCGGCTGGGCTGGGAGGGCCCGCACGTCCTCGAGGTACTGCGCACCCTGCGCGACCACGTCAAGCGCCAGGGGGCCTTCACCCTGCGCATCGGTCCCACGGTGCCCGTGCACCGGTGGCACGCCGCCACGATCAAGGACGCCGTCGCCGACGACGCCGTACGCTCCCTCACCGAGGTCGGGCCCGACGTCACGCACCCCGTCGGGGTCGCGCTGCGGGCCGAGCTCACGCGGCTGGGGTTCGAGCACCTCGCTGCCGACGACGGCTTCGCGGCGGGGCAGCCGCAGTTCGTCTTCCAGCTGCCGCTGGCCGGTCGCGACGAGGCCGACGTGCTGAAGGGCATGAACCAGCTCTGGAGGCGCAACGTCAAGAAGAGCGCCAAAGCCGGTGTCGAGGTCACGAGGGGCAGCGCGGCCGACCTCCCCGCCTTCTACGCGGTCTACGCCGAGACCGCCGAACGCGACCACTTCATCCCCCGTCCGCTCTCGTACTTCCGACGCATGATCGAGGTCATGACGGCTGAGGACGACGACCGCATCCGGCTCTACCTGGCCCACGTCGAGGGCCAGCTCGTGGCGGCCACCACGTGGGTGCGTGTCGGTCAGCACACCTGGTACTCCTACGGTGCGTCGACCTCCGCCCTGCGCGAGGTGCAGGGCTCGACGGCGATCCAGTGGCGGATGATCAGTGACGCCCTCGCCGTCGGCGCCGACGTCTACGACCTGCGTGGCATCACCGACACCATCGCCTCCGACGACCCCCACCTCGGGCTGATCCGCTTCAAGGTGGGCACCGGCGGCGAGGCGGTCGAGTACGTCGGGGAGTGGGACCTCCCGCTACGACCGTTGCTGCACAAGGCTTTCGCGCTCTACATGAAGCGTCGGGGGTGACGTCGTGAGCCTCGTCCTCCACGTCGACGGTGACCGCTGGCGCGACCACCTGCGACGCACCACCGTCTCCAACCCCGGCATCGTGCCGGTCGTCAAGGGCAACGGCTACGGTCTCGGCCTGCCGCGCCTGCTGGTCGAGTCAGCCCGCCTCAACGGAGAGGGCCTGGTGCGCCAGGTCGCCATCGGCATGTACGCCGAGGCCCCGCTCGCGCTCTCGACCCACCCCGGCGACGTCCTGGTGATGGAGCCCTACCGGGCCGCCGTACCGCCGCTGCCCGGTGCCCCCGAGCTGGCGCTCGGTGACCCGAGGCTCATCCACACCGTCACGCAGGCCGTGGACGTCGAGCACCTGACCCAGCGGGCCGGACGGGTGCGCGTCGTCATCGAGGGCCTGACCTCGATGAACCGTTTCGGGGCGCGGCTCGAGCAGACGGCCCAGCTGCGCGACGACCTGTCCGCGCTGCCGGTCGACGTGGAGGGGATGACCCTCCACCTGCCGCTCGGCGGCGGGTACCTCGACGAGGTGAGCCGCTGGGTCCGGGCCGTCGACGTGCCGACCTGGTACGTCTCGCACCTGAGCCCGTCCGAGCTCACCACCCTGCGCTCGCGTCACCCCGACCGCGAGTTCCGTCCCCGCGTCGGTACGGCCTTGTGGCTCGGCGACCCCGGAGCCCTCAGCGTGCGGGCCCACGTCCTCGACGTGCGGCCCGCCGTAAAGGGCGACCACGCCGGTTACCGGCAGCGCCCCCTGCGACCGGGCAGCCTCGTCGTCGTCAGTGGTGGTACGGCGCACGGCATCGCGCTCGAGGCGCCGTCTGCGGCCTCGACGCCGCGCCAGCGCGCCATCGCCGTGGCCGAGGGGGTCCTGCAGGCGGCCCACCGGGTGCGCTCGCCGTTCTCCGTCGACGGGCGACCCGCGATGTTCGCCGAGCCACCGCACATGCAGGTCAGCCTCCTGTCGCTCCCCGCGGGGGTCCGGGCGCCGGCCATCGGCGACGAGCTGACGGTGAGGGTGCGACACACCACCCTGCTCGCCGACGCGGTCGAGGTCTCCTGAACGGGCCCGTCGCACTAGGGTGTTGCCGGGCCTGACCGCAGGCCGTCCCGGGGTGCTCGCAGCGCGAAGAGGTTGGTTGGCATGTCCTTCAACGAGAACGTCCAGCTCGACACCTCGCAGGTGACCGGCGGCTCCGGCGGGGGCGGGGCCGGGGGCTTCGGTGGCGGCGGCGGCGGCTTTCCGGGCGGTGTGCAGGTCGGTGGCGGCATCGGCGGCATCATCCTGCTGATCCTCGGCCTGATCTTCGGTGGGGGCGCCCTCGGCGGGTCGGGGACCAGCGACCCGGGCACCACGGCCCAGGGGCAGGGCAGCACGCTCCAGCCCGGGCAGGTGTCGGCCGGTGGCACGAAGTCGAGCTCCGGTTTCGCCCAGTGCCGCACCGGAGCCGATGCCAACCGCAATGACGACTGTCTGGTCATCGCCAGCGTGCAGGCCTACTGGAGCGAGGCCCTTCCGACCTACGGCCGGCAGTACCAGCCCGCCCAGACGGTGCTCTACTCCGGCTCCACCCGCTCGAAGTGCGGCACCGCCTCCAACCAGG
>JBBRNQ010000112.1:0-14316 GCA_038230235.1 Actinomycetales bacterium
CAGGAGACCCTCCCCACGTGAGCGGCAGCGGCGATAGGTACCCGAGGGGTACCCGGCGCGCGAGTCGCCGTCCGACGGAACTCGGATCCCTCCACCGCTTGCCGAGCTGTAGTACGGACAAGTGCCGTACAGTGTTGGGAAGGAGGTGCCACCATGGCCAAGACGATGACCCGGCGGTTCGAGGCACGGCTAGACGACGAGACAGACGACCTCATCGGTCAGGCCGCGCAGCTGACCCGGCAGAGCAAGTCGGCGTTCGTCACGGCCGCCGCACGCGCCGAGGCGGAGAGGGTCGTGGCCCGGGCCAGCGTCACCCTCATGGCCCCGAACATCTTCGACGCCTTGGCCAGCTCCCTGGATATCCCCGACGACGCCCCCGCGCTCTCGGCCAAGCTCTCGGATCTCCCCTCCTTGCCCACGAAGCGCGGGCCCGCCCCGACGTCGTGACCACGGATGCCAGCTTCTCGTTCCTGCGGCTCGACCCCGGATCGCTCTCGCTCGACCTCACCACCTTCGACTGCGGGGTCGACGACTACAACCAGTGGCTGGCCGGGAGTGCAGCCAGCGCGGTAAGGTCCGGTACGGCGGCCGTCCACCTCCTGGTCCGTGACGAAAATGCGGAGAGCTCGCCGCGTGTGCTCGGCTACATCGCCATCGCGCCCACTGCCGTCGCGCGCGACGACCTGCCCGGGGCGGTCGCGAGGGGAATGCCGAGAATGATCCCCGGCTACCTCCTGGCCAAGATGGCACTGGACACCTCCTTGCGCGGTGACCGCCAGATGAGGTGGGGCACCCAGCTGGTGGTCGAAGCCCTACGCCGGATCGTTCACGCCGCCACGTCCGGTGGCGGCCGCGTCATCGTGGTCGACGCCGACAACGACGGACTCTTGCCTTTCTACCGCGGCCACAGCTTCTTGCCCACGGGCGTCGACCCCCTGAGGCTCTACATGAAGGTCGCGACCGCCCGGTCGGTCCTCGACCAGCACGGCCACTGATCGATTCCAGGCGTCGAGACCGGAGCGGCAGCCGACGGACCATGTGACGACCGTCCTGATGACGAAGCCCACGGCTCGAGCTGACCGGATCCGAGGAGAGCCCGGGCCCCCGGAGCGCGTCATGAGCCACCCTGATGGCGTCCTCGACATCCTCACCGTCAGGACCCGCGACATCGGAGTCCGGGTACTCAAAGGAGTTGCGGCTGCAACGGATTCGACTGAAGGCTCGGAACGATGATCCCACCCCGCCGACCTGGGCCAGGACGGCGTCCTGGATGGCGATGTGTCCTCCACGGCTCGTGGACCGCAACCCCTGGACGACGAGCAGCGCAGTGGCGGCGTTGCGCAGGGCGTCGTACGCAAGCTGGTAGGCGCCGGTGAGGTCGCCCAGGTCGACTGCCGACCGGGCCGTGTCGAGGTGACGAGCGCTGTCGGCCAGGAGCCTGGCAGCCAGGTCCCATCGGCGGTGACGCTCTCGAGCTCCGAGCTGGCGAGCAGCTCGACGAGACGATCTCTGCCCGGCCCCCAGGTCAAGAGGCCTCACCGCATCTGTCACTGGTTGGACCGGGACGAGCGGTCGGCTCGTCACCTCCGCGCGGAACCCGTCGACACCCTCATGCCACCAGGGCAGGGACCGTATGGTCACGTTGACCTCGCGGGCCAGTCGGTGTCGGGCCCGCTCGGCAGCCTCGTCGACCTCGTCCCGGTCAGTCTGACCCGCCGCGACGCCACCACGCCCGCATCCTCGGCTCGTGCCACCTCACGCTGCCGGCCAACCTCGCAGCGACCACCGCGACAGCGGCGGAGGTGGAGGCGGCACCAGATGACGCAAGCCGTGGCCACGCCGAGCGTGCAATCGCCTCACCTGACCGAGGCTCACACCATGCACACAGCCAGCACATGGGTGCAGTCGAGTACTCACCCTCAGGGTGACGACTGAAGGACGGTGTCGACCGACCCCGTGAAGAACCGCAGGAGGTGGTTGCCGTGTTTGCCGCAAGCCTCGGTCGGCTCACCACAGCCCAAGACGTTGCTGCTACCTCTGTGGTGCTCGGCTTTCTGGTCCTGACGGTGGTGGCGAAGCGCCGCCTCACGCGCCGGTCCGATCGGGTTCGCGAGGACCGGTCCCTGTTGCCGGGAGGAACGTCAGCGACGCCCCCTGCGGGTACGAACAACCCCCGCCACGCTGCCCACACTTCGAACTTTCCACGGATCCTGACGACCAGGGTCGCGCACCGCGCAGCAGTTGGCATGCTTCTGGTCCTCGCCGCCGCTGTCTCTGTGAGCGCACCGTTGCTTCGCACCACACCCGCCGAGACGTCGGCATCAGGCTTGACCTCCGGTGGTGGCAGCGTGTCGCCTGGCGCGGCGAGTGCCGGGCACGTCCCGTCGGTGGATGTGGTCGTGGGGACCACGGCGGGTGTCGGACGTGTCGCCGCCGACTCGATCGGGCTCTCGTTCGAGCAGGTTGCCCTCGGTAGCGCCGCCTTCGCCCCGAGCTCGGGGCTGGCCACCCTGCTGCGCCGGCTCGGCCACGGGCTCCTGCGGTTCGGCGGCGGCAGCGTTGATGCCGGACCGGCCACGCGGCTGACCGCGCTCCAGCTGTCCGACCTGCGACACCTGGCCGCCGCGTCCGGCTGGCGGGTGCTCGCCAGCATCGACCTCGCCCACTACTCCGCTGCCGTCACGCGGGACAACGCGGCGGCGCTGCGGACCGCCCTCGGCCCGCGGCTCGCGGCCATCGCCTGCGGGAACGAGCCCGACTTCTACACTTGGCAGCGCTACCGACCCGCGACGTACGGGCTCCACGCCTACCTCGGTGACGTGAGCAGATGCTTCAAGACCGTCCGGCAGGGTGCCCCCGGGGTGGCGCTCGCCGGACCGGACACCGCGATCGCCGCCTGGCTGCCGCACTACATCGCCCACCTGCACTCCACCGTCTCGACCGTGACCACGCACTACTACCCAATGACCGCCTGCCCCGGCAAGTACCGCTCGGCCACGGCCCTGCTCGGCGGCAACGCGGACGCCCTGACCCGCCTGCGCCTTACCCGCACAGCTGCCGAGGCCCGGGCGGCCGGTGTCGCGTTACGCCTCGACGAGACGAACTCGGCCTCGTGCCGAGGCATCGAGGGGCTCAGCAACAGCTACGCGGCCGCACTGTGGGCCGCGGACGACGTCTTCGTCGTCCTCGGGGCCGGGGTCGAGGGCCTCAACTTCCACAACCAGGTCGATGCCGCTGGCTGCCTCGGGTACGCCGCGACGTGCCTCGCCGCGGACGGGCGCCACATGGTTGCCCAACCGCTCTACGACGGGCTCCTCCTCGCCCACGACCTGGGCACCGGCGCCCTCCTGCCGGTCGCTCTGCCGAGCACGGCCAGCGGCCTTCGCGTCGACGCGGTACGGCACGCCGACGGGAGCACCGCCGTCCTGCTCGACAACCAGGGCCCCACCGCCGTCCGGGTGGTCCTCGACGCCGAGGCAGGGGCCGGTCGTGGCACGTCGACCACGATGACCGACGCCGGAGGACCCTCGGCCCGGTCGGGCATCGTCCTGGCTGCAGGCACTGTGCCAGTGGGTCGCTCGACCGGCACCACACCGGCCGCCGTCAGGGTCGTCGCCCCTGACAGCGCCGTCGTACTCACGCTCCCGTCGCCCACGGATGGCGCTGTCGCTGTCTGACGGCAAGCCAGGTTGGACGAGACGAACGACCTCATCGGCCACGCGGCGGAGCTGACCCCCCAGAGCACGTCGGGGTTCATCTGCCGCCACACGAGCAGAGGGGCAGAGCGGGTCATCGCCCGGGCCAGCGTCACCCTGATGACCCCCGGGATGAATCGCTGGTGGTGGCTGTCTGCCACACCATCGGACCCTTGCCCATGGGAGCAGGAGCCGTGCTACTGGGAGACGGGAGCGTGGAGGAGGTGAACCGGTCAGGTCGGCCGGTGGTCTCGCACGACGTTCGCCAGCTGCACGCGAGACTGCACGTCCAGCTTGTGGAAGATGGACCGCAAGTGGGTGCCCACGGTGTTGTTGGCGACGTTGAGCCGCGGGCCACCGTGCGGTTGGTCTAGCCCGCGGTCACGAGCTCGGCGACCTGCAGCTCGCCCTCGGTGAGTGAGGCCCAACCGATGCCGGTCGGCGAGGTCGTGGCAGCTGAGGTGCGCGCACACCGGCCGCAGCCAGGGTGCGTGCGCGGCCAAGTATCACCAGCACCCAAGGGCGCGACTACGTCGACATCGTGAGGCTCGCCGCCGAGCACGGCCCCGACGACGACCTGTTCCTCGCCGCTATCTCCATCTCCAACCACCGTGGGGTCGTCTTGCGGCCAACCTCCCCAGTGGTTGCGGGTTGTGGTCGACGCCCGCTCTGTGGACTGCTACATCCGGATGATGTGCTGGTCGATCGCCTTGGCTACGGCGCCGGCCCGGGTGTCGACGCCGAGCTTGCCGTAGATCTGCGACAGGTGCGACTTGACGGTCGCCTCGCTGACGAAGAGCTCCTTCGCCATCTCCTTGTTCGTCAGGCCGCGCGCGAGCAGGCCGGTCACCTCGACCTCGCGCTCGGTGAGCACCGTGCTGCGGGCGGTGGTGCGCCGTACGAGGGTGGCGGTGATGGTCGGGCCGAGCACGACCTCACCGCGGGCCGTGCCGCGCACGGCCCGGTAGATCTCGTCGGGCGGGGCGTCCTTGAGCAGGTAGCCCGCGGCGCCTGCCTGGATGGTGGCGAGGATGTCGGCTTCGGTGTCGTAGGTGGTCAGGACCAGCACCTGCGGTGGCTCGGCTAGCGCGCGGAGCCTGCGGGTCGCGTCGATGCCGCCGGGGCCGTCACCGAGGTGGAGGTCCATGAGCACGACGTCGGGGTGGGTGGCCCGCACGACCTCGGTGGCGGTCTCCGCGTCGCTGGCCTCGCCGACGACCACGAGGTCGGGCTGGTTCTCGAGCAGGGCGCGGATGCCGGCCCGGACCACCGGGTGGTCATCGACCAGCACGACACGGATCACCGTCACATCGTCGCTCATCAGC
The DNA here is from genome assembly GCA_038230235.1 of Actinomycetales bacterium. Classification (GTDB taxonomy): domain Bacteria; phylum Actinomycetota; class Actinomycetes; order Actinomycetales; family Dermatophilaceae; genus Lapillicoccus. The sequence goes on from JBBRNQ010000112.1 coordinate 5,021, forward strand.
GCCCCCTCAGCCCGTCGTCAGCCTCGGTCAGGGGGAAGGAGGCCGCGACCGCGGTGCCCTCACCCGGTGCGCTCTCCACGACCAGCTGCCCGTCGTGCCGGGCGACGCGGGCGCGGATGCCGGCCAGGCCGTTGCCCCGGCCGGGGCGGCCGCTGCGAGGCGAGTCGGCCAGGGTGAAGCCCACACCGTCGTCGCGGACGTCGAGCGACACGCTCGCCTCCTGGTAGGTGAGCGTGACCACCGCCGTATGCGCCTGGGCGTGCTCGGCCACGTTGGCCAGGGCGCCCCGGGCGGTGCGCAGCAGGGCCGTCGCGATCTGCGGGTCGACCCGGGCCGGCTCGCCGTGGACGCGCAGCTGCGCGTGCGCCCCGTCGCAGCAGCACCTCGCGGCAGGCCCGGTCGAGCGCCTCGGGCAGCGCTGCGCCGGTGTCGTCGGCATCCAGCGCCGTCGGGGCCAGCCCGCGCACCATGCGGCGCACCTCGTCCAGCCCGTCCCGCGCCGTCAGCGCAGCCTGTACGACGTGCTGGCGCGCGTCGCCTGCCCCGCTCCCCCACTCCTGCTGGGCCGCCTGCAGCAGGAGGTTGATGCTGGAGAGGCGTTGTGCGGCGCTGTCGTGGATCTCGTGGGACAGCCGCGACCGCTCGGCCAGCGCCCCGGCGCGGTGCTGCGTCACGGCCAGGTCGCCCTCGGCCTCCCTCAGCTCCTCGACCAGTGCGGCCCGCGCTGCGGCGTCGCGCTCGAGCGCACGGAAGACCCCGACGGCGAGCACGGCTACGCACACCGGGCCGGCCACGGCCGTCGGGTCGACCTCACCGCTGAGCCGCGCCCAGGTCACCACCACGGTGACGACCAGCAGTCCCACCACGGCGCAAGCCGCCGTGAACGGCAGCACCCGCAGCGCCGCGAAGCACAGCGGTACGGCGCACCAGGCGAAGGAGGGGGCGGTCGCGGCGAGGGCGACCCACACGGCGACCGCGACGAGGAGCCATGCCTGTGCGTTCCGCACCGGTCGGCTCCCTGTCCGGTGGGCCAGCGCTGCATACGAGACGAGGAGCAGGACGGCACCACCCAGCACCTGCCACGTGCCGGCCGACAGGCCATGGCGGGAGGTGTAGCGCACCGCCGAGGCCACGACCAGCAGGCCCAGCGCGACGTGCAGCAGCTGGTCCAACCCGCCGATCCGGCCCAGGATGCCTGAGGGCGCGGCGGCCGTGGTGTTGCTCATGGGGAGCAGAGCGTACCGGGACCGCAGCCGCAAGCGCCTCCGCCATCTGGCTGGTTCGCCGACCACCCACCAGGTCGCCCAGAGGCCACCGGGTGCCGGTTGAACGCGTCTGCGGTCGAGGCCACGCTGGTCCTACTCGTCCGAAACGCATACAGGAGCAGTCATGAACCGCAGCATCGCCGCCGTCGGATCCGCCAGCCTCCTCCTCGCCCTCGCGGTGGGGACGGCCGCCGCGACCGCCTCCCCGCACGGTGGGGGCCGCCCCTCGACGTACGTCCTGACCGGTGACCCGGTGGTGGGTACCACCGGTGGCTCGAAGTTCGAGGGGATCGGGGTCGACCAGCGGAGCGGCGCCTTCTACGTCAGCGAGATCACCGGTGGCGAGATCCACCGCGGGCAGGTCGATCGCCCCCGGACCCGGCAGTGGCTCGGCGGTGACGGCACCGACGGACGCTTCACCGCCCGCGGCGTGACCGTCGACGGCGAGGGACGCGTCTACGTCGCGGGCGGCCCCAACGGGATCGACCACCCCGGCGCACCCGACCTGTGGGTCTACAGCCGGGACGGCCGGCTCCTTGCGGCCCTGCGCACCGGCGTCACCAACGCCTTCCTCAACGACGTGGCGATCGGCCCCGACGGGGCGGCGTACTTCACGAACTCCAATGTGCCCCAGGTGTTTCGGGTCGCAAGCACCCGGGGTGCGTGGTCGGTGGAGACCTGGGCCGACGCTACAGGCACCATCGCGACGACGGCCGGCTTCAACCTCGGCGGCATCGTCGTCAGCCCCGACCGGCGCTCACTGGTCGTGGCCCAGGGCAACGTCGGCAAGCTGTGGCGCTTCGACCTCTGCTCCCGGTCGGTCGACGCCATCGACACCGGCGGGGCCAACCTGCTCGGCGCCGACGGCCTGGTGCTCGAGGGCCGCACCCTGTGGGCGGTCCGCAACTTCAGCCGCGTCCTCACCACGCTGCGCCTCGGCCACGACGCGTCGACCGCCACCCTGGTCAGTGAGCAGCCGACCGACCCCACCCGGGTCTTCACCACGGCCAAGCTCGCCCAAGGCCGCCTCCTGCTGGTGGACAGCCACTTCGACGAGAACCCCGTCGGCCTCCCCCCGTACGAGGTCGTCGCGCTCGACGTGCGGCGCAGCGGCCGCCCGTGACCTCGGCCGAACAGCGCAGGGGGCGCCCTGCCGTCACCTGGGCCGCGGTCGCCTGGGCCGTCGTGGCCGGCCTCAGCCTGACCACCACGGTCGCCTGCGCGCCGGCCGCCGTCACCCCGACCACGTCTCCCCCCACCACCGCGAGGAGCACCATGCCCGCACCTGCCGGCCGGCCCGCCACCACCTCACCCAGCAACCCGGCAACCACCCCGACCACCCCCACCCCGACCACACCCGCCGCCGCCCTCGACGACCGGCTGATCGCTGCGGCCTGGGCCGACGACGTGCCGACCGCGGCGAGGCTCATCAAGGCCGGGGCCGACGTCAACCACCTCAGCCCCACGGCCGAGAGCGCCTTCCACATCGCGGCGAGCGAGGGGTACGTCGAGCTGCTGGACCTCACGCTGGCCCACGGCGCCGACGTCTCCAGTCTCGACAGCTTTAGGGGCACCTCGCTGATCCGGGCCGCCGAGCGAGGGCACGCCCTCGCCGTTGGCCGGCTCCTGCAGACGAAGATCGAGGTCAACCACGTCAACCGGCTGAGGTACACCGCGCTCCACGAGGCCATCATCCTGGGCAAGTCCACCCCGGAGTATGCAGACACGGTGCGCCTCCTCGTGGCCCGCGGCGCCGACGTGGACCTGCCGGCGGGTGAGTCGGGGCAGGCTCCGCTGGCCGCCGCCCGCGACCGCGGCTACGCCCCGGTCGTGGCCACCCTGCTCGCGGCCCGGGCCGCCGGACCCGCCACCGCGCCCGAGGCCTCGAAGGCCCTGCTGGCGGCTGCGACCGGCGGCGACGCCGACGCCGCGGCCATCGCGCTGCGGCAGGGAGCCGACCTGGAGACGAAGGACGGCAGAGGCCGGACGCCGCTGATCCTGGCGGTCACCAGTGACCGGGTCGACGTGGCGCGGCTGCTCGTGGCGTTGGGCGCCGATCCCGACACCCAGGACGCACAACGGGACTCGGCGTGGCTGGTGACTGGCGTGACCGGAAGCGTTGCGATGCTCGAGACCCTGCTCCCGGCCCGACCCGACCTCACGCTGCGCAACCGGTTCGGTGGCGTGTCGGTCATCCCGGCCAGCGAGCGCGGCCACGTCGAATACGTCCGCAGAGTCGTCAAGACCGGCATCGACGTCAACCACGTCAACGACCTGGGCTGGACGGCCCTGCTCGAGGCCGTCATCCTCGGCGACGGATCGGGGCGCTACCAGCAGATCGTGACGATCCTGCTCGCTGCCGGAGCCGACAGGTCGATCGCCGACCGCGACGGCATCACCGCGCTGCAGCACGCCCGCACCAGCGGCCAGACCGCTGTCGCCCGACTGCTCGAGCCCTGAGGGGAAGAGGTGTGACGCGGCATGGTGGCCTCGCACCGAGGCTCGGCGGGCGAGGCTCTTGCCGGTCCCACATCTGACACGGCAGTCTGTAGCCACCCGTCCGACCGGAGGCACCCATGGGCAAGCTGATCTACGCGGCCAACACCTCGCTCGACGGCTACGTCGAGGACGAGAGCGGCGCCTTCGACTGGTCCGTCCCCGACGACGAGGTGCACGAGTTCTGGAACGAGCACGAGCGGCAGATCGGCACCTCGCTCTACGGCCGGCGCATGTACGAGACGATGCGTGTCTGGGAGGACGACGACTGGTTGACGGACGAGCCACCGGTCGTGCGCGACTACGCACAGGTCTGGCGCGACACCGACAAGGTCGTCTACTCCTCGACCCTCGAAACGGTGACGACGGCGCGCACGAGGATCGAGCGGCAGCTCGATCCCGAGGCGGTAAGGCAGCTCAAGAAGGCGTCAGACGCTGACCTGAGCATCGGCGGCGCGGCCATCGCGGCGGAGGCGTTCCGACACGGGCTGGTCGACGAGTGCGTGCTGCTCATGAGCCCCGTAATCGTCGGGGGTGGCAAGCCCGCGCTGCCCCGTGGCGTCCGACTCGACCTCACGCTGCTCGACCATCGACGCTTCGGCAACGGGGTGATCTACGTGCGCCACGGGGTGCCACTGGCCGGGTGAAGCCGGCCAGTGGCCGAACCGTCAGACGACTGGTTCCCCTTCGGGGAAGCCGGAGAGTGCGTCGTCCCAGACGACGTGGACGACGCCCCACCCTCCATACCGGGAGAGCACGTCTGAGGTGGTGATGTGGCGCTTGGTGCCGCTCGCGAAGAGCCACACCTCCGGGTGGTGCTCTTCTCTCAAAACCGTCCCGTCCTGGGGGGTGGTGGGTACCGCCGCGAGGGCACCGTCGGCGACGAGGACCACGCTGCCCCATCCGCCGTAGAGACGGGTCAGGATCTCCGGGGTGGGCACCCAGAACTTGGCTCCTCCGAAGACGACGTAGACCGGCGCACGGTTCTCTTCACGGACCACCGCACCGTCCTGGAGGTTCACCGGGGGATGGTAGGCAGGATCCTGCTCTCGGTAGGCGGCCATCAGGTCCGGTGGCAGCTGGTCGGCGGAGTCGTACTCGGTCGCCTGCCGCGAAGTGATGTACTTGAGCGTGGCCGAGAACACGAAGTGCGTGGGCCCGAGGGCGGCCGTGCCGGTCACGTACTCGCGCTGCCAGCTGGATCGCAGGGCAGTCAGCTTGTGGGCTGACAGCGTGATGGTCTGGTCCTCGCTGTAGGTGGACCGTGGAGACGGTGAGGCCCACATGCGACTCGATCTCCCTGCTGATCTTGCTGGCGACCTTGCTGGATGCGCCTTCGGTCAGCTCTAGCCCCAGGGGCATCTTGCCCCCGCCGGCCGTCTCCTTGGCACCCACCGAGGCGCCGTTCTCGTCCGAGGCCTCGCTCGAGACCGTCGCCTTCGACGACCCGTTCTGGTCGATGGTCTGCTCGATCTGCGACGTGATCTTGATGGTTGAATCGGCGCCCGCGGCGGAGAAGAACTGGACGACGTGTCCAGCGGGTTCGTACTGGGGTCCGGTGACCACGACCGTGACCGCGTCCTCGACCGGCAGGAAGCCACCCCCGTCGGTCAGGATGTACTCGTCGTCGTTGGTGTAGACGTGGCCGGCCGCGATGAGGGTCGACCCGAACAGGTCCCCGCGCTTGAGCTCCAGCTGGAAGTAGCCGGTCGGGTTGTCGTAGTCGGCGCTGTCGCCGTTGTGCAGGGTCCCTTGGCGCAGCCCCACGAGATAGAGGGTGTCGTTCTTGGTGAACGACCTCCAGAACACCGCGCCGTGGCTCCAGTTGGACGTGAACTTCATGATGAGCTCCTCTGAGAAGGTCGATGGGAGGGAAGAGTGTCAGGGATTCTGATCGGACTGGGGTAGGAGATAGGCGACCAAACGGCCGACTCGGGACTTGTGCATCGTGCGTACCACCGCGTACGTCGCCGCGAGCAGCGCCGGGGCGCCGATCGCCACCACCTGGGCCGCTGTCGCGCCGGGCACCTTGACCACCGCGAGCACCGACGACAAGCCAGCCCCGATGAGCGTGATCCAGAACTCGGTGGTCAGGTAGCCGCGTCGCAGCAAGCTGGCGCTGACGGCGCTCAGGGCCGCGTCAGCCGCGTCGCTGGCGGGGGCAGCAGTCGACGGTGGGCTCGACGACGGAGTCAGCGACGCCGGCCTGACCGCTTCGATGGTCTCCAGAGCAGTTGACTGAGACATGAGGGGTCCCTTCACGTGAGTACTGCGGAGGCGTCGGCCGAACGGCCGGCGCCACCGATGATCGGGACGGCCGCTTGCAGACTCCTTGCAGACGGTGAAGGAGGCAGCCGGGCTCCGGTTCGATCCGGGTGACGCCCGCCCGAACGCAGCGGTTGCAAGTTCTTTGCAAGCCCCACCGCAGAACCTCTCGGCATGAACACCATCCCAGCGAAGGCCACCCCGCAGCTCGGCCCCATTGGCCAGGTCTCGACCCGCGACGTCGTCGACGTGCGCGGCACGGCCGACCAGACCACGTCCCGAGCATCGTGATGGTCAAGGTCGCTCGTTTCGTGGGATGGCTGGCCGTCCCTCTCGTCGTCGCTCCCGCGATCGCCCTCCGACCTCAGACCGAGCCGCCCCCTTCTCCTGACGGGACCGTCACGATGGGGGCCGAGGAGTTCGGGATGACGTCCGTGACCATCCACCGCGGTGGCGTCGTGCGGATGCGCAACACCTCGAGCTGGCTGCACATCGTCGTGCACGGCGACGGGGCCGTCACCAGCCCGGAGCCGGGCAGCCCCTCCCTGGGTGAGGGCGATGTCGCCGTCACGGAGGAGGGCGACCTCCTGCGGATCGGGCCGTGGCTCACCGTGGGCGACTTCCACCTGACCTGCCAGATCCACCCCGAGATGAACCTCAGCGTGCACGTCGTCGCCTGAGGTGTCCGGGGTCCACGCCACACCGCTCTCAGGAAAGGAGGTACGTCATGTCGACCGTCGTCGCCACCACCAAGCACGCCCGCTACGTCATGGGCTCGCTGTCCGCAGTGCTGTTCGCCATCTGCTCAGGAGGCTCCTGACCACCAGGGCGGGGTGCGCCTCCGGGTCGCGCCCCGCCCGCCCGGCCCCCCCACACACACGGATGACACCCATCCGCTCAACAGCCTGCGCACGACTCGCCTCGCAGGCTCCGCAACGTGAGGAGAAGCGATGTTCGAGACCGGAATCCGGCAGCTGCGCATGGCCCGCTCGATGATCTGGGGCAAGCCGTTCGACGTGCGCTCCGTCGAAGCGCTCGTCGCAGACGCCCTGTCCACCCTCGACGAGTTCGGCGCACCCGGAGACGACCTCGAGCAGCTCCTCGACGGTCCGTTCGCCGACCCCGAGATCAGGCGACGGCTCCAGGACCGCGCCATCCGTCGCACGGTACGGCACGCCGTGGCAAGCACCCCGTACTACCGCGAGCTGTTCGGTCGACTCGGACTCGACGGAGACGACATCGGTATCGCCGAGTTCGCCGTCGTGCCGGTGACGACCAAGCAGGACCTCGCCGGACCGTGCGCCGACTTCATCGCCGAGGGCACGCGTCCGCAGCAGAGCACCCGCACCACCGGGTCGTCCGGGAGTCCGGTGCAGATCTGGACGTCCGCCGACGAAGCGCGGCTGTGGCCGGCGCTCGCGGCCCTCGCCGGGGTGCTTCGCGGAGAGATCGGACCAGCCGACGTCCTCCAGGTCAACATCAGCTCGCGAGCCACCGCCGCCATCCAGCACGACGTCAGCGTCTGCCGGTTGGCGGGTGCCCGGATCGTGCTCCTCGGTCTCATCGACCCCCTCGACAGCCTCGATGTCCTCCAGCGGGAGGCCACGACCATCCTGTCGACCTACCCCAGCTACCTCGCCGAGCTGGTCGCCGCGGCCGAGCGAACGGGCTCGCGGACACCGGCACTGCGGCGCATCGACTGCGGTGGCGAGCTCCTCTCGATGGCCTTGACCCGGCGGGCTGAGCGGGTCTTCGGTGCCCGGGTGGTCGACAGCTTCGCGATGACCGAGGTGCTCCCGGTCAGCGCCCGGCACTGCACCGCCGGGCACCTGCACCACGACCTGAACAGCGGGTACGTCGAGTTCCTCGCGCTCGACTCGGACGTCGCGGTTGCCGCCGGCGAGGCCGGTCGGGTCGTCATCACGCCGTACTATCCCCTGCGGCACTGCATGCCGGTGATCCGTTACGACACCGGTGACGTGGTCCGTCCCCTCGACGACGGTGAGCTCACCTGCGAGCTCGCCGGCATGCCTGCCACGACCCCCATCCTCGGGAGCACCGCCGACGTCCTCGCCGCGAGCAGAGACGGAGTGACCCCCCGACTCGTCGTGGAAGCCCTTGACGCCCTGCCTCGGGCAGCGCAGCCTCCGCGCTTCGCCCTGCTCCATACCGACGGGACGGCCGTCGTGGAGGTCGCGGCGGAGAGCCTCACCGCGCAGCTCGCGGCCGACCTCGAGCAGGCGCTCGCCGCTGCAGGAGGAACGGTCGAGGTACGGCGAGTCCGCAGGACCGACGCCGGCTGGCGGGAGCCCGAGGCACTCAGAGCCGTCCGCGCCGATCTGCGCGAGGCGACGTTCACCCACCGCTCCAGCCCCGAACCGGGGCGCTTGACCGAAAGGGCACGCGCATGAACCAGACCTCCTTCCAGCTGCTCCTGGTCGTCGGCGGCACCTGGCTGACGGTGGGGTTCGCCCTGCTCTACTTCACGAGGGTCCGGCTTGAGCGGCCGGCCATCGGCCGGTTCAACGGCCGTGACGTCGGCGTCGTCTTCGTCTTCCTCGTCACCCTCCCCGCCCTCTACGTCGTCCTCCCGGAGGACGTGCTCACCGGCTTCCTGGTCCTCACCTTCGCCTCTGCCCTCACCATCGGCTATCGGCCCCTCGTCGGTACGACGACGCGATGGCTGGCGATCGGCCTTCTCCTGGGCGTGAACATCGCCGTGGCCCGCGAGCTCATGGGGACGGTCAGGGGCTGGCAGATCTACTGGGCCCTCACGAGCGTGATCGTGCTCCTCGCCGTCGTGGGGGTCACCAACCTCTACGTCCAGGGAGGCATGCGTCTGCAGCACGTCGCGTGGTTCGCCCTGGCCCTCGCCGTCTACGACCCGCTCTTCAGCGTCGTCATCCCCCTTACCGTCGTGCTGGCCGACCGCTTCGCCGGCTTCCCGCTCGACCCCTCCATCGGCATGCGGGCGGGAGACCTCAACGCCAACATCGGAATGGGGGACCTCCTCGTCTACAGCCTGTTCGTCGTCGCTGCCTACAAGGGGTTCGGGCGCCGCACACTGCTCCCGGCCCTGGTCGCCGTCACCGTCTTCGGGTGCCTCCTGCCGAGCCTCGCCCCCACCCTGCTCGGCACGCTGCATCGCGGGAACATCGGGTTCGTCATCCCGGCTCAGACCTTCTTCGGTCCGGTCGCGTTCCTCCTCTACCGGATGTGGCGACGCAGGGGTGAGGAGGCGCCGATGTCAGCGTGGCTCACCCGTGCTGG
>JBBRNQ010000113.1:0-14271 GCA_038230235.1 Actinomycetales bacterium
CAGCCAACCCCAGCGACTCAGAGTCGACCTCCCCGGGTCCGGCTGCCGACTGCCGCGATCGGCGGTCGGGCCTCCCCAGTAGGCGGCAGGCACGGGTCCGACGGGCCCTGTCTGGGCGGTAGGACGCACCGTCAGCGGCGGGTGCGCGACGGTCTCGCTCGGGAGCCGGTCCCCCGGGGTTGGCCTCTGGTGGTTGCCTTTCGCGGGCCGCATTTTGACCCATCCGCCTCATCCTGCTGCCGAACTCAGCCGGTGTAGTAGCCGTCCGCCACGGTGAGGGCCTCGTCGAGGATCGCCAGACCCTCGCGCACCTCGTCGTCGCTCGTGGTGCACGGCGGCACGACGTGCGTGGTGTTGAAGTGGACGAACGGCCACAGCCCCCGCTCCTTGCAGGCTGCGGTGAAGGCGGCCATGGGGGCGTTGTCGGGGCCGGCGGCGTTGTAGGGCACCAGCGGCTCGCGGGTGGCCCGGTCACGCACCAGCTCCAGGGCCCAGAAGGCTCCGAGGCCGCGCACCTCCCCCACGCTCGGGTGGCGCTCCATGAGCTGCTCGAGACCGGGACCGATGACGTCGGTGCCGAGGTGCCGGGCGTGCTCGATGACCCCCTCGTCCTCGTAGATCTGGATCGAGGCCACGGCCGACGCGCAGGCCAGCGGGTGCCCCGAGTAGGTGAGGCCACCGGTGAAGGGCCGGGTGCGGAACGTGTCGGCGATGGCCGCGGAGATGACGATGCCACCGAGCGGCACGTAGCCGGAGTTGACGCCCTTGGCGAAGCAGATGAGGTCGGGCGTAACCCCCCAGTGGTCGACCGCGAACCACTCGCCGCACCGCCCGAATCCGGCCATCACCTCGTCGGAGATCATGACGATCCCGTGCTCGTCGCAGATCGCCCGCACCCCCGCGAGGTAGCCGTCCGGCGGCACGAGGATGCCGTTGGTGCCGACCACCGTCTCGAGGATGATCGCCGCGACGCTGCCGGGTCCCTCGACCATGATCGTGTCGCGCAGGTGCTGCAGGGCACGCTCGCACTCCTGCTCGGCGCTGGTCGAGTGGAAGGCCGAGCGGTAGGGATAGGGACCCCAGAATCGCACCACTCCCGGCATACCGGGCTCGGTGGCCCAGCGCCTCGGCTCGCCGGTGACGGCCATCGCGCCCGCGGTGCCGCCGTGGTAGCTGCGGTACGCCGCGAGGATCTTGTGCCGGCCGGTGTGCACCCGGGCCATCCGCATCGCGTTCTCGTTGGCTTCGGCCCCGCCGGTCGTGAAGAAGACCATGTCGAGGTCACCGGGCGCGCGCTCGGCGATGAGCCGGGCCGCCTCGGAGCGGACGTCGATGGAGAAGGCCGGGCCGGCCGTGGTCAGGCGCGCCGCCTGCTCCTGGACGGCGGCGACCAGCCGCGGGTGCTGGTGACCGATGTTGACGTTGCACAGCTGCGAGCTGAAGTCGAGGTAGCCCTTCCCCTCGGTGTCCCAGAAGCGTGAACCCTCCGCCCGGGCGAGCGAGACCGTGTCGGACCCCACCAGGCCCCAGGCGTGGAAGACGTGGTCGCGGTCGGCCGCCCGCACCGCCGCCCCGTCGGTGGGGACGGAGAAGGTGGTCGGGTCGCCGTCAGCGGTCTGGTCGGTGGTGGGGCGGTGGTCGAGCTGGGTCATGGGTCTCCTTGGGGCTCAGCCGATCTCGGTCAGGCGGGGGGCGAGCTTGGCACCGAAGTCGCGGACTGCGGCGGCCGGGTCGGGGGTGAGGGCGCGCAGGTGGATGAGCTCGATGCCGACGTCGGCGTAGCCCTGGGCGATGCGCAGGAAGGCGTCGGGGTCGTCGAGCGGCGGCTCCTGCGGACCCATGACGGTCTTCTCGATCGCGTCGTAGTCGGTGCCGAGGGCGTCGCAGTGGCCGCGCAGCACCTCGAGCTTGTGGGCGGCCTGCTCGGGGCTGGAGACCAGCAGGTTGCAGCCCTGGGCGTACTGAGCGACGAGACGCAGCGTCTTCTTCTCGCCGCTCCCGCCGATGACGATCGGCGGGTGGGGCGTCTGGATGGCTGCGGGCACGTTGATGGTCTCGGCGAGGTGGTAGTACGTGCCGTCGTACGGGCCCTCGTCGTCGCCCCACATCTGCAGGGTGACCTGCAGCGCCTCCTCGAGGCGCTCGAAGCGCTCCTTGAGCGGCGGGTAGGGGACACCGAGGGCGAGGTGCTCCCGCTCGTACCAGGCCGCCCCGATGCCGAGGAAGGCCCGCCCACCCGACAGCACGTCGAGGGTCGTGGCGATCTTGGCCAGCAGCCCCGGGTGGCGGTAGGTGACCCCGGTGACCACGGTGCCCAGTCGCACGGTGCTCGTGCGGGCGGCGAGGAAGCCGAGGGTGGCGTAGGCCTCGAGCATCGGGTCGTGCGCGGTGCGGAAGAACTCCATCTGGAAGTAGTGGTCCATGACGGTGAGCCACGAGGCCCCCGCCTCCTCCGCGGCGGCCGCCGTGTCGGCGAGCGCCGTGGCGTACGTGCCGGGCCCGCCGGGGAGGTTGAAGTCCATGAAGTGGATTCCGAAGCGCATGGGGCCAGTCTGCACCCACCCGCCTCCCTCCCGCCCCTCCTGTGTCTGCCGATCTGCGGTGGTCCGCACCAAGGCAGACTCAGCCGGTATGAAGACCTGGATGCGCGCGGGCCTGGTGGCCGCCCCGGCGCTGCTGCTGGCCCTGGCGGGGCTGGTGCACCCCTCCGACCTCGACGCCTCGAGCGCCCACCTCTGGTGGACCCTGCACGTCTGGCTGCTGCCGGTCTTCCCGCTCCTCGGGGGGTCGGTGTGGCTGCTCCTGCGTGGTGAGCGGGGGCCGGTACCGGCACTGGCCCGGCTCGCCGCCTACGGGTTCATGACCTTCTACACCGGGCTCGACCTCGTGGCGGGCCTGGGGGCAGGCCTGGCCTACGAGCAGGCGGGGAGCCTGACCCCGACCGTGGGCCGCCTCTTCGACGTCGGCGACCGGCTCGGCGCGGTGGGGGTGTGGTCGCTCGCGCTGGCGGCCGTCCTCACGGGGACGGCCCTCGGGCGTCGGCACGGCTGGCGCGTCCTGCCCGGCACCGTGGTCCTCACCACCTCCTGCTATCCCTTCCTGGTCAACCACATCTTCCATCCCCGAGGCGTGCTGGCCGTCCTCGGCATCGGCGCGGGCCTGGCCCTGCTCGCCCTCGGCGCCGCAGACCGAGACGGGGGGTGCCCGGATCGTCCGGTCGGTGCCATCATGCCGGGGTGACCGACTCCGCGCAGACGATCTCCTACCCCTCTCCTTCCGCCCGACCGCGCCGCGGCGTGAAGGACGGCATCCTGCCGCACGTCATCGTCCTCTTCGGAGCCACGGGTGACCTCGCCCGCCGCAAGCTCCTGCCGGGCATGGCCCACCTGGTGCTGTCGGCCCTGACGCCCGACATCCGGATCGTGGGGACCTCGCTGGAGGACCTCACCGACGAGGCGTTCCAGGCCTTCGCCAAGCAGGCGGTCGGGGAGTTCGGCAACGTCACGCTCACCCCCGAGCAGTGGGACGACTTCGCCACCAAGCTCTCCTACGTGTCCACGACCGCCGGGGCAGGGGGCCTGCGCAACGCCGTCCAGAAGGCGGAGTCCGCGCTCGGCGAGAACGCCCGCCGGCTGCACTACCTCAGCGTGCCGCCCCGGGCGGCCCCCGTCGTCATCCAGACCCTGCGCGACGCCGGACTCGTGGAGCGCTCCCGCGTGATCATGGAGAAGCCGTTCGGCACCGACCTCGAGAGCGCCGTGCTGCTCAACGACCAGGTGCACGAGACCTTCGACGAGAGCCAGATCTTCCGGATCGACCACTTCCTGGGAAAGGAAGCTGCGCAGAACATCCTGGCGTTCCGTTTCGCCAACGGCCTGTTCGAGCCGATCTGGAGCCGCAACTTCATCGACCACGTGCAGATCGACATCCCCGAGACCCTGGGTCTCGACCGACGCGCGGGGTTCTACGAGTCGACCGGGGCCTACAAGGACATGGTCGTCACCCACCTCTTCCAGGTGCTCGCGTTCGTCGCCATGGAGCCTCCGACCGCCCTCGAGCCCCGGGCGATCAGCGAGGAGAAGAACAAGGTCTTCCGCTCCCTGCTGCCGATCGAGCCCTCCGACGTGGTGCGCGGGCAGTACACCGGCTACCGCGACGAGGAAGGGGTCGCGCGCGACAGCGACACCGAGACCTTCATCGCCCTCAAGTGCCACATCGACAACTGGCGCTGGGCCGGTGTGCCCTTCTACCTGCGCACCGGGAAGCGGCTGGCCGAATGCCAGCGCATCATCTCGATCGCCTTCCGTGAGGCCCCCAAGTCGATGTTCCCCGCCGACTCCGGCGTCGGCACCCAGGGCCCGGACCACCTCACCTTCGACCTCGCCGACGAGTCGAAGGTGTCGCTGTCCTTCTACGGGAAGCGCCCCGGCCCGGGGATGAAGCTCGACAAGCTGTCGCTGCAGTTCTCCACCCAGGACACCGACCACGCCGGCGCCGTCCTCGAGGCCTACGAGCGGCTGATCCTCGACGCGATGCGCGGCGACCACACCCTCTTCACCACCGCCGAGGGCATCGAGTCGCTCTGGGAGCGGTCGATCCCGTTGCTGGACAACCCCCCTGCCGTCAAGCCCTACCCGCCGAACAGCTGGGGCCCCAACGCCATCCACCAGCTCGTGGCGCCGCACGCCTGGCGCCTCCCCTTCGAGCGGGCCTGGCGCAACCGGCGCTGACCGCGGGACGACGCACGCCACCCGCGACTATCAGGGTTTTCACAGGGATCTGTACGACGACTCACAGGCCAAACCTCTCAAGTTTCCGGCCCGGGTCGATCTACGGTGCAGGAACTCCACCAGATCCGCCCGTAGGCCGAATGAATTTGACTCAGGTTTCCGGCCCGGGCCCCACCAGAGGATGTCCAAGACCTCAGCCTTTCCTCGTCGGGCACTCGCCCTGACGTGCGTCGCCGCGCTCGGCACGCTCGGCTTGTCCCTCAGCCCGTCGGCCCTCGCCGCCGGGGCCTCCCCGAGCAAGGGGGGTGCCTCTCGCACGACCCTCGCGGACTCGACGCCACGCTGGCTCGGTGCCGCCCAGAAGCAGCAGGTGGCCGCCTCCGCTACCGCCGCCGGCGCCCAGTCGGTCCGGGTCTACCTCAGCCCGCGCGGCGGGCTGGCCGCCCTCAAGGCGACGGTCGCCAAGCTCTCCGACCCCACCTCCGCGCAGTACCACCACTGGCTCACCACGGCGCAGTACGACGCCGCCTTCGCCCCGACAGCGGCCAGCGCCGCCGCGGTGTCGTCGTACCTGCGGTCCCAGGGTCTGACGGTGACCGGCGTCGAGAAGAACCGCCGCTACGTCTCGGCCACCGGCACGCGGGCCCAGCTGGGCGCCGCGTTCGGGACGAGCCTCGCAACCTACCGCCACGACGGCCAGACCGTCACGGCCAACTCGAGCGCCGTCTCGGTGCCGGCCTCGATCGGCGCCTCGGTGCTCACCGTCACCGGGCTCGACACAACCGTCACCAAGAAGGCGCCGCAGCACGTCGTGCCGGGCGCCACCGGCGACGCCCCCAGCATCGCGCCCAGCGCCAAGGCCGACCCGAACGCCACGCCTCCGGCCGCCTTCCAGAACGGCCGTCCCTGCGCCATCAACTTCGGCACCCCCCTGGCGCTCTACAAGGCAGACTTCAGCACCCGGCTGCCCAAGTTCGGCGGGCAGACCCTTCCCTACGCCCCCTGCGGCTACACGGGCCCGCAGTTCCGGGGGGCTTACGAAGGCGGCTCGACCCTCACCGGCCGCGGTGTCACGGTGGCCATCACCGACGCCTACGCGTGGCAGTTCATCGCCAGGGACGCCAACACCTACGCCTCCCAGCACGGTGACGGGTCCTACACCCCGGGCCAGCTGACCCAGTCATTCCCCGCGAAGTTCACCCACCAGTTCGCCTGCGACCCGAGCGGGTGGTCGGGCGAGGAGACCCTCGACGTCGAGGCCGTGCACGCCATGGCCCCGGCCGCCAAGATCAAGTACTACGCGTCGGCTTCCTGTTTCGACGCCGATTTCATTGATACCCTCGGCCGCGTCGTCGACGACAACCAGGCCACCATCGTGAGCAACTCATGGGCCGACCTCGAGGAAAACACGTCGGCCTCCAGCGTCGCCGCCTACGAGCAGGTCTTCCTGCAGGGGGCGACCCAGGGCATCACCTTCCTCTTCTCCTCCGGTGACAGTGGTGACGAGGTGGCCGCCTCCGGCATCAAGCAGGTCGACTACCCGAGCTCCGACCCATACGTGACGTCGGCCGGTGGCACCTCTACTGGCATCTCCCGTTTCGCCATCACGTCCCAGACCGGCTGGGGCACGCACAGCGCGTCCCTCTCGGCCGACGGCAAGAGCTGGATCGACACCGGGTTCCTCTACGGCGCCGGTGGCGGCTACTCCGCCCTGTTCAACCAGCCGGCCTTCCAGAACGGGGTCGTCCCGACGACCGCTCCGGTGGGACGCGCCGTGCCCGACATCGCGATGGACGCCGACCCCAACACGGGCATGCTCATCGGGCAGACCCAGACCTTCCCGGACGGCGTGCACTACGGCGAGTACCGCATCGGCGGCACCAGCCTCGCCTCACCCCTGCTCGCCGGGATGCTGGCACTGGCCAACCAGGGCGCGGGCACCGGCTTCGGCTGGGCCAACCCGCTGCTCTACTCCGCCCCCAAGGCCCTGATCACGGACGTGACCCACGGGACGGCCAACGGCATCAAGGGCGTGGTGCGCGTCAACAACAACAACGGGATCGACCCCACCGACGGACTGTCCTACTTCGTGCGCACCTTCGACCAGGACTCCAGCCTGGCCACCGCGCGCGGATGGGACCCGGTGACGGGCATCGGCGTTCCCAACCCGAAGTTCCTCGCCGCGGTCACCGCCAAGCGGTAGCCCGTCCGCTCCCCGCAGCGCAGCCTGGCAGAGGGCGCTCTCCCCGAGGGGAGGGCGCCCTCTCGCGCACCGGACGTCGTACCCTCGTGGCCTGAGTGCACCACCACGAGAGGTCAGGCCCTGGTTGTCCGCGTCGTCCCTCTATCTGCTCGTGGGGCTGTCGCTCCTGCTGGCCGTCGTGCTCCCCCGGGCCCTGTCCCGGTACCCGGTGTCTGCGCCGATGGTGCTCGTCGGTGTCGGCATCCTCATCGGCCGCTCGCCGCTCGCCAACGGCCTCGACGCCGACCCGGTCACGCACCGGGGGGTCATCGAGCACGCCACTGAGCTCACGGTGCTGCTCGCCCTCATGGGAGTGGGCCTGGCCCTTGACCGCCCGCTGACCCCGCGCGACCGCCGCTCCTGGGCTCGCTGGTCACCCACCTGGCGGTTGCTCGCCGTCGGGATGCCGATCACCATCGTCGGGGTCGCCCTCGTCGGCTGGGTCGTCCTCGGCGTGGCCCTGCCCGCGGCGATCCTCATCGGCGCAGCGCTCGCGCCCACCGACCCCGTCCTCGCCTCCGACGTGCAGGTGGAGGGTCCGCGCGTCGCGACGGGTGAGGAGGTCGGCCGCGGTATCGACGGTGAGATCGACGAGCACGACGAGGTCCGCTTCGCCCTGACGTCGGAGGCCGGGCTCAACGACGGGCTGGCCTTCCCCTTCGTGCACCTGGCCATCCTGTTGGCGGGCGCTGGCTCGGTGGCGTCCTGGGGCTGGTACTGGCTCGGGTGGCACCTGGTGGCGCAGATCGTCCTCGGCGTCGTGGTGGGCGTCGTGGTGGGCCGGATCCTCGCTGCGGTCGCCTTCCGCTCGCCCAGACCGGCCCTGCGTCTGGCGGAGCAGGGTGACCCGCTCCTCGTGATCGCCGCGCTCCTCACGTCGTACGGCCTGAGCGAGACCGTCGGAGGCTACGGCTTCCTCGCGACCTTCGCCTGCGCGCTGACGATCCGCTCCGCCGACCGCTCACACGGCTACCACGAGGCGATGCACGGGGTGGTCGAGCGCCTCGAGCGCCTGCTCACGCTCTTCGTCCTGCTGGCCCTCGGGGTGGCGATGACCCACGGCCTGCTGGCGGCCCTGGACGCGCGCGGGATCGTCCTCGGTCTCACCCTCGTCTTCGTCGTGCGCCCCGTGGCCGGGCTCGTCGCCCTGAGGGTCCGGCCACGCCGGCTCGGGGAGCCCGGTGCCCTGACCCGGTCGGAGGCCCTCGTCACCGCGTTCTTCGGCGTCCGCGGCATCGGGTCGGTCTACTACCTCGCGTATGCCGCCGGCCACGCGACCTTCGCCGAGGAGCGCTGGATGTGGTCGGTCATCGGCTTCACGATCGTGCTCTCCGTGCTCGTCCACGGGGTGTCGGTCACCCCGGCGATGTACTGGCTCGACCACCGCCGGGGCACGGGACCGGCCGGGCAGGGCGGCTCGTCACTCGCCGGACTCCCCCAGCGCGACTGACCGCGCCGCTCGAGCAACCACACGCACGGCCACCCCCCTTGTGGGCAATGTGCACGGCACCTTCCGCGCCGGGACCGATGGATGGTGAGCAGGGGCGCAGGAGAGGCGTTCGCGGGGTACGTTACGGCCGTGCTCATGCCTCCAGGACGCGCGCCCCTCCCTCACCCGGTCGACCGCACCGCGAGCAGGACGACGTCGACCACGGCGATGCCGGCCCCGACCACGAAGGGCCAGCGCCCCCGGGCGAAGGCCCCGACCCCGCCCACGACGACGCACAGGCCGAGCGCCACCAGGGCCCAGACCGGCGGGCGACCCGGACCGAAGACCGTGGCAGCCGTCCCGGCCACCAGCAAGGCCACGGCGGTACGCCGGGTGGCCGACTCGCCCATCCGGTGCGGGAGCCCGCGGACCCCCGCGCGCAGGTCGTCGTCGAGGTCGGGCAGCACGTTGAGCAGGTGCGCCGCGATTCCGAGGGCTGCCCCGGTGAGCGTCATCCAGGGTGGCGCCACGTGGACACCGTGGGACGATGGACCGGCAAGGGTGATCACCGACGGCAGCGCCCCGAAGGCGACCGCATACGGCAAGGGGGAGGCCACGGTGGCTTTCAGGCCGAGGTTGTACGCCCACCCCGCCGCCACGACGAGGCCGAGGTGCGCCACCGCCGACGGGAGCCCGACGGTGAGCGAGAGCACGACGCAGCCGACGAGCGCGGTACCGGTCGCGACCTGCAGCGCCCGCACCGACACCTGCCCCAGGGCCGCCGGCTTGTCGGTGCGCTGCGCCGCCCGGTCGCGCTCGACGTCGAGCAGGTCGTTGCACCACCCGATCGAGAGCTGCCCGACGAGCACCGCCGCCACGACCAGGGTGCCTGTCACGGGGCCCCTCCTCGTCGCCACGGCGAGTCCGGTCGCCACGGCGGTCACGGCGATGCAGGGGCCGGGATGACTAGCGCGGGCCAGTTGCGCCGCGAGGGGAAGGCTCACCTCACGAGCGTAGTGAGCGCGATCACCCCTCGCGCCGTTGCCAGCACGCTCCTCGCCGTGTCCACGGCCCTCCCGGAGCACTGCTACCCGCAGGCGGAGGTCACGGCGGCCGTCGGCGACATGCTCGGGGTCAACGCTCGGCAGCGTGCGCTGATGGAGCGGCTGCACGCCAACTCCGGTGTGGCGCAACGGCACACAGCACTCCCCCTCGACCGGTACTCGGGGCTGGCCGACTTCGGCGACCGCAACGACGCCTTCATCGCCGTGGCCGTCGAGCTCGGCTCGCAGGCGGTCTCGACGGCCCTGGATGCCGCGGGCCTGCGCCCCGACGACGTCGACGTCATCATGTCGACGACGGTGACAGGTCTGGCCGTGCCGTCGCTCGACGCCCGGCTCGCCGGCCGCCTCGGGATGCGGGAGGACGTCAAGCGGGTGCCCCTGCACGGGCTGGGCTGTGTGGCCGGGGCGGCCGGCATCGCCCGCTTGCACGACTACCTCGTGGGGCACCCCGACGACATCGCCGTGCTCGTCTCCGTCGAGCTGTGCAGCCTCACCATCCAGCACGACGACACCTCGACCGCCAACCTCGTCGCCACCGGGCTGTTCGGTGACGGCGCGTCGGCGGTCGTGCTCGCCGGAGCCGACGTCGTGGTCGAGGCCCCGCCAGCCGGTGTCGGCGGCGCCGCGCCCGCCGTCCCCCAGCCCCAGGTGCTCGCCAGCCGCAGCCGGCTCTACCCCGACACCGGGCGCGCGATGGGCTGGGACGTCGGCTCCGGCGGTCTGCGCATCGTGCTGGGGGTCGAGGTGCCCGGGCTCGTGGCCACCCACCTGCGTGACGACGTCGACCGCTTCCTCGACCAGCAGGGCCTCACCCGCGACGACATCGGCTGGTGGGTCGCGCACCCGGGCGGTCCCAAGGTGCTGGAGGCCATGCAGGAGGCGCTCGAGCTGGAGCGCGAGGACCTCGGCGTCACCTGGCGCTCGCTGGCCGCCATCGGCAACCTCTCGTCGTCGTCGGTGCTGCACGTGCTCGCCGACACCCTGCGCGAGCGACCGCCGGCACCGGGCAGTCTCGGGCTGCTCCTCGCCATGGGTCCGGGCTTCTGCCTCGAGACCGTGCTGCTGCGGGCGGGCACACCATGAGACCGGTCCCGGGTCCCGCCACGAGGTCCGATACGAGGCCGGCCACGAGGGCAGCCGCGCGGGCCGGCACGAGATCTGCCACGTGGTCGGTCGCGAGGTGGGCGGGGTGACCGTCGGCTGGTACACCGTGGTGGTCCTGCTGGTCGCCCTCGAGCGCCTGGTCGAGCTCGTCGTGGCCCGTCGCCACCTGACCTGGGCGCTCGCCCGCGGCGGGGTCGAGAGCGGGCAGCGCCACTACCCGGCCATGGTGGCTCTGCATACGGGCCTGCTGGTGGGCTGTCTCGCCGAGGCGTGGTGGCGGCGCCCCGAGGGACGACCGCTGCTCGCCGTGCTCGGGCTGCTGGTCGTCGTCGCGGCCCAGGCGCTGCGGTGGTGGTGCATCCGCACCCTCGGGCCCCAGTGGAACACCCGCATCGTCGTGGTGCCCGGTCTGAGCGCCGTGCGCACCGGTCCGTATGCCGTGATCCCCCACCCCAACTACGTCGCCGTGGCGCTCGAGGGCCTGGCCCTGCCGCTGCTCGGCTCGGCGGTCGTGACGGCGGTCGTCTTCACGGTGCTCAACGCCGCGCTCATGGCCGTGCGGATCCCGGCCGAGGAGAAGGCCCTTCGCGCGGCCGCTCCCGCCTCAGCGGAGGCAGGGTGACCCGGGTGGACGACCTGCTCGTGGTCGGTGCAGGCCCCGTGGGGCTCGCCACCGCCCTCTTCGCCGCCCGGGCCGGGATGGCCGTCTCGGTGCTGGAGCGGCGGTCGGGCGTGGTCGACAAGGCCTGCGGCGAGGGGCTGATGCCCGCCGCCGTGTCGGACCTGCACGACCTCGGGGTCGGTGACGAGCTGACCCGCGGTGGTATGCCGATCACCGGCATCACCTACGTCTCGGGGCGACGGCGCGTGACGGCGCCCTTCTCCGGAGGGCCCGGGCTCGGCGTACGACGCACCCACCTGGCGTCCGTGCTCGCCGAGGCGGTCGCGCGGGCCGGCGTCCAGGTGCACCAGGGCACGGCCGTGCAGGTGGGTCAGGACTCCGAGAGCGTGGTCGTCGTGCAGCGCGAAGGCCCGGCCCGGGTCGCGCGCCACGTCGTCGCCGCCGACGGGCTGCACTCCCCGATGAGGCACCTGCTGGGGCTCGACGCCCGCCCACCCGGTGCCCGCGGGGGCGAGCGGCACGGGCTGCGCCGCCACCTGCGGGTCGCACCGTGGACCTCGGCCGTCGAGGTGCACTGGGGGGCCCTGGCCGAGGCCTACGTGACCCCGGTCGGGCCCGACGAGGTCGGGGTCGCCGTGCTCACCCGCGAGCGCCTCGGCCTCGACGAGCTGCTGCACGGGTTCCCCCAGCTCCTGGAGCGGCTCGAGGGGGCCTCACCGTCCTCGACCGTCCGGGGGGCGACGTCGCTGCGTCAGGCCTCGACCCGTCGCGTGCTGGGGAGGGTGCTGCTGGTCGGCGACGCCGCGGGCTACGTCGACGCCCTCACCGGCGAGGGCATCGCCCTCGGCCTGGCCCAGGCCCGGGCGGCGGTGGCGGCGGTGGCGGCCGGAGACCCCTCGTCGTACGACGCCTCGTGGCGCACGCTGACCCGGCGCCCCGACACCCTCACCACCGGTCTGCTGCGGGTGACCCGACGGAGGTGGGGCCGGCGGGTGCTCGTGCCGGCGGCCGCGACCTTCCCGTGGGTCTTCCGCGGCGTGGTCGACGCCCTGGCGGGATCCCGCACCGACCTGCGGGCGGTGGGACCATGACCGCACCCCTGACTGCCGGCTCGACCGCCGGCTCGACGGCCGGCTCGACCGCCGGTTCGACCACCGGATCGACCATCGGCTCGACTAACGGCTCGACTGCCGGCTCGACCTCCACGGAGACCGCCGGCTCGACGGCTGGGCTGGGCGGCGGGCCGCTCGACGGCGACGAGCCGGTCGTCCTGCTCGACGACGCAGGCCGCGCCATCGGCACCCGCACCAAGCTCGCGGTGCACGGCGCCGACACCCCGTTGCACCTGGCGTTCTCGTGCCACCTCGTCGTCGGCGGCGGCGTGCTCCTCACCCGGCGGGCGGCCGTCAAGCGGACCTTCCCCGGCGTGTGGACCAACGCGTTCTGCGGGCACCCGCTCCCCGGCGAGCGGCTGCGCGACGCCGTCCACCGGCGGGCCCGGCACGAGCTGGGCCTCGAGGTCACCGACCTGCGGCTGGTCCTGCCCGGCTTCCGCTACCGCGCCGAGGCCGGCGGGCTCGTCGAGCACGAGTGGTGCCCGGTGCTCGTGGCCCGGCCGGTGGCTCTCGACGCGCTCGCCCTGTCACCCGAGGAGGTCGACGAGACCGCGGTGGTGCCGTGGAGCGAGCTCGTGGCGCGCACCCCGTACGACGACTCCCTCTCGCCATGGGTGCGCGAGCAGGTCCCCCTGCTCGCCGCCCTCGGAGACGAACCCGACCGGTGGCCGGAGGCCGACCCGGCCGGGCTCCCGCCCGCTCTCACCTGGTGAACCTGTCCCCACCCCCTCCCCCCCAACTTCGCCTTGTTGCTCCCGACGTGCCCTTCATCCCGCTTCAGCGGGCTTGTTTGGACACTTCCTGAGCAACAAGGCGACGTGGGAGTGAGGGTGGGGTCCCCGTCAGGGGGTCAGAGGTCGACCTTCCCGGAGTCGCCGGCGTTCGGCGTGCTGCCGGTGACGCGGGCCTTGAGCATCGAGGCCATCATCTTGACGGTGCCCGGGCTCTCCCAGTACTGCGCCGAGTCGGACTCGACCTTCAGCACGACGACGTTCGGGTCCTCCTCGCCGTCGGGGAACCAGGCCTCGGCGAAGGTGCTCCAGAGCTCCTTCTTCTTCGCGGCGTCGTCGACGATCCGGGCGGAACCGGCCAGGGACAGCCACGAGCTGTCACCCGAGTAGGACACGTTGACCGTCGGGTTGCCCCCGATGTGCTCGGCGGTGTGCGAGGTGCGGCCCACGAGGAACCACGCGTCGCCGTCGAACTGCGCCTGCTGGGTCGTCATCGGCGTGCTGTGCAGCGAGCCGTCGGACGAGACGGTCGTCAGCATGCAGGTGCGCACCGACTCCATGATCGTGCGGATGGGGGTGAGGTCGTGGTCGCTCACGAGGGCTCCTTCGAGGTGGCGGGATGGAGCCGCGGCTCCGTCGGTCTCCCGACACCTACCCGCTGGGCGGGCGGTGACACGTCAGCTGTTGCGCGGAGCCTCGGCGAGCTCGGTCTCCCTGTACGGGGCAGTGGTCCTCGACCGACGTGGTGCGACCTCCGCGCCCGTTCCGCGACCCGGTGCCCCGGGCTCGTGAGAGGGTCGAGACCCAAGGCAGGTCCCCGCAGCCAGGAGAAGGTGGCCATGACCGTCTCGCCGGCCGGCAACCAGCCGGGGGTCTCCTGCCCGGAGTGTGCGCGCGGGACGCTGAGCGACCATGGCGACGGCGACTTCGCGGTGTGCCCGGTGTGCGGCCACCGGTCGCACCCGAGCCTGGTCACAGAGGCCGTCTGGCTGCAGGGCCAGCGGCAGCAGCTGGACGCCCGACTCGCCTGGGTCGAGGCCCGGATCGCTGCCGGCGACACGGCCCCCACCGGGTGGATCGCGCCGGTGTGGTCCCACCCCGAGGCACCGACCGCGGGACGCCTGCCCGGCACCCGCGGGTCAGGACCGGTCGGGACGACCGGGCCGACTCAGAAGACCGGGCCGACCGGGGCGCCGCGGCCCTCGATGACGGCGCAGACGCTGCTGCTCGGTGG
>JBBRNQ010000114.1:0-13436 GCA_038230235.1 Actinomycetales bacterium
CCCCGCGCCAGCCGCGGCTGAGAGACGCGCCGACCGGCTGCGTCTCCGCGTCGGCGGGGTTGCCACCGTCGGAGGTCAGGGGAGGCGCCACCGTGGCGTCGCCGGGCGACGACGACGTCCCCTTGCCGCGCATGAAGAGGCCAGTGATGGAGGGCTTGCCCTGCCGCTTGTTGTAGACGTCGAAGGCGACCGCCGCGAGCAGGACGAGGCCCTTGATCATCTGGGTGGCGTCCGCGCCGATGCCCTTGAGCTGGAGGCCGTTGTTGAGCACGGCCATGACCAGACCACCGACGATGGATCCGACGACCGTGCCCACACCACCGGAGACCGCGGCCCCGCCGATGAAGACGGCGGCGATGGCGTCGAGCTCCCAGCCGGTGCCGTCGAAGGGGCCCGAGGCCTGGGAGCGGGCCACGAACATCATGCCCGCGAGAGCGGCGAGGATCGACATGTTCATCATGACGAGGAAGTTGATCCGCTTGCTCTTGACACCCGACAGCTCGGCCGCGTGACGGTTGCCACCCACGGCGTAGATGTGGCGCCCGGTGATGGTGCGGTTGGAGATGAACCCGTAGATCAGGACGAGCGCGACGAGGATGAGGCCCGAGTAGGGAAAGCCCTTGGTGCCGGACGCGAAGAGCAGCATGACGCCCATGATCGTGATGCTGATGAGTGCGAGCCGCACCCACATGATCATGGCGTCCTCGACCTTGGCGCCGATCCGGACGAGGCGGGCCCTCCCGCGCAGGGCGCCGACGATGATGCCGGCACAGGCGAGGATGCCGAGCAGCAGCGTCAGGTTGTTGTAGCCGGTGTTGGGGCCGACCTCCGGCAGGGTGCCGGCGCCGATCTGGATGAAGTCGTCGGGCACGGTCACCGAGTTGGACTTGCCGATGAACTGGTTGAGGCCTCGGAAGAGGAGCATGCCGGCCAGGGTGACGATGAAGGCGGGGATGCCCACGGTTGCGACCCAGAACCCCTGCCAGGCGCCGGCGACGGCGCCGGCGGCCAGCCCGAGCAGCACCGCGAGGTACCACGGCAGGTGGTAGTTCTGGATGGCCAGCGCCACGATGATGCCGGTCGCTGCGGCGACGGAGCCCACCGACAGGTCGATGTGCCCGGCGATGATCACGAGGACCATCCCCACGGCGAGCACGAGGATGTAGGCGTTGCCCTGCAGGATGTTGTTGAAGTTGTTGGGGCTGATGACCAGCCCACCGGTCCAGATGTGGAAGAAGACCATCAGCGCGACGAGGGCGATGATCATGCCGAGCTGGCGGGTGTCGCCACCGAAGATCTGCTTGACCTTGTTCATGGTGTCCGTTCCTGCTTCGTCGTGGTGTCGGGGGGCGTGGTCGTTGATCGGAGCGTGAGGCGTCGTCAGACCGAGACCGCGGGGTCGTGGTCGGCGGAGAGCTGACCCTGCTCGACCTCGTCGGCGCCGATCTCGACACCGGCACCCCCGTGGGAGTTCTTGGTCATCAGACGCATCAGCGACTCCTGGTCGGCGCGCCCCTTGTCGAGCACCCCGGTGATCGCACCCTCGCAGATGGTGTAGATCCGGTCGGACAGCCCGAGGAGCTCGGGCAGCTCGGAGGAGACGACGATGACACCCTTGCCGGAGGCTGCGAGCTTCTGGATGATGCCGTAGATCTCGAACTTGGCGCCGACGTCGATGCCACGGGTGGGCTCGTCGAGGATGAGCAGGTCGGGCTCCGTGAAGAGCCACTTCGACAGCACGACCTTCTGCTGGTTGCCACCCGAGAGCTTGGAGATGCCCTCGTCGACCGATGGCGCCTTCGTGCGCAGCTCGAGCCGGTACTGGTCGGCGAAGCGGTACTCCTCGGCCTCGCTCACCTGTCCACCGTGGGTGATCCGCTTGAGGTTGGCCGACACGGTGGTGCGCTTGATGTCGTCGAGCAGGTTGAGGCCGAGGGTCTTGCGATCCTCGGTGACGTAGGCCAGCCCGGCGTCGATGGCCTGGGAGACACTGTGCAGGGAGATCTCCTTGCCGTCCTTGACCATCTTCCCGGAGACGAAGGTGCCGTAGGAACGACCGAAGATGCTGCGCATGAGCTCGGTGCGACCGGCGCCCATCAGCCCGGCGAAGCCGACGATCTCGCCGCGGCGCACGTAGAAGCTCTCGCGCTTGCACACCAGGCGGTCACCGACCTCGGGGTGGCGGACAGTCCAGTCGTCGACCTCGAAGAACTTCTCACCGAGCGAGGGGGTGTAGTCCGGGAAGCGGGACTCGAGGTCGCGTCCGACCATCGCCTTGATGATGCGGTTCTCGTCGACGCCCTCGTCGGCGACCCGCATGGTCTCGATGGTCTTCCCGTCACGGATGACCGTGATCGCGTCGGAGATCTGCTCGATCTCGTTGAGCTTGTGGCTGATCATGATGCAGGTGACGCCCTTGGACCGCAGCCCGGCGATGAGGTCGAGCAGGTGCTGGCTGTCGGTCTCGTTGAGGGCAGCGGTCGGCTCGTCGAGGATGAGCAGCTTGACGTCCTTGGACAGCGCCTTGGCGATCTCGACCAGCTGCTGCTTGCCGACGCCGATGTCCTTGACCTTGCTGTCAGGGTTCTCGGCGAGGCCGACCCGCGCGAGCAGCTCGGTGGCCCGCTGCCGGGTCGCGATCCAGTCGATGCCGAAGCCACCCAGCTGCTCATTGCCCAGGAAGATGTTCTCGGCGATGGACAGCTCGGGGATGAGGGCGAGCTCCTGGTGGATGATGACGATGCCCGCGTGCTCGCTCTCGCGGATGTTGGAGAAGTGGCGCACCTGGCCGTCGAAGACGATCTCGCCCTCCTCGGCCTGGTAGACACCGGAGAGCACCTTCATCAGGGTCGACTTGCCGGCGCCGTTCTCACCGCAGATCGAGTGGACCTCAGCTCGCCGCACGACCATCGTCACGTCGGCCAGGGCCTTGACCCCCGGGAAGCTCTTGGTGATGCCCCGCATCTCGAGGATGACCTCACCCGGTGGGGGAGTCGCAGCGGAACCGTGTGGTGCGGTCGCGCCTCGCGCTGTGTCAGCCTGGCTCATCGCGTCAAGAACCCTTTCGTCGGCGGCGTCGTTGCTAGCCCGATCGCTGATTGTGTCCCGCTGCACATGGGTGCCGACACCTTCTGGGGGAAAGTCGTCGGTTACAAGGCGATAACGATTGACATCGTTGTCAGACTGAACCTCAAAATGGAACCTCACAAGCCGTCTGCCTGTCAAATCCCACCACAGGTCACTGGGTCACTCCATACGCGAATCGGCTGGTGGTTGTTCACTGCTGGGCGTCAGCAACTTGACCGACGACGGGCCGCCAACCCAAGATGTCGTGTTGTGTCAACGTTGTCACCCGCGGAACCCCCTGACGCCGGCCAGCCCCGCTCTGGCCGGCCGACCATGGCCGATGTCGCGAGCCTCGCCGCGGTGTCGATCAAGACGGTCTCGAGGGTGGTCAACGACGAGCCCGGCGTGCGCTCCGAGACCGCCAGCCGCGTCAAGGCGGTCATCGACGAGCTGGGTTTCCATCGGCACGAGGGGGCGAGCATGCTCCGCAAGGGGCGCTCGACCAGCATCGGTCTGATCGTCGAAGACCTGGCCAACCCCTGGTACTCGCTGCTCGCGGCGGCGATGGAGCGCGAGGCCCGAGGGCGCGGCCACTTCCTCATCTCGACGTCGGCCGAGGGGTCGCCGGCGAGGGAGTCCCAGCTGGTGGACGCCCTCTTCGCCCGTCGGGTCGAGGGCCTGGTCGTCGTGCCCGCCTCGCCGGTCGCCAGCGCCGAGATCATCAGTGCGGCCCGCGAGATCCCCGTCGTGTGCGTCGACCGACCCCTGCCCGGCCTGAACGCCGACACGGTGCTCAGCGACAACGAGGGCGGCGTCCGCTCGGCGGTCGAGCACCTCGTGGCGCACCGGCACCAGCGGATCGGGTTCCTCGGCGACGACGTCGCGGTCTGGACGGCCAGGCGGCGCCTCGCGGCGTTCTGTGCCTCCCTCGACGCCCTGGGGATCGCGACCCCGAGCCACACTCGACTCGGCCCCTTCGCGCCCGGCGAGGTGTCCGCCCTGCTCGCGCGGTGGACGCACGGACCCGAGGGCATCACTGCCGTGATCACCAGCAACAACCGCGTCACCATGCAGGTCATCAGCGCTGTGCGCAACGGTGGCCTCGACCTCGTGGTCATCGGCTACGACGACTTCGAGCTCGCGGACTTCCTCGACCCCCCGGTGACCTGTGTGCACCAGGATCCGGCCTCGTTGGGGGAGAGGGCCATCCAGCAGCTCTTCGCCCGCCTTGACGGGGAGCGTGGCGAGCCGCGCACCTTCGTCATCCCGACGCGTCTGATCGTGCGCGGAGTGCCTCGCCGCCCCGTCGACCGCCGCTAGAGGCGCGTCACACTCTCGCCGGCGGACGCAACGGGCCGTGGTGGGATGACGCCTATGACGCCCCCGCCCTCCGTCGCGCCACCGCTCACCAAGGGGATCGGCGGCCTGGCCGCGGCGTTCCTCGCCTCCGGGGTCCTCCACGTCGTGCGCCCCCAGGTCTTCGAGCCGACCATCCCGCCGCAGCTGCCGAAGCCCCGGCAGCTGGTGATCTGGTCGGGAGTCGCCGAGCTCGTCTGCGGCGCCGGGATGCTGGCGCCACGGACCCGGCGCCTGGCCGGACTGGCCAGCGCAGCCCTGCTGGTCGGGGTGTGGCCGGCCAACGCCCAGATGCTGGTGTCGGCCCACGGCCGGGCCCAGCGCAGACCCGGGTCGTGGGCAGCCCAGGCGGAGCGAGCGGTCACCGCGGTCCGGCTGCCGTTGCAGGTGCCGCTCATCCGCATCGCCCTACGGGCTGCCGGGCGCTGAGGCCGTCCCGCCCAAAACCCTCGTCGCCGGCTGTTGAGCAGTCAACGGGCCGCTCGCGGGACTACGCGGGAATCTGGAAGTGCGTAAAGCGAGGAATGTGGCAGACTTCCTGTCGAGGCTTCGCCGGGGAGGAGCTTTCGGTGGCGCTGACGGGCGCCATCGGACGCCACCGGCGGCGGTGTGGTCACCACATCGGGAGCTCGTCCGGACATCGGTCCGGACGAGCTCGGTCGTGCCCCGTGCTGGTGGGTCGCGTGCCGCGTCCGAGCGGCCAGGGCGCTGCCCCCGGTGGGGGGCCGACGTCGTACGGAGTCGCGACTAGTCTCGTACCTGCAGAACCGCCGCCCTGTCCGCACCTGCGGGCGCCACCCCCGGCCCCCCGAGGAGTCCCACCGTGCCCATGCGCATGTCGAGCCTGTTCCTGCGCACCCTGCGAGAGGACCCCGCCGACGCCGAGGTGCCGAGCCACCGGCTGCTGGTGCGGGCGGGCTACATCCGCCGGGTGAGCCCGGGCATCTACACGTGGCTGCCGCTGGGGCTGAAGGTGCTGCGTCGGGTCGAGCAGATCGTGCGGCAGGAGATGGACGCCATCGGGGCGCAGGAGCTGCTCTTCCCCGCGCTCCTGCCCCGCGAGCCGTACGAGGCGACCGGCCGGTGGACGGAGTACGGCCCCAACATCTTCCGACTGAAGGACCGCAAAGGCGGCGACTACCTGCTCGGGCCGACCCACGAGGAGCTGTTCACCCTCGCGGTGAAGGACCTCTTCAGCTCCTACAAGGACCTGCCCGTCTCGCTCTACCAGATCCAGACGAAGTACCGCGACGAGGCTCGGCCACGGGCCGGGGTGCTGCGCGGGCGCGAGTTCATCATGAAGGACTCCTACTCGTTCGCGATCGACGACGCCGGGCTCGACAAGGCCTATGACGCCCACCGCGAGGCCTACATCAAGATCTTCGACCGCCTCGGCTTCCACTACGTCATCGTCGAGGCGATGGCCGGCGCCATGGGGGGCAGCAAGAGCGAGGAGTTCCTCGCGACCGCCGAGAACGGCGAGGACACCTACGTGCGCTGCCCCAACTGCGGCTACGCCGCCAACGTCGAGGCGGTCAGGGTGCCCGTCCCCGACGCGCTCGACTGGACCGGCGCTCCCGCTGCGCACGTCGAGGACACCCCGGGCACGCCCACGATCGCGAGCCTCGTCGAGGTCCTCAACGCCCGCTTCCCCCGCGACGACCGGGCCTGGGAGGCCGGTGACACCCTGAAGAACGTCATCGTCAAGGTCACCGCACCGGGCGGGGCCACCTCGCTCCTCGCCATCGGCCTGCCCGGTGACCGCGAGGTCGACGAGAAGCGCCTGGAGGCGCAGCTGGAGCCCGCGACCTTCGAGGTGTTCGACGACTTCGGGTCCGTGCCGCAGCTGGTCAAGGGCTACATCGGTCCCGGTGCGCTGGGCGCCGACAAGCCCGGCGCCGTCCGCTACCTGCTCGACCCGCGCGTCGTCGACGGCACGAGCTGGGTCACCGGCGCCGACGAGGCCGGCCGCCATGTCATCGGCCTGGTCAAGGGCCGCGACTTCGAGGCCGACGGCACCATCGAGGCCGCCGAGGTGCGCCCCGGCGACGCCTGCCCGAGCTGCGGCCACCAGCTGGTGGCGGCCCGCGGCATCGAGATGGGCCACATCTTCCAGCTCGGCCGCAAGTACGCCGAGGCGCTCGGGCTGAAGGTCCTCGACGAGAACGGCAAGCTCGTCACGGTGACGATGGGTTCGTACGGCGTCGGCGTCTCGCGCGCCGTCGCCTGCATCGCCGAGGGCAACCACGACGAGCTCGGCCTGGTCTGGCCCCGGCAGATCGCCCCCGCCGACGTGCACGTCATCGCCCAGGGCAAGGACGACGAGGTCTTCCTGGTCGCGGAGGAGATCACCAGGGGGCTCGAGGGTGGGGGGCTGCAGGTGCTGCTCGACGACCGCCGCAAGGTCAGTCCCGGCGTGAAGTTCAAGGACTCCGAGCTGATCGGGGTGCCGACGATCGTGGTCGTCGGACGGGGTCTGGCAGAGGGTGTCGTCGAGGTCAAGGACCGGCGTTCGGGCGAGGCGCGGAGCGTCCCCGTCGCGGAGGCCGTGAGCCAGGTGCTCGCGGAGGTGCGCGGCACGTGACGGGGGAGGTCTCCGGCCGGCCTGTCGGGGCAGTCATCTTCGACTGGGGCGGCACCCTCACCCCGTGGCACACGGTCGACCTGCAGGAGCAGTGGCGGGTCTTCGCTCGTGAGTACCACGTCGACGACCCGCACCTGGCGCTCGACCTCGCTGGGCGGATCCATGCGGTAGAGGAGGCGGGGTGGTCGCGAGGCAGGCACGACGACCATGCTTCCGCCCGCCTCGAGGAGATCCTCGCCGAGGCCGACGTCGTGGCTGACGACCCGCGTGTGGTGGCTGGGCTGGCGGCCTACCGGGAGTTCTGGGAGCCGCACACCTTCACCGACCCTCACGTCAAGCCGTTGTGGAAGGGCCTGCGCGACATAGGGATCCGTGTTGGCGTGCTGTCCAACACGATCTGGTCGCGTGACTATCACCAGGAAGTGTTCTCCCGAGACGGGGTGCTGCACCTCATCGACGCCGAGGTCTACTCGAGCGAGACGCCGTGGGTGAAGCCCTCGCCGGAGATCTTCCGCTATGCGGCGAAGCAGGTGGGCGTGGAGCCCGCGGAGTGCGTCTACGTCGGCGACCGTGCGTATGAAGACGTGCACGGTCCGCAAGCGGTCGGCATGCGAGCGATCTGGGTCCCGCACAGCGACATCCCCGTGCACCAGCAGGTCGCGGTGGACGCGACCCCGGATGCCGTGGCGCACGAGCTGATCGACGTGCTCGACATCGTCACGAGCTGGGACTCGGGCTGGCGCTCGGCCGGGTCGGCCGGGTCGGCCGGGTCGGCCGGGTCGGCCGGGTCGGCCGGGTCGGCGGGCGGGATGGCTGCGCCGGGCGACCGCTGACGTGCTGACTGTCGATGCCGTTGTCGCCGACCCCACCCTGACCACCGCCCTCCTGCTGGCCCTCGCCGGCTTCGTGGCCGGCTGGGTCGACGCCGTCGTGGGCGGTGGGGGCCTCATCCAGCTGCCGGCGATCCTGCTGGGGCTGCCCGGCGCCTCACCGGCGCAGGTGCTGGCCACCAACAAGTTCGCCTCGATCTTCGGCACGGCGACGAGCTCGGTGACCTACTACCGGCGGGTGCGGCCCGACCTGCGCACGGCCCTCCCGATGGCGGCGGTCGCCTACGTCGGGGCGATCGGGGGCGCGCTCATCGGCCTCCACATCCCGAAGTCGGCCTTCAACCCGATCATCCTCGGGTGCCTGGTCGTCGTCGGCACCTACACGCTGGTCAAGCCGCAGCTGGGCACGGCGACCGCGCTGCGGTGGGACGGCGTGAGGCACACGGTCGCGGCGACGCTCACCGGTTTCGTCATCGGCGTGTACGACGGCGCGCTCGGCCCGGGCACCGGCTCGTTCCTCGTCTTTGCCCTCGTGGGGCTCGTGGGCTACGCCTTCCTCGAGGCGAGCGCCAAGGCCAAGATCGTCAACTTCGCCACGAACCTCGGGGCGCTGACCGTCTTCGCGCCCGGCGGGCACATCGTGGTGACGATCGGGCTCGCCATGGGCGTGGCCAACCTGGCCGGCGGCTACCTGGGCGCAAGGACCGCCGTACGCCTCGGCAGCCGCTTCGTGCGCATCGTCTTCATCGTCGTCGTGGCGGCGTTCGTCATCCGGATCAGCCTGCAGCTGCTGGGCATCTGGTCCTGAACACGGCGCCGGGCCGCGCGGCCCCGCATCCGGGGGCACGTGCCCGCGAATGCCGGGGCCCAAAGGGGGTCGGGCTGGCATATGGGGGCAGGTGCCCGAGAATGCGGACCCGGGGCGGGGCGGGTCAGCACTTGGGGGCACGTGCCCGCGAATGCGTGAGATCCAAGCGGGGCGGGCTGGCATACGGGGTCACGTGCCCTCGAATGCGCGCGACCGCCCTCACGGCAGGACGGCCAGCACCAGGAGCAGGAGCGAGCTGCCGGTGAAGGTGAGGTACGAGCCGAGGGCACGCCCGCGGTCGCCGTACCGCAGCTGGCGGGTC
The DNA here is from genome assembly GCA_038230235.1 of Actinomycetales bacterium. Taxonomy (GTDB): domain Bacteria; phylum Actinomycetota; class Actinomycetes; order Actinomycetales; family Dermatophilaceae; genus Lapillicoccus. The sequence continues at coordinate 8,967 of JBBRNQ010000114.1, forward strand.
AGCACGGTGCCCGCCCCGGCCAGGGCCAGCACCGCACCGGCCAGCAGGGCCGGGGTCGACCTCAGACCCACCACGAGCAGGACGAGACCGAGCACGGAGTACAGGGCGACGATCAGCTCGGCGCCCCTGCTCAGGTCGAGGCGGGGGATCTCGTGCATGCGCTGCCGCCACACGCTGAGCCCCACGGCCGCTGACACCGCGTTGAGCAGGAGCTCGAGGGCCAGCAGGGCCGTCACCCCGACCACGACGATGTGCACAGGACTCATCATGGGTCAGGCCCGAGTGCTGCGGGGCGGAAGGTGGCGTCACGCCACCGGAACGCTGTCGGCTCCGCCGCTTGGGTGGCCAGAGAATCACCTCCCAAGCTGCTTGGGAGGTGATTCTTTGGCCACCTGAGGTCAGTCGCGCGCCCGCACCGGGTCGTACGACGCCTTGCGCGCGGCCCGCCGCAGCGTCGCCAGCACCGCGGGCCCGAGCAGGGCGATGGCGACCGCGTTGGTGATCGCGCGCCCGGTGTCCCAACCCCCCGTCGACGTGATGAGGGTGAAGACGCCGAAGCGGTGGAGGTTGTCGAGCAGCGCCGCGCCGGGCACGTAGGCCAGCGTCCCGTCGCCGAGCGAGCCGGCGCCGGTGACGAACGGCCAGAACCACAGGTTCATCAGCGCGCCGAAGAGGTACGCCGCCAGCACCCCGTAGACCGCGAGCATCGCCACCTCCCACCGCCCGCGGACCCGGCGGGGGAGCAGCCCGGCCCCCAGCCCGATCCAGGCCGAGGTCAGCATCTGGAAGGGCAGCCACGGCCCCACTCCTGCGGTCAGCAGCGCCGAGGCGAACATCGAGGTGCACCCCAGCACGAAGCCGAAGCCCGGCCCGAAGACCCGCCCCGCCAGCACGAGCAGGAAGAACACGGTCTCGATGCCCGCGGTCCCCGCCCCGAGGGGTCGCATCGCGGCGTTGACGGCGGAGAGCACCCCGAGCATCGCGAGGGCCTTGGAGTCCATCCCGCCCTCGGCCATCGAGGCGAGGACGATGACGACGAGGAGCGGCAGCACCGCAGCGAAGACGTACGGCGCGTCGACCGCGTGCCCCGCGGCGGTCGGCGCCGCGTGCACGAAGAGTGGCCAGGCGAACATGGCGAGACCCGCGAGGGAGGCCACGGCCAGGGCGACCGCGGTCCACGGCCCCATCCGGACGGCCGTGCCGCCGAGGGTCGCGACGAGGTCGGTGGTCCCGTCGCCGCCGGAGGGAGCGGCCTGCCGCGGACCATGCGTACGGGGTCGCTCGCGCAGGCTCATGACCGCACCTCCGTCGGCGCGGTGGTCGCGCCGGCGAGGGCCGCAGCGACCTCGTCGACGGTCAGCCACTCCTGCGGCGCCATGATCTTCGCGACCTGGGGTGCGAAGGAGGGGGAGGCGGCGACGACCTGGGCCGTCGGTCCGTCGGCGATGACGTCACCCTGGGCCATGACGACGACCCGGTCGGCACAGGCGGCGACGAACTCGACGTCGTGGGTGGCGACCAGCAGGGCCCGCCCCTCGGCGCGCAGCTGGCTGAGCGTCTGCGCCAGGTGTCGCTTCGCGGTGTAGTCGAGGCCCCGGGTGGGCTCGTCGAGCAGGACCACCGGGGGCTGCGCGGTCAGCTGCACCGCGAGCACGAGGGCCAGCCGCTGGCCCTCGGACAGGTCGCGCGGGTGCTGCTCGGCGCCGATCCCCGGCACGAGCCGGTCGAGCAGACGCCGGCAGGTGCCGGCTATGGAGCCCGTCTGCTCGTCGGCGGCTCGGCACTCCTCGCGCACGGTGCGCAGGTAGAGCAGGTCGGCCGCAGTCTGCGGCACGAGCCCCACGAGGCGCCGAGCATCGCTGTCCGACAACGACGTCGGGTCCTGGCCGCCGACCGAGACGGCCCCGCCCCGACGTCGGCCGCTGCCCTGCAGGGCCCACAGCAGCGACGACTTGCCCGAGCCGTTGCGTCCCATGAGCGCGGTGAGGCTGCCTCGCTCGAGGATCAGCCCGACGTCGCGCACCGCGACGTGGTCGCCGTAGACGACGGTGATGTGCGCGGCCTCGAGAGCCGTGGCCCGCCCTCCAGTCGGGGGAGCCGGGTGAGTCGGGGAAGCCGGGTGAGTCCGGGAAGCCGGGTGAGCCGGGGGACCGGGGTGAGTCTGGGAAGCCGGGTGAGCCGTGGGAGCCGGGTGACCGCTGTGGCCGGCAGGCCGTAAAGCCGGATGCGCTTGCTCACCAAGGGTATCCACCACAAGCGCGGCCCGCTCCAGCCGCTCGCGCAGCGGCGCCGCGGCCCGGCGGGCGTCGCGCACCGACAGGCGCAGGGGTGACCAGCCGGCGAGCCGGCCGAGCTCGATGACGGGCGGCGCGATGGCACAGGTCTGCATGACGAGCTCGGGGGGTCCGCTGGTGACCACGCCGCCACCGGGCAGGTAGACGACCCGGTCGGCGTACTGCAGCACCCGCTCGAGCCGGTGCTCGGCGATGACGACGGTCGTGCCGAGGTCGTGCACGAGCCGGGTGATGGCGGCGAGCACCTCCTCGGCGGCCGTCGGGTCGAGGGCGGACGTCGGCTCGTCGAGCACGAGCACCCGGGGGTGGGCCGTGAGCACCGAGCCGATGGCGACGCGCTGCTGCTGGCCGCCCGACAGCGAGGCGAGGGGGCGGTGACGCAGCTCGGCGATCCCCAGCAGGTCGAGGGTCTCCTCGACGCGCCGGCGCATGGTCTCCGGGGGCACGGCCAGCTGCTCCATACCGTAGGCGAGCTCGTCCTCCACGGTGTCGGTGACGAAGCCGGCGAGCGGGTCCTGTCCCACCCAGCCGACGACGTCAGCCATCTCGCGGGGCGGGTGCACGCGGGTGTCGTAGCCGCCGACGGTGACCCGACCGCCCAGCCGCCCACCGGTGAAGTGCGGCACGAGCCCGTTGACCGCCCCCAGCAGGGTCGACTTGCCGACGCCGGTGGAGCCGACGACGAGCGCGAGCTCGCCCTCCTCGATGTGCAGGTCGACGTCGCGCAGGGTCGGCGCGGTCGCGTCGGCGTAGGTGACGCTGACCCCCTCGAGGCGGATCATCGCGCCCCTCCCGTGGAGACCAGTCGCAGGGGGAGTGGCTCCCCCTCCGGTACGGAGCCACTCCCCCCAGTCAGGGCTGGCGGCGGCGTCAACCAGGCGGGCAGAGCAGCAGCGAGCACCCCGACGAGCGGCAGCAGCGACAGCGCCGGCCAGGCGGGCGGGTTGACCTCGGGGTTGAGCACGGCGGGGTCGACCTGGCCGGTCAGCGCCAGGGCGACCCCGGCGGCGGCGCCGCTGAGAGCGACCCCCCAGGCGGCGAGGTCGAAGCGATCGGGGCGGTAGCGGGTGGTGCGGGTGCGCCGGCTCGCGGCGACCAGCCCGCTCGAGGCGACGACGAGCCCGGCGAGCAGCATGACCAGGGCCAGCAGCTGCGGGGTGGTGCCGTCGAGCACCGAGTAGATCCCCACACAGACGCCGATCAGCCCGGCGATCGTCAGGGTGCCGGTGACGAGCCGGCTACGCGCAGAGGCCGTTCCGTGACGCCCGTAGCCTCGCGCATCCATGGCGGCAGCGAGCAGCAGCGAGCGGTCGAGGGCGTCGGCGAGCACGGGGATCACGACGGCGGTGATGGCGTGCCGCCCGCGGCTCGGGCCACCGCGCAGCCGCCGGGCCCGTTGCACCCGCACGACGCTCTCGGCGAGCTGGGGGAAGACGGAGACGGCGATGACGACCGCGGTGCCGACGTCGTAGAGCGCGGTCGGCACCGAGCGGAGCAGCCGCTTGGGGTTGGCCAGGGCGTTGCCCGCGCCGACGCAGACGAGCATCGTGGCCAGGCGCAGTCCGTCGTACAGGCCGGAGAGGACCGACGTGGCGGTGACGTCACCGAGCAGGCGGATGCCTGCAGCCCAGCCGGGCAGGGGGATCTCGGGCAGGTGCAGCAACACCGCGCCGGTGTCGTCGCCACCGAAGACGACGCGGAAGGCGACCCGCATGACGACGACGACCGCACCGAGCAGGAGGTACATCCGGAAGGCCCGCCCCCAGGGGGTGTCGGATCGACGGCTGACGACGGTGAGGGCGGCGACAGCGACGATCAGCAGGAGCAGCAGCGGGTTGGTGGTGCGGGTGGCAGCAGCGGCGAGGCCCAGCGCCCACGCCCACCACGCGACGGGGTGCACGGCTCGCGGCAGCCAGTACGCCCGGGCGCGGTCGCTCCCGCCCGCGCCGAGCCGGCTGCGGGAGGGTGATGGGGCGGGAGGACGGGCAGCGGTCACGACGAGTCCGTCCCGCGTCGCCGCCGCCAGGCGGTCCCGGCGCCCGCGACGAGGAGGAACGCGAGCACGCCGATGCCGACCACCGTGCCGGTCGACGGGCCGGACGGGGCGACCGGGGCGGAGGCGAGCTCGCCCGAGACGACGGGAGGATCGGTGGGCGCAGTCGCCGAGGAGGCGGCA
>JBBRNQ010000115.1:0-13365 GCA_038230235.1 Actinomycetales bacterium
CAAACCCAGTGGCGGCGCCGCCCGCGACCGACGTGGGCTCAGGCGGGGGAGGGGTCGTCGTCGCCCGGCTTCTCCGCGACGAAGACGAGGGTCCGGTAGGCGTAGAAACGCAGGAGGGTGGCCATCCCGATGCCGACGATGTTGTTGACGTTGACCGCGAGGCGCGACGTCCAGTGGAGCAGGTCGTGCGTGGCGTTGAGGTAGCCGGTCGAGATCAGCAGCCCGACGGCGTTGACCGCGAAGAACAGCAGGGCCTCGTGGTGGGCGGCCCGGTTGCGTCGGTGGCGGAACGTCCACGTCCGGTTGCCCACCCACGCGAAGGAGGTCGACACGACCCCCGAGATGATGCGCGAGGTCGCCAGGTGCCCCTGCATCGGGCCGTAGAACAGCACGTTGAACAGCACGAGGTCGATGGTGAAGGCCACGGCACCGATCACCCCGAACTTCGCCACCTCGCGCCAGAAGACCGATGCGAGCTGCTGCAACCGGTCGAGGGCGCCGGGTCTCCCGGGCCGTCCCGACGGCTCGGGCGCGCTCTGCGGGTCGCCGGTCGCGGTGTGCTGCTCACTCACCCCCTGACTGTACGGCGCGAGCCTGCCAGCAGTCTGCTCGTTGGCGCTCGCTAGGCTCGTGGCCCGTGAGTGCACCTGTCGACCCGCCCCAGCGCACCCCCGGCGGATTCCCCGTGGTGGGCGTGATCGGTGGCGGCCAGCTCGCCCGGATGCTCCAGGGCCCGGCGACGGAGCTCGGGGTGCAGCTCAGCGTGCTCGCGGAGGCGCCCGACGCGTCGGCTGCCCTGGTCGTCCCCTCGTCACCGGTCGGCGACCACACCGACATCGAGACCGTCCGCGCCTTCGCGCGCTCCTGCGACGTCGTGACCTTCGACCACGAGCACGTACCGGCCGACGTGCTGGCTGCGCTCCAGGCCGACGGCGTGCCCCTGCACCCACGGCCCGAGGCGCTGCACTTCGCCCAGGACAAGCTCGCCATGCGCGAGCGGCTCTCGGCCATGGGGATCCCGTGCCCGCGCTGGGCCCACGCGACGACGGCCGCCGAGGTCGAGTCCTTCGCCGAGCGGGTGGGTCGGCCGTTCGTCGCCAAGACCCCCCGGGGCGGCTACGACGGCAAGGGGGTGCGCGTCGTGTCCGCAGCCGACGAGCTGACCGACTGGCTGGCTGCGGTCGGGCAGCCGGGCGGCCTGCACGACGGCATCCTCCTCGAGGAGCGCGTCCCCTTCACCCGTGAGCTCGCCGTACTCGTCGCCCGCAGCCCCATGGGCCAGGCCGCTGCCTGGCCCGTCGTCGAGACCGTGCAGACCGACGGCGTCTGCACCGAGGTGCTCGCCCCCGCCCCCGCCCTCGACGCGGTCCTCGCCGCGACGGCGACGGCCGCGGCCCTGCGGGTGGCCGGAGAGCTCGACGTCACCGGGGTGCTCGCGGTCGAGCTCTTCGAGGTCGCCGACGCGAGCGGGGGCCCGGGCTTCGTCGTCAACGAGCTGGCCATGCGTCCGCACAACAGCGGCCACTGGTCGATGGACGGCGCCGTCACGGGCCAGTTCGAGCAGCACCTGCGCGCGGTGCTCGACCTGCCCCTGGGCGACCCGCGCAGCCGGTCGCCGTGGACGGCGATGGCCAACGTCCTCGGCGGTGTCCGCGAGGGTGACGCGGAGCTGTACCCCGCCTACAAGCACGTCATGGCGCACGACCCCGCCGTCAAGGTGCACCTCTACGGCAAGGCCGTGCGGCCGGGCCGCAAGATCGGGCACGTCAACGTCAGCGCCACCACCGCGGACGGGCTCGCCGACGCCCGAGAGCGCGCGACGCACGCCGCCGACTACCTGTCAGGAGCCATTCGTGAGTGAGTCCCCAACTGTGGCAGGCGCGCCCGTGGTCGGCCTGGTCATGGGCAGCGACAGCGACTGGCCGGTCATGCAGCTCGCCGCAGCCGCGCTCGACGAGCTGCACGTCCCGTACGAAGCCGACGTCGTCTCGGCCCACCGCATGCCGGCCGAGATGATCGCCTACGGCCAGCAGGCCCACGAGCGAGGGCTGCGGGTGATCATCGCGGGCGCCGGGGGTGCGGCCCACCTGCCCGGCATGCTCGCCGCCGTCACCCCGCTGCCGGTCATCGGCGTGCCGGTCCCCCTGGCCTACCTCGACGGCATGGACTCCCTGCTCTCCATCGTGCAGATGCCCGCCGGCGTGCCGGTGGCGACGGTGTCGATCGGAGGCGCCCGCAACGCCGGCCTGCTGGCCGCACGCATCCTCGGGGCCGGAGAGGGGGCCGAGGCGGCGCGGCTGCGCGAGGCGATGCTCGCCTTCCAGGTCGACCTGCGCGACCAGGCGCACGCCAAGGGGGCGGCGCTGCGCGCGAGACGCACGCCCGCCTGACCTCGGAGCACCGCGGTCAGCCGGGATGCCGCCGCAGCCACAGGAAGCCGGCGGCGGCCACCAGGGCGGCGACCACCAGCAGCAGGCCCGTCTCCGTCGCCTGCAACCGCCAGAACGACTCGGCCCGTAAGTAGCTCATCTCCTGCCGGTATCCCTCCGCGCCCAGGCGGGCGAGGCACGGGTCGACGCCGGTTGCTTGCTGCGGGCTGCCGCCGCCGGCGCCACCCGGGGCGGACCGGTCGGTGCAGGAGGCGAACCACGACGGCAGCACCGCCGGCCGACCGCTCGCGTCGACCGTCTGGTTGGTCAGCACCCAGTCGCCGCGCGTGCCGGTGGCGAGCGCGACCGTGACCGGCCCGCCTGGCGCCTCGAGCGACAGGCTGTCGAGCGGGCGCTCCGTCAGGGCGACCACCTCGTGCACCGACGGCGCCAGGTGGGGGCGCACCAGCGCCGGCGCGGCCAGCTGGAGGGCGACGACCACGAGGAGCGTCGTGGCCATGGCGGGAAGCGTGCGCCGCAGCACCAGTCCCGCCATCATCCCGACGCAGAGGCCCAGGACGGCGTAGCCGACCGGCACGACCCCGCGCATCGCGAAGACGACCGGGGTGAGCCGCTCGGGCAGGCCGCCCTGGGTGCGGCTCGTGGAGCCGTCGAGCGGGCCCGACCACCACGTGACGGCCGCGCTGAGCGCCCCGACCGCGACGATGGTCACGAGCGCCGACAGCCCCAGCCAGTGCGCGAGCCATCGCGAGCGGGTGACGCCCTGGCTCCATACGAGGCGGTGGGTACCGGTCTCGAGCTCACGCGCCACCAGCGGCGCGCCCCAGAAGGCGCCGACCAGCGCCGGGGCGACGGCCATGACCACGATGCCGGCCTGCCACAGCGTGCGGTCGGTGCCGGTGAGGGCGTCGTAGACGGAGGTGGCGGTGGTCGCGAGCCGCTGCAGACGCCCACCGGTCACGAGCAGGAGCGCAACGGCGGCGGTCACCGCCGCGAGGAGGCCGAGGTCCTGGGTGCGCTGCTGGCGCCAGCTGAGCCAGGTCATTGCACGGCCTCGAGCCGCGACTCGGCGGGGGCGTCGGCCGCGGCCTCGAGGTAGGACAGCACGAGGTCCTCCACACCCAACCGGCTCACGGTCCAGGTCGGGTCGAGGACGGGCGCGGTCGTGCGCACGACGAGGGTGCTCTGCCGCTCGGTATGGAGTGCCCTCACGACCTGCTGGTTGCCGGGCAGGAGGGCGGGGTCGTGGGGTGGCCCCACCAGTCGGCGGTGCCCCTCGACGAGGTCGTCGACGTCACCGGCCAGCCGCACGCGGCCGCCGACCAGCACCACCAGGTGGTCGCAGACGCGCTCGAGGTCGGAGACGACGTGCGACGAGAGGATGACGCTCAGCCCCTGGTCGGCCACCGCCTCCATGAGGGCCCGCAGGAGGTCTCGCCGGGCCAGCGGGTCGAGGCTGGCCGCCGGCTCGTCGAGCACGAGCAGCTCGGGCCGCTTGGCCAGCCCGAGGGTCAGCGCCAGCTGGGCCCGTTGACCTCCAGACAGCGTGCCCGCCCGCTGGCGGGGGTCGAGGCCCAGCGCGGCCACCCGGACCCGGGCGCCGGCGTCGTCCCAGCGCTCGTTGAGCCGGCGCCCGAGCTGGAGGTGGTCCTCGACGCTGAGCTGGGCGTAGAGGGGGGAGTCCTGGGCCACGTAGCCGACCCTGGCCAGCTGGTGCGCGTCGACCGCGGGGTCCCCACCGCAGACCTCGATCGTGCCGGCGGTGGGTCGGACCATGCCGGTCGCGAGCCCGAGCAGGGTCGACTTGCCGGACCCGTTGGGTCCCACCAGCCCGGTGACGCGTCCCGCCGGGACCTCGAGGTCGCAGTCCTGCAGGGCCCAGCGCCGGCCGTAGCGACGTCCGAGGCCGATGCACCGCAGCACCGGCGGGCCGGTCATGCGACGGCCTCCCGCTCGGACCGGACGGTGTCGGCGACGAGCGCCTCGATGCTCTCGTCGTCGAGGCCGGCGGTGCGGGCCCTCCCGAGCCACCGCTGAAGCTCGCGTCGCAGCCCCGCGTGGGCGGCGAGCGAGCCGTCGGCGAGGGTGCGGGTGACGAAGGTGCCCGAGCCGGGGCGGGCCTCCACGAGCCCCTCCCGCTCGAGCTCGCGGTAGGCCTTGAGCACCGTGTTGGGGTTGATCGCCAGCACGGCGACGACCTCCTTGACGGTGGGGAGCTGGTCGCCGGTCTCGAGCAGCCCGAGCCGCAGGGCCTGGCGCACCTGGTGCACGAGCTGGAGGTAGGGCGAGACCCCGGAGCGGGTGTCGAGGACGAAGGCGATCATCTGGTCTCCTATAGTGCTAACTAATTAACACTATAGAGGCATGAGATCGCGACGACAAGAGGTGGCGAAGCCGGAGGTGCCGTCCCCCGGGCTCGCCTCGTAGGGTGGGTGCTGGCGGTGCCGAGGGGCGCCGGCCACCCTGCCAACGGAAGGCGTCACCGTGCGATTCGGTCTGTTCATCCCCCAGGGCTGGAGGTTCGACCTCGTCGGCATCGACCCAGCGCAGCACTGGGGCACGATGCTCGGCCTGGCCACCAGGGCCGACCGCAACCGCGAGTGGGAGTCGATCTGGGTCTACGACCACTTCCACACCGTGCCGGTGCCCTCCGACGAGGCCACGCACGAGGCGTGGTCGCTCATGGCCGCCTACGCCGCCTCGACCTCCCGCGTGCGGCTCGGCCAGATGTGCACGTGCATGGCCTACCGCAACCCCGCCTACCTCGCGAAGGTCGCGGCCACCATCGACGTCATCTCGGGCGGCCGGGTCGAGATGGGCATCGGCGGCGGGTGGTATGAGCACGAGTGGCGCGCCTACGGCTACGGCTTCCCCTCGGCGGGGGAGCGGCTCGGGGCGCTGCGCGACGGGGTCGAGATCTTCCGTCAGATGTGGACGCAGGGCAAGGCGACGCACGACGGGAAGTACTACCAGGTCGACGGAGCCATCTGCTCGCCGCGGCCGCTGCAGGGCACCGAAGTCGCCGGGTCGGCGGAGAACGGCATCCCGATGTGGGTGGCCGGCGGTGGCGAGAAGGTCACGCTGAAGATCGCCGCGAAGTACGCCGACTACACCAACTTCGACGGCACCCCCGAGACCTTCGCGCACAAGAGCGAGGTGCTCAAGGGCCACTGCGACGAGATCGGGCGCGACTTCGGCTCCATCGTGCGCAGCGCCAACTACAACGTGATCATCGGGCACAGCGAGCGGGAGGTCCAGGACCGGCTCGACTGGCTGGTCGACCACTACCTGCGCGCAGGGGTGCCCGACGAGATCGTGCGCGGGCAGATCGAGGGGATGAAGTCGAGTCCCACCGTGGGCACGCCCGAGCAGATCCTGCACAACCTCACGGCGCTCAAGAAGCAGGGGATGACCTACGCCATCACCTACTTCACCGAGGCGGCCTACGACACCAGCGGCATCGACCTCTTCGAGAGCGACGTCATCCCCCACCTGCAGGACTGAGCCATGGCCACCACCTCCACCCGCTGGACCCCCAGCACCGTGCCCGACCAGACGGGCCGCACCATCGTCCTCACCGGGGCCAACTCCGGCATCGGGCTGGAGGCAGCCAAAGTGCTGTCGCGCAAGGGCGCTCGCGTCGTGATGGCCTGCCGCGACCCCGACCGGGCGCAGGCCGCCCAGCGCGAGGTCGGCGGGGCCTCCGAGGTCGCCCAGCTCGACCTGGCCGACCTGGCGTCGGTCCACGCCTTCGCCTCAGGTCTCGACGGCGGCACCGGGCCGGTCGACGTGCTCATCGACAACGCCGGGGTGATGGCGCCACCGCTGTCGCGCACCGTCGACGGTTTCGAGTCGCAGCTGGGCACCAACGTCATCGGCCACGCGGCGCTGACCGCGCTGCTGCTGCCCCGCCTCACCGACCGGGTGGTGTGGCTCTCGTCGCAGGCGCACCGGATGGGGTCGATCGACCTCGCCGACCTCAACTGGGAGCACCGCGCCTACCGCCGCTGGCCGGCCTACGGGCAGAGCAAGCTCGCCGACCTCATGCTCGCGTACGAGCTGCAGCGGCGGCTCACCCTCGCCGGCTCGTCGGTGCGGTCGGTCGCCGCGCACCCCGGGTACTCATCGACCAACCTGCAGAAGAACATGGGCGCCTCGATCGTCAAACCCCTCCAGGACCTCGTCGCCAGGGCGGGGATCTTCATCCAGACCGCCGAGGCCGGTGCCTGGCCGACCCTCATGGCGGCCACCGACCCCGACCTGCCCGGCGGTTCGTACGTCGGGCCGTCCGGTCCCGGTGAGATGACCGGGGCTCCGCACCTGGTCGGGTCGAGCGGGGCGTCGCGCGACGCTGCCGTGCAGAAGGCGCTCTTCGCGCAGGTCGAGGAGCGGGCCGGGGTGTCCTTCGGGCTCGACGGGTGATGCCCCCCGGAGCCAGCCGCGGCGGTCCGGCGCGTCGGCGAGGGCAGGGTGAGGCGACGCACACCCGGTGTGGGGGTGGCGGCGTCGTACCGGGCGTAGCGTGAAGCCATGAGCAGCGCTGCGCAAGACACGTACCCCCTCTTTGCCATCTCCGAGGACCACGAGGCCATCCGTGAGGCGGTGCGGGCGGTGGCGGAGAACAAGATCGCCCCGTACGCGGCGGCGGTGGACGAGGACGCGCGCTACCCGCAGGAGGCGCACGACGCCCTCGTCGCCAGCGACTTCTTCGCCCCCCACGTGCCCGAGGAGTACGGCGGCGTCGGGGCGGACGCGCTCGCGACCTGCATCGTCATCGAGGAGGTCGCCCGGGTCTGCGCGAGCAGCTCGCTCATCCCGGCGGTCAACAAGCTCGGCTCGATGCCCGTCATCCTCGGAGGCGACGAGGCGATCAAGAAGAAGTACCTCACGCCGCTCGCCGCAGGGGAGTCGAGCTTCTCCTACGGCCTGTCGGAGCGCGAAGCCGGCTCCGACACCGCGGCGATGAAGTGCAAGGCCGTGCGCGACGGCGACGACTGGGTCCTCACCGGCCAGAAGTCGTGGATCACCAACGCCGGCATCTCGGAGTACTACACCGTGCTGGCCGTCACCGACCCCGACGGCCGCCGGGGGGCGAACATCTCGGCCTTCGTTGTCGAGAAGTCCGACGAGGGCTTCACCTTCGGGGCCAAGGAGCGCAAGCTCGGCATCAAGGGCAGCCCCACCCGCGAGCTGATCTTCGACCACGTGCGCATCCCCGGCGACCGCATCGTCGGCGCCGAGGGCGAGGGCCTCAAGATCGCCCTGCGCACCCTCGACCACACCCGCATCACGATCGGCGCGCAGGCCGTCGGCATCGCCCAGGGGGCGCTCGACTTCGCCATCGCCTACGCCAAGGAGCGCTCGCAGTTCGGCAAGCACATCGCCGAGTTCCAGGGCATCCAGTTCATGCTCGCCGACATGGCCATGCAGCTCGAGGCCGCCCGTCAGCTGACCTACGTCGCCGCCGCCAAGTCGGAGCGCGGTGACGCCGACCTCACGTTCTTCGGTGCCGCGGCCAAGTGCTACGCCGCCGACATGGCCATGCAGGTGACGACCGACGCGGTGCAGGTCCTCGGCGGCGCCGGCTACACCCGCGACTTCCCCGTCGAGCGGATGATGCGCGACGCGAAGATCACCCAGATCTACGAGGGCACCAACCAGGTGCAGCGCATCGTGATGGCACGACAGCTCCTCAAGTAACCGGTTGCGGCGCCTGCTTCTTGGGGTGAGCGAGGGTCAGCTGCGGTTGTACATGTCCACGAACCGGTAACCGCGAGCCTGATACCACGCGATGATCGTCGGGAGGGCCGCCAGGGTGTTCCCGCGGAAGCTGGACACCTTCGACTCCGGCTCGTACGAGGCCTTCCCCACGTGCATCAGCACGATGGGGTGGTTGACGTCGGAGTAGCGCAGGTCGGTCGCGTTGCGCACGATCGTGGCGGTGGCAGACGCGCTGAGGTAACCGGGCTGGGCCCAGTCGCGCGAGTCAGCAGACCACATCACCTCGTTCATGCCTTGTCGAGGAGCGCAGCACCATTTCAGGACCTGCACGTCTCCGGCCCGAAATACCAACGGCTCCAGTCGCGACATGACTCATTGTCTCAACCAAGACTAGACAGTCATTTCCGACATGCGACAGCCAGTTGCGTATGAGGCCGCGTGCGCCACCTCAGGACGTTGTTCCCTTCTGGCCGAGACCGACAAGCGAGACACTGCCTATATCAGCCCTTAGGAGGCACCCCATGTCGGTCGACCAGCCAATCAAGACACCCCCCGGATGGTATCCGCAGCCCGACGGCACCCAGCGCTACTGGGACGGCGACAACTGGACCGAGAATGTCGCCCCGGGCGCGGTCGTCGCGCCGCCCCCAGCGACCCCAGCCGTGGGCCCCCTCTGCGATTGCGGTGTGATAAATCCGGCCGCGAGACGCCGCGCCCTTGCCGATGGGCCGCGGTCAGCAAGCTCGGTCGTCAGAAGATCTCGGGGCACGTTGCGGTGGGCGACCAGGACCAGGCCAGAGAGGCGGCTGCGAGGGCGCCCGGAGTGTGCTCGTGAACGCGCCCGGCCAGGGCGAGATCTGCCAGCTGCGTGGCGCCGAGATGAGCCGCGCCGAGGTCGCAGATGTCGAGCGACAGATCGGCGTCGTCACGGGTGCGCCTGACAACGCCTGGTGCCCCCGCCGCGTCCACGCTCACGCGCCACCGCCCAGCGTTGGCGGGCAGCACGGCATCGGTGACCTGCAGGACCAGGTCGATGGGGGCTGCGAAGGCACGCTGTCCGAGAGCACGGGGCAGGTCGATGAGGCGAACCCACAGGGCGTCGTCGACCGTGGCGTGCAGGTGGCGCAGGTCGACGAGCAGGTGCGCAAGCGGATCGGGCAGGGGCCGCAGGGCTGACACGGTCCGCATCAGGTCGAGTCCCATCAGGTGGCGCCACAGCTGTGCGTGCGTAGCCGGGTCTTCTGCGCTGATCTCCTGGACCTCCACGTCGCCGCCCGGTGCGTCGGGGGATTGGCCGGGCCGGATCCGGTAGGCGACGTATCCGACCGGTCCCTCGGGGCCTAGGGCGACCACGACCTCCGGCTCGCCGTCCTCGAGGCGCATCAGGAAGTTCCAGCGGCTCTCCGAGCGCGCCAGCACACCCGGCCTCGAGCCGACGACCTGCTCGTGGACGACAGCGAGGTGGGGCAGCGCATCGCCCACGGACAGGTGCCTCAACTGCGCGGAGGACGACGACGCGAGGGCCACTGCCCGTGGGGAGAACCTCGCCCGTGCGAGGTCGAGCGTGATGCGCGAGCGCCACGTCGCGAGCCCGTACCCGAAGCGCTGGTAGAGGGCGGGGTCGGTGGTCCAGAGGGCAGCAACGGCCTCTCCACCGTCCACGAGCCCCTCCAGCTGATGACGCGTCATGGTCGACATCACGCCGCGCCTGCGGTGGGTGGGCTCGACCGCCACGAGGTGCACGCCGGCGACGGGTACAAGAGCTCCTCCCGGCATGGTCATCGTCAGGGAGTAGGCACTGGTCGTCCCCACGATCTCGTCCGAGTCGGTGTCGACGGCCACGACGGTGCGTTCCAGCTCGATGGCGCGATCGGAGAACACGCCGTCTACGTCCTCGGGGCGGGCTCCCCACCCGAAGGCACGCCAGAACATGTCCAAGGCGGGTCCACGATCGCCGGGATCCATCGGCCGCAGGGCATAGGACGGCTCCGAGTCTGAAGTCATGAGCCTTGTCTATCAGGCCCGTCCAGCGGATATCGGTGAGAAGCTGGCCGCCGTAGGAATACCCGACCAGCCCCGGTGAATCAGCAGCACGCGTACACGGATTTGCCGCGACACGCGCGCCTTCGATGATGCAGTCAGCAGCGGAGTGTGCTGGCTGCCCGTTGCTGCGGGGGGAGCTGATTGCTGGTTCCTGCGTCGTATCCGGTGCGCTGGGCGGGGGCGACGCCGGCGTTCGCAGTGAGCCAGCTGCGGAGCAGTTCGGTGTAGCGGCGGGGGTTGTCGGTGCCGTTGAGGTGGAGGCGGACGAGCCCGAGCATCAGGGTCGTGCGGCGCTGGTTGCGCAGCACGAACGAGCGGGAGTCCAGGTAGTCCCGCACGGTGCCGAGGTGGGCATCGAGCGCGGCGGTGGAGTGGTGGTCGGGCAGCAGGTCCCGGGGTCCGACCTGGGAGACGACGAGGTCGTGGTTGGCCTGGACCCAGGTGCGTGAGGCGGTCAGCCGTGGATGCTGGACCGCCGCGGTGAAGGCGTCCCATCCGTCGAGGGTGCGGAAGGCGTCGTTGAGCCGTTCCATCCGCATCGAGCCCCAGTGGTCCACGCGGTCGGTCTTCAGGGCGGCGCGGGCGTTCTCGCGCAGGTGGTGCTCGCAGTGCGTCACGAACGGCACCGGCAGCGACGGCCCCGGCGTGGCCGGCCAGACCCGCCGCACGGCGTTCCCGGCCTCGGAGGCGTTGTCGGTGATGACGAGCCGGGGCGGAGTCGTGGTGTCGAGCGTGCGCAGGAAGTGCGCCCATTCGACCCCCCGGGCGTGGTGGTAGGCCGCGAGGGCCCACACCCGGGGGTGGCCCTCGGTCGGGTAGCCGTACGCGCCGAGAACGTTGAACGCCAGCTTCTGCGTCCCGGTGCGGGTGTTCTCAACCATGAACCGGGTCGAGTCCAAGATGAGAGTCTCGGGCCAGCTCGTCTCGGCCTGGTCGGCCAAGACGACCCGCGCGAGGGTGTCGAGCCACTCCGCGACCGCGTTCCCTCCCGAGGAACCCTCGCCCAGGTCGCGCCCGGACGCGACGCGTGCGCGGAGCGCGGCACGCTGGTACGAGGCGCCGCCACCGACCGCGACGAGAGCCGCCGCGACCTCGCGTACTGGGAAGTCGTAGCGGCGTCCCGTCACCGGACCAAGGTGCGACGCGACCGTGGTGTCGCAGGTGTCGCAGGTCGCCTCGTGGGCCGTGTGTCGGGGGACCTGCGGCACGAAGCGGTGGAAGTCCCTGTGGTCATCCCGGTGGGAGCAGCGGAACCGCTGCCGGGGTGGGTTCCCGTACTGGCCGTCCTTGACGATCTTGCGGTCGTTGTGGCCGGGGCGTGGGCACGCGGGCAGGTCGCGAGCCGGACCGCCAGGTAAACGGGGCATCGGGTGACTCCTCACTCAGGGGACGCCTCCTAGGGTGCCTCCTGACGGCGATGTATCACACCTCAATCGCAGAGGGGGGCCGTGGGGGAGAGGAAGAAGAACTGGTTCAGACGTCACAAGATCCTCACTGGGCTCTTGGCGCTCGTACTGGTCTTCATCGCTGTCAAGGCAAGCGGGGGTTCGTCAGGGACCACGGCTACGCCCCCGGCCAACTCGGCCGCCGCGCCAGCGGAGGCGGGCATGAACACGCCAGTTCTGGACGGCCAGTTCCAGTTCACTGTAACGAAGGTCGACTGCGGCCACGCATCCGTAGGGACCAGTCCGCTGGACAGCACGGCACAGGGCCAGTTCTGCCTCATCTCCGTCGCTGTCAAGAACATCGGTGAGTCGGCCCAGGCTCTTGACGCCAGTGCCCAGAAAGCCTTCAATCCCAGCGGCCAGGAGTACTCAGCGGACGCCAAGGCCTCGATGTTCTTGAAGGATTCGAACACGTTCTACAACCAGATCAACCCGGGGAACACGGTCAAAGGGACCGTCGTCTTCGACATCCCCAAGGACGCCAAACTGGCGAGCTTGGAGCTCCATGACTCCGTGCTCTCCGGCGGCGTCAAGGTGAAGCTCTGAGGTATTCCTCAACGGGGAATGAGCAGGTGGGCCGAGACCGGCCTCATTCGGTCTCGGCTTCGCTTGTCCCCGGGGGCAGCCGCGGGGGTCCTGAGACGGGGGGTGGGAGCGCCGCAGCGAGCTGCCGAGGGCGAGTACGCGTCCGACTCGCAGGGGTGGCCGGACGGCTGCAAACGGGCACGGGCAGTTCTTTCGATCCCTGCAGGAGGAGATTTGCACCCGTCGAGTCGCGTCGGGCGGGACGGCCTGGACCGGTGCGCACCTGCGGTGGCTGGGCCAGCCACGGTTTGAGCTGCCCGGGTTGCAGGCCGCGTACGACATCACGGTGGAGACGGTGTTGTCAGCGACGATGCGGTAGGCCCGGCTCGACAAGGCGATCGTCGAGATGGCCCATGAACCGCAGCGCGGTGGGCGTGGTGGCACACGGTGTCACGCCTGCGGTGCCTGCGGGGTTCTCGATGCCTGCGGGGTTCTCGACGTCGGCCCGGGCCTCGACCAGTGCTCGGTCATCCGGGCGATGGCCTGGTCCGGGGTCATCGCCATGACCTCGCGCTCCGGCACGTGGGCGACGTGGATGAGCTGGTAGGCCAGCCCGGCGGGAAGGGCTCGCTCGGGGGGGCTGTCTTCGTGGTCGCCTCGGTCGGGGAGGGTGCCGTCCCTGACGCAGTCCCAGAACTCCTTCTCGGACACCACCAGCTGGTCGCGCAGGATGGTCCGCCACAGGCGCGCACCGTAGGTCACCGTGTTGACCGGGTGCGAGATGCGGGTCCGCAGGATGGCGCCGTCGTGCAGCTGCAGCTCGTACGTGAGGTGATGACCGACCGCTCGACCACGGGCATCACGCACCACCTCCCACCCCTCGTGGAGGCAGAAGCGGTTGTGGTCGGCCCGGGAGCCGGCGTTCACGCGGGACGGCGGGCAGCTCTGCCAGGATCGGTGGTCGCCGTCAGGGCGCCGCCGAGGAGCCAGTCGCGCAGCTGGGTGTCGGTGGAGAGCTCGACGAGCTGGACCACCGGCCGGTTGACGGCGTGGTTGGGGGCGGCTCGGAGGCGCTTGTTCCAGTCGTGCGCGTAGTCGCGCAGGCCGGAGATCGCGTCGTCCAGGGCCTCGTCGAAGGTCTGCCCGTCACCGTGGACCGGTAGTCCCGGGATGATGACCGCCCACCCGCCTCCCTCGGCGAGCACCTCCGCCCGGGAGGGGCGCAGGGTGGCGAGCTCGTC